>JAUSDQ010000193.1 GCA_030650525.1 Sulfuricaulis sp.
GCGGCGATGGCCGCCCGCTGCATTCTTAGCCTTGGTATGTAGCCACCAAACCCAGTGATTCCATATGAGCGTATCGTTGACACGTTATCGCCTTTCGTGGTCATATTCGTCGTTGTCATATTCGTAGTGCGGTGGTTGTCTGCCCGCGATCTTCCTCTGTAGTGTGCATTTCCGCGCTGACTATTTGCATCGTCCGTTCCGACACTTCGGACTCGCCTCCGCGACGTGAATTTTTCAGAAAATGGAGCTTGGTCACTTAACGCCCATCGTGGTCACGCCAAAGCACCCAAGGCAGTACGTCCGGTATCATTGCGAATTTGACCGATTTTTGCGAAAATCGCCAATCATGACTGACACCCCGTTTCAACGCGAGAGGCTTGAGAAGCCGAAACTGATTTATCCGTTCGAGAAACCCCCCGAAGTGGGCAATGTGCTGAAGGTCGCACCCGGCGTGGTCTGGATGCGCATGCCGCTGCCCATGGCGCTCAACCACATCAATGTCTGGTGCCTTGAAGACAATACTGGCTGGACCGTGGTTGACACCGGCATGCGTACCGACGAAACCCTGGCGGCATGGCGCGCGCTGTTTGCCAAGACGACCGAGCAGCGCCCATTAACGCGGGTCTTTGTCACCCACATGCACCCTGACCACATCGGCATGGCGGGCTGGCTGACACGCAAATTCAACTGCCGTTTGTGGATGACCCGGCTTGAATACCTGAACTGCCGCGTGCTAACGGCGGACACAGGCCGCGAAGCGCCCGAAGATGGCGTTAAGTTCTACCGCAAAGCTGGCTGGAGCGATGGAGCCGTTGAAAACTACCAGGCCCGCTTTGGCAACTTTGGTAAACGCATCCATGCCTTGCCTGAAAGTTATCACCGCATCAAGGATGGCGAGGAAGTCAGGATCGGCGCCAACATCTGGCGCGTTATCGTCGGCACCGGCCATTCACCAGAGCATGCCTGCCTCTACTGCAAGGAACTGAAGTTGTTGATTTCAGGCGACCAGGTATTACCCCGTATTTCTTCCAACGTGTCGGTCCAACCAACTGAACCAGACGCTGACCCCATGCATGACTGGCTGGAGTCATTGGCCAAGATCAAACGCGAGGTGCCCGATGATGTGTTGGTCTTGCCATCGCACAACGACTGCTTTCGCGGACTACACGCCCGACTGGACTATCTGGCCGCATCGCAGGAACGCACGCTGGATCGCTTGCGCAAGACGCTCAAGGAACCCCGGCGCGCCATCGATGTGTTTGCCGCCCTGTTCGGACGCAGCATTGACGAAACCGACGGCAGCCTGCTGAACCTCGCCACGGGCGAGAGCCTGGCCTGCCTGAACTACCTGCTGCATCGTGGTGAGATTGGGCGCGAGCTGAATGACGCTGGCGTGGCGATGTATCAAATGGTCTGACAGATTGCTTTTTAGGTAGGCCAGCCCCAGCAGCGTGAGACACAAACACTTTCCCGAGACAAGTGGACGACACCAACGCCAAAGTGTGCCGGACTGTTGAGTGTTGCCGTGACTGTTGCACCTTTGTCGCTGATGGCAATCACCATGGCCGGTGGGCTGATTGTCACAGTGCCCGCGTAGAAAATTTTCAGGCGCGATTCCACATGGCGCTCGACATCCCTCCTACGACACTTCGACTTACTATTGGCGTCATTTTCCAGGCTCTTCGGCAGACGATCACAACGCCAAGCTTCGTTTCCGGAATATCTGAACCAAGAACGTCTGTTACGAGCGTTCCTGCGGCAGCTTAGAGCTCACCCGGATATTTCAGGATTGCTCATGCCGATAGAAGCGCTGAACTCAGCGCGACACCGCAGGCGTTCCGGTCATGCGGTATGAGACCAATAGAAATGCTTCAGTTTTCGCATCGGGAAGAGTACGCGTGAAAATTTGGTACTGGTGTCCCCAGTACACCGCTCAGGAAGCGCGTGAATTGGGACTGGTCAACAAGGCGGTTCCGGTCGGCCAGGCGCTCGCCGAAGCGAAGATATGGGCGGCCGAAGTCGCCGCCATGAGCCCAACCCCGCTCAAGGCACTCAAGGCGTCCTTCAATTGTGATACCGCGCAAATCTTCGACCAAACCAAGATGGCTTACCTGCAACTCGAAATATGGGGCACGGCAAATGAAGTAATGGAAGGCAAAAAGGCCTTCGCCGAAAAGCGCAAACCTGACTTTTCGAAGTTCCGCTAACATACACGGCGTCGGTTTTGGGGGCGGCTTGTTCGCCCCCAACCATTTTTGCCGGCGCATCAACAAATTGGAAATGTCGTGACGCAAAAGTATCGCTCCATCTATCGCCCCGATTTGTTCGCGGGCCAAGTGGCCTTGATCACCGGCGGCGGCAGCGGTATTGGTCGCTGCACCGCGCATGAGCTCTCCTCCTTGGGTGCCCGGATCGCATTGCTTGGGCGCAAACAAGAAAAGCTGGACCAGGTAAAGGCCGAAATCGAAGCCGCTGGCGGCGAGGCCGACACCTTCGTGTGCGACATTCGCAACGAAGCTCTGGTCAAAGAAACAGTTGCCGCCGTATTGCGTCGCTTCGGCCGAGTCGATTTCTTGGTGAATAACGCGGGCGGCCAATATCGCGCCGAACTGGAGAACATCACGCTCAACGGCTGGGACGCCGTGATACGCAGCAATCTCAACGGCGGCTTCGTCATGTCACGCGAATGTTTCGTGCAATGGATGAAGGCGCATGGCGGCGCCATTGTCAACATCGTGATGGACAACTGGTGCAGTACGCCGATGATGGGGCACTCCGGCGCCGCGCGCGCTGGCATGGTCAACTTCACCGAAACCGCGGCCGTCGAATGGGGACCCTACAACGTGCGCGTCAATGGCGTTGCGCCCGGTGGCATCGCGTCCTCCGGCTTCGACCATTACCCGGAAAGCGAACGCGAGTATCTGCGCACTTATGGCGATTCTGTTCCGCTTGGACGAGTTGGCACGGAAGCCGAAACGGCCTCCGCCATCGTGTTCCTGTTGTCCGAGGGCGCTGCATTCGTTTCTGGCACGACCGTGCGTGTCGACGGCGCAAGTTCCGCCGCCCGACCCTGGTATGCGCTGCCTAAACGCAAGTCACCGTCTCCCGTTTATGACGGATTTCCGCTATCCAAGTTGCCTGACGTGCTGAGCGATTAAGCTAGCCGGGCCTGTTGGCACTTTTTCATTAACTTTCTTCACATTGAGAGACCCCACATGATCAATCCCATGAGCCTGGAAGGCAGAACCATTGTCGTCACTGGCGCCGGCCAAGGCATCGGCCTGGCAGCGACCAAGGCCATCTTCGACCTCGGTGGCTCCGTCGTGATGATCGACATGAATCCGGAAACGCTCGCCGCCGCCGCCACCGAATTCGGTGACAAGGCCCTGCCAATCGCCGGCAATGTCACCGATTACGACTTCGTGACTTCCGCTCTGGCCCAGGGCGTGGAAAAATTCGGCGCGCTTCACGGCCTGGTGAACAGCGCCGGGATCATCCGTCCCGCCATGATCGAAAAGATGGAACCCAAACAATGGCAGGCCGTGATCGACGTCAACCTGACAGGAAGCTTCTATTGCCTACAGCTCTTCGGCAAGCATGTCATCGCGCGCCGCGCCGCGGGCGACACCTCGCCAGCATCGATTGTTAACATTTCGTCCATCGCCGGACGCAAGGGCACCATCGGCCAGATCAACTACAGCGCGGCGAAGTCAGGACTGTTCGGCCTCACGATGAGCGCCGCGCTGGAATGGGCCAAGCACGACATCCGCGCCAACGCCATCTGCTACGGCCTGGTCGAAACCCCGATGACCGAAGTCATACGCGGCGACAAGTTCCGCGACATGGCGCTGGCGCGCATTCCAATGGGCCGCTGGACCTCGCCCGAGGAAGCCGTCAAGTCGATCTGTTTCCTGGTGTCCGACGCCGGCTCCTACATCACCGGCCAGACGTTGTCGGTTGATGGCGGTACCTTCATGGCGCCCTGACCCTCCCTGCCCAAATCCAGGATCCGAGATGACCATCGAACTCGACAAGCTTCTCAACTGGCCGTTCAAGGACGTCGTGCAAACCTACACGGCGCGCGACAGCATGTTTTACGCGCTGTCCATCGGGCTCGGCGCCGATCCGATCGACCGCGACCAGCTTCGCTTCGTGTATGAAAAGGAGCTGGCAGTCTTTCCCACGATGTCTCTGGTTCTGGGCTATCCCGGGGCGTGGGCCGGGGATCCCGGTTCCGGCATCGATGTCTCCAAGGTGGTATTTGGCGAGCAGCAGATGACCTGGCACCGTCCGCTGGCGCCCGCGGCCACCATCAGGGCACGCGAGCGCGTGGTCAACGTGGTGGACAAGGGCGAGGGGCGTGGCGCGCTGCTATACGTGCAGCGAGAAATCGTCGATCACGACACCGGCGAACCCATCGTCACGCAGGAAGGGACGCTGTTCTGTCGCGCCAACGGCGGCTTTGGCGGCCCCAGCGGCCCCGTCCGCGAACCCTGGAAAGTCCCCGAACGCGCGCCTGACAACGTGGTCGAGATGCCCACGCTGCCCCAGGCCGCACTCATTTATCGACTCAATGCCGATTACAACCCGCTGCACGCCGATCCAGCCGTCGCGGTCGCGGCCGGCTTCCCGCGTCCCATACTTCATGGGCTGTGCACGTTCGCGGTGGCCGCGCATGCAGTGCTAAAAACCCATGGTGACATGCAGGCGGGCAACTTGCACAGCCTGAGGGCACGCTTCACAGCGCCAGTTTTTCCGGGCGAGACGATCTCGGTCGAACTGTGGCGAGAGGGTTCTTCGGTCTCTTTCCGTGCTTGGGTCCGCGAGCGTGACGCCAAGGTGCTTGACGGTGGCCATGCGGTCATCGCCCCGCGGGACTGAGGCGATAGGCACTCATCCGAAGCGGAATTTCCGTGCCGAACGAACCGATCAATGCCAGACGCCTGAGGGACTGGATCTTCCCGGAAGTGGTCCAGACCTACACGGCACGGGACACCATGCTGTATGCGCTGGCACTGGGCTTTGGTGCGGATCCCGGTGATCGTCAGCAGTTGCGCCATGTATATGAAAAGGATCTGCTGGCCTTTCCGACGATGGCGGTGACGCTTGGCTTCGATGGCCCCTGGACGGTACCTGAGTCGGGGATCGATCTGACCCACGTGTTGCACGGCGAGCAGTCCATCACCCTGCACCGCGCACTGCCAGCGGCGGCAACGGTGCGCTCGCGCGAGCGTATCACCGACCTGATCGACAAGGGCAAGGACGCCATCATCCACAGCCAGCGCCAACTGATCGATGAGGCGGGCGCATGCATCGCCACGCTCGAGTCGGCGCTGTATTGCCGTGGCAACGGTGGTTTCGGCGGAGCGTCAGAACCCATGCACCAAATGACACAGCCGGTCCCGGCGCGTGTACCCGACGCCGTCGTTGACATGCCAACGCTGCCCCAGACGGCACTTCTGTACCGGCTCAGCGGCGACTATGCCTTGTTGCATGCCGATCCCGATTTCGCCCGCTCGGGCGGATTTGAACGCCCCATCATGCATGGACTCTGCACCTTCGGCATTGCCGCGCATGCGCTTGTCAAGGGCTGTGCAAACTACGATGCGGGGCGCCTGAAGAGTTTCCAGGCCCGCTTCTGCGCGCCGGCCTTCCCGGGCGAGACCATTCGCGTCGAGCTCTGGCGGGATGGCGCGCTGGTGTCGTTGCGCGCCTGGGTCAAGGAACGCGGCGTCAAGGTGCTGGACCGCGGCCAAGCGGTGCTCGCCTAGGTGCCTGTTGGCTGTCACGCAATTTCATACTCATCACAACAGGAGTGGCCATGAATCGTCTGGACGGAAAAGTGGTATTGATTACCGGCGCGGCCCGTGGCATCGGTGCGGCAACGGCGCGCGCCATGGCGCATGAGGGGGCAAAAGTCTGTCTATGCGATATTCTCGACGAGCACGGCAAGGCGTTGGCCGACGAACTCCAGGCCGACGGCGCCGAGGCCATGTATCTTCATCTCGACGTCACGAGCGAAGAGGCCTGGTCGGCGGTGGTGCTTCAAGCCACACAGCGCTTTGGCGGTGTCGATGTGCTGGTCAACAACGCCGGCATCTATCTCGGAAAGAGTTTCGAGGAAGCCAGTCTGGCGGACTGGAGACGGCTGTGCGACGTCAACCTGACCGGTGCCGTGCTCGGCATCAAGGCGCTGTTGCCGAGCTTGCGCGAACGCGCCAAGTCCAGCACCCACGGCAGCGCCATCGTCAACCTGTCCTCCGTCGCCGGCCTGGTCGGCGCGGCGACCGATCCGCTTTACTCCTTGACCAAAGGCGGCATCACCCTGCTGACCAAGGCGCTGGCGGTGGACTTCGGCCAGCGTGCTTATCGGGTGCGCGTCAACTCGGTGCATCCAGGCGCCGTCGATACCGAGATGGGAGCACAAACCTTCGTCGCCCGTGCCAAGGCACTGGGCACGGATGACTTGCAGACCGCGCGCCGCCAGTCCATTGATGCGCATCCCATCGGGCGTCTCGGCACAGCACCGGATATTGCACAGGCCATTGTCTATCTGGCCAGCGATGAAGCCAGTTTCGTGACGGGCTCGTCACTCGCGGTTGACGGCGGCTTCACCGCCCGCTAGAGCCGGCCCGAAGACATCGTTTTTCTCTTCGCTCGATGCAGACGGACTGTGCCGCGCTGCGAACGACTGGAAGGCTCGACAGTATATTTCGCGCCACCGCTGTCTCTTGACCATGCACGCGGACGCCAACGTCAATGCTCTGGCCACCTGAATCGACACCATCCGCGAGCAAGGCGCCAGAACTTAATACCAATTAATTTACTGATTACACAACAAAGTTATAGTTTATTAGCGCTTCCAACAATTGCTTTTTGCTTTTATTGCGATTAATGTTTAGCGCCTACACCACCATTCGGTGACTGGATTCCCAGCTCGCACCGTGACCGCGCCTTGGTCAAGGTCAATAAGGCATCAAGAGGAGATGACATGAGTTTGAGAAAGCGGGTGTATCGCGCAGCCCTTGCCGGCGTCGCTTTATTCGCTTCCGGCGCCATCATGAACGCGCTGGCGTCAAACGAATATGCAAGCGTGCGCGGAAAACTCAAGGTGTGCACGTTAGACGGCAATTCAAATGCCCCCACCTTCATCGGCGTAACCAAGAAGGTCGCGGGTTTTGACTTTCCGATCCTGACAACGGTCACGCGCATCGAAGGCGACACGGTCATGCCCAGCTCCAGCGAAGTGATGTCACTGCGCGCCGCGGCAACTGCATCGAAATAGGCACTGCCCCCTCGGCGAGGCATTGTCAGATGGACATACCACCCGTGAGCGCTGCTTTGCAAAACGAAGAGCAGCCTCCATTGAGAAAGGATTGAACATGGACTTGAATCCGATACTGCCTGCATCCCGCATCGCGGCGATGAAGGCATCTGGCTTTTGGCAGGACCGCGTACTCAGCGATTTTTTCGATCAGGCGGTGGCCGAACATCCCGACACGATCGCCGTCGTTGACAACAACAGCCAGACAGGGCTGCGCACCGAGCTCAGCTATGGAGAACTGGCCCGGCGGGTTGACCGCATAGCGCTCAATCTGGCGCGGCTGGGCGTTCGGCATGGCGACGTGGTCTCATGCCAGCTCCCGGCTTGCTGGGAATTCGTGGCGTTTCACCTGGCCTGCCTGAAACTGGGGGCCGCGACCAATGCACTGATGCCCATCTTTCGCGAACGCGAGCTGGAGTTCATGCTGGGTCAAGTCGAGTGCAAGGTATTGCTGGTGCCCAAGCAGTTCCGCGGCGTCGACTATCCGGCCATGGTCCACGGCATCCGCCACAAGTTGCGGCAACTGACGCACATCGTGGAAATCGGTGGTGACGGCCCGAACTCATTCGCGGCGCAGCTGCTCAACAACGACGACCTGGAAGATTACCGCGTGCATTTTGCCCGGCCCAGCCCGAACGACGTGATCCAGCTGCTGTTCACCTCTGGCACGACCGGCGAGCCCAAGGGCGTGATGCACACCTCCAATACGATCCTGAGCATACTCACCACGCACGCGCAACGCCTCGGCCTGAGCAGCCGCGACACTTTTCTGATCTGCACGCCGATCGCGCATCAGACCGGCTTCGGTTATGGCGTGATGCTGGCGATGTATGTTGGCGGCAAGGCGGTCATGCAAGACATCTGGCAGCCGGAGCGCGCGGCTGAACTGATCGAAGCCGAGCGCGTCTCGATGATCACGGGTGCCACGCCCTTCCTCGCCGACCTCACCGAAATCGCCTCCCAGCGCCCGCGCGCCTTTGACAGCATGCGCCTGTTTCTAGCGGCGGGCGCGCCTATCCCGCGGGCCCTGGTGCGGCGTGCCACGGAATGCATGGGCGCCAGCATCATTTCCGGATGGGGAATGACGGAAAACGGTTGCGTGACCACCACGGTGCCCGAGGACCCACCCGAAAAAACTTTCGAGACCGATGGGCACCCGCTTCCCGGGACCGAAGTCCGCGTGGTCGATGACAGCGGCTCGCCGCTGCCACCGAATCAAGAAGGTCGACTTCTGACGCGCGGATGCAGCCAGTTTGTCGGCTACCTGAAGCGGCCCCATGACAAGGCAAACGATGCCCAGGGCTGGTTCGACACCGGCGACATGGCGCGCATGGATGCCGACGGTTATATCCGCATCACGGGACGCTCGAAGGACATCATCATTCGCGGCGGCGAGAACATTTCAGTCGTGGAAGTTGAAGGATTGATCTACCGCCATCCCAAGGTGCTGGAAGTGGCGGTGGTCGCCATGCCCGACCCCCGTCTGGGCGAGCGCGCATGCGCCTTCATCGTGCCGCGCGCTGGCGAGAGTCTCACGCTGGCGGAGATCACAGCGTTCCTGTTGGAGCAAAAAGTGGCGAAACAATACATGCCGGAGCGCTTGGAGATCATCGACGAGATACCCAAAACACCCAGCGGGAAGGTACAAAAATTCCAGCTGCGGGAGATCGCGAAGAAATTCACTCCGATCACATAGACACCGGAGCCTGCAGAACCTTCATCGCCATCCATTTTTCCAGTGCCCATGAGATGGGATGCCGGCGCAAATCATGAAGGGCGATTGGTGATGGGAACCCAATTGATTCGACGAGCCGTGGTGACGGGTGGGGCGAGCGCGATGCGGAACTACTCAAGCTGATACGCTACTTCAAGAGCTCGAGCAACAGCGCAATGGGTGGTCTATTCCGGCAAAAAAGGACGTGAAAATGCAGTGTTGCCACGCTTGAGTTTGTTTGGGAATGTTCAAATCACCGCGGGGCGCGGCGACAGTGCCACACCGCTCAGGCTTTGCAATTCCTCGAAGCTCAAGCCTGGCACGAGGTCATAGGCAAGCAGGCCCGCCGACGTAATGTCGATGACCGCGAGGTCGGTATAGATGCGGGTGACGACGCCAACGCCAGTGAGCGGATAGTTGCACTGCGCGACGATTTTTGATTCCCCATCCTTGGTCAAATGCTCCATCATCACCCAGCAGCACTTTGCGCCGACCGCCAGGTCCATGGCCCCGCCTACCGCCGGAATCGCACCGGGCGCGTCGGTGCGCCAGTTGGCCAGATCGCCTGTCACCGACACCTGGAACGCGCCCAGCACGCAAATGTCCAAGTGCCCGCCACGCATCATGGCAAAGGAATCCGCCTGGTGGAAATACGCACCGCCCGACAGCAAGGTCACGGGTTGCTTGCCGGCATTGATCAAATCCCAGTCGATTGCATCCCGGGCCGCTCTCGGACCCATGCCGAGTATGCCGTTCTCGCTGTGCAGAATGACTTCGCGGTCCTTGAGCAAATGGTTGGCCACCAAGGTTGGCAGCCCGATTCCCAGATTGACATACGCGCCCTCGTGGATATCCTGCGCCACGCGCTTGGCAATATGATCCCGCGTCCTCTTCGTGTAACTCATGCCACCTCCTTGCCTTGGCCGCCGACACGGGGCACGCCGATCACGCGCTGCACGAAAATTCCCGGCGTCACGATGACCTCCGGATCAAGTGTGCCAAGCTCGACTGTTTCGCACACCTGTGCCACGGTGCACCTGGCGGCGCTCGCCATGATTGGACCGAAATTGCGCGCGGCCTTCGAATACGTCAGGTTGCCCCAGCGATCGCCCTTTTCCGCCTTGACCAATGCAAAATCGCCGTGGATAGGATATTCCAGCACATAAGGCCTGCCGTCGATGATGCGCGTTTCCTTGCCCTTGGCAAGCTCGGTACCGTAGCCAGTGGGCGTGAAAAAACCACCGACGCCCGAACCAGCCGCGCGAATGCGTTCGGCCAGATTACCCTGCGGCACGAGTTCAAGCTCGATCTTGCCGGCGCGGTAAAGCCGGTCGAACACATGCGAATCTGCCTGGCGCGGGTACGAGCACATGATCTTGCGCACGCGCCCTGCCTTGAGCAAGGCCGCGAGGCCGGTCTCGCCGGTGCCGGCATTGTTGCTAACGATGGTCAGGTCGCCTGCTCCCTGGACAAGCAGCGAATCGATCAGCTCCGTGGGCATGCCCGCGCCGCCAAAGCCACCAATCAGGATCGTCGCTCCGTCCTGCACGCCTTCGATCGCGGCGGCAAGCGAGTCGACAATCTTATTGATCATGAGTCATCTCCATCCGGTAGATTTCAGAAAAAATAGCTCGCCCTGGGATGACCAGGGCGGGCCTGGACCTCCACTTCATCCAGGCGTCAAGCTGGGATGGTTCACTCCACCATGGCGCCGGATAATTTGACCAGGGGCGCCCATTTTTGAATTTCCGCGTTGATGAATGCCGCATAGGCTTGCGGCCCCAGTCCGGCGGGCTCGGCACCAATGCCTCTCACGCGCGCCGCGATGGCTGGATCGGAGAGTGCATTGACAATCTCGAGCCCCATGCGATTGACGATGGCTGGCGGCGTGCCAGTTGCCGCCGACAGGCCAAACCAGCTGTAGATGTCGAAATCGCGAATGCCGGACTCCTGCATCGTGGGAACATCGGGATAACTTGCCGCCCGGCTGGCGCTTGTCACGGCAAGCAGCTTGATGGTTCCCGCCTTGGCATGGGAAAAGTACAACGGCAGGTTGTCCATGGAGAACAGCACCTCTCCGGCCAGAAGCGCATTCAGGTTGGCAGCCGTCCCCTTGTACGGAACGTGGGTAAGTTCGACCCCAATACGCTGGCCCAACAGCAATGCGCCCAGGTGCGAGGTGGTGCCCGAACCGGCCGATCCGAAGAACGCCTGCTTGGGATTGGCTCGGATATAGGCAACCAGGTCCGCCACTGAATTGATGCCCTTGTCCGCGCGCACAGCCAGCGCGTTCGACAGGGTTGCGAAGCGGGCCACCGCCGGGAGATCCTTGGCAGGGTCAAAGCTCGGTTTGCGGTACAAGGAAACGCCAATCGCGCTGGGGGCAACGTTGCTCACAAAAAAGGTGTAGCCGTCCGGGGGCGCCTGGTTGGCAATCCCCGCAGCCACCATGCCCCCAGCTCCTGGGCGATTGTCGATGTACAGGCTTTGCCCCAGGCGTTCGCGCAATCTCGCCTCCAGAAGGTGGATAAAAATGTCACTGGTGCCGCCCGCAGCGCCGGCCGTGATGATGCGTATGGGCTTGTTCGGCCACGCCTCTTGTGCATAAGCTCCTGTTGCGAGTGTGGCGCAGCCCCATGCGAGCGTTGCCGCTAAAAATTCGCGCCTGGAACGACTCTCGTCAAGCTTGCCAGGGACGGGGAACGAGGCCGGCTGGTTAGCGGCCCGGGACGCAGGTGAAAAGTCCGATTTCGTCATGTTAATTGTCTCCTTATTTGTGGCAAACGGCATGGGCGAAGGTTACCTTACTCCAGCTTCCTCTTCGCCTGGAATACAACATCGGCGTGCAAACCAGACCCGCGGCGGCCGCGCGTGCGCACCTCCTGGTGCTGTCTCTCGGCACGCCATCTGGCGCCACGCGTGCCACGGACTCGGCCACCATCACCGCCATCGCCACGGCGGGATGCTTGTGAGAGCAAGCTTTCAACCTCGAACACCGGTACGTTCTCGCCGTCGCGAATCAGCACATCCTTGGTGCGGCCGTTGATGCGAATGTGACCTTCGCCGCCCGCGTGATCATGCCACCCGGGGCAGGAATAGGGACTACTGCGCGAGAAAGCCGCCGTCAACCGGGTAATAGCCGCCAGTGACAAAACTTGCGCGTTCGCTGGAAAGCCACAGCACGGCCTCGGCAATCTCCTCGGGCCGACCCAGCCGGCCTATCGGACTCAGGCCTTTGATGACGTTCAGTTCCGCCGCGGTCCGACGGCTCAGAATCGGCGTATCAATGTAGCCTGGGCCGACCGCGTTCACGCGAACGCCTTGACTCGCATACTCGACGGCCGCCGCCCGCGTCAGTCCGAGCACGCCATGCTTGGACGCCACGTAGGGGCCGATGCCGGGCCGCGCTGCTTGGGCCATGACCGATGCCACGTTGACGATCGCCCCGCCGCCCGCTTTCAGCAGCGCCGGAATCTGCGCACGCAAGCCATAGAACACGCCGGACAGGTTGACGTCGATGAGTCGGCTCCAGTCTTCAAGACTGACATCCGCCAACGACTGGTAGCTGCCGCTGGGCCCGATGCTGATGCCGGCATTGTTGCAGGCGATGTGCAAGGCGCCAAAAACCTGGGTTGCCGTCGCGACCGCCGCCAATTGCTCCTCGGGACGAGACACATCAATGTGCTGGTAGATGGCCTTGCCGCCGGACGACGCTATCAATCCGACCGTGCCTTGCCCGCCCTCGTCGTTGACATCAGCCACCACCACGTTGGCACCTTCGCGTGCGAAAGCGAGCGCGATGGCACGACCGATGCCAGAGCCGGCGCCGGTGACGAGTGCAGTTTTGTCTTTCAGTTGCATGGCGGGTCCTTTAAGTGATATGCGTCGATTCCGACGGCGTGTGGCGCGTCACCATCAAGTACTTGCGGGCGATTTCCGCGTTTCCATCGCGTTCCGCCACTGTGCCACAAAACACCGGGTGCCCGCGATCAATCACATCCACGCAGTCCGCACATTCCCGAATCAGTGGCACATGCTGATCGGAAATCAGCATGGCGACTCCCTTGCTCTTGAGCCGGATCAATGCCGCAATCACCTGCTGCGTGACGACCGGCGCCAGCCGTTCGTGCGGCTCATCCAAAATCAATAGCTTCGGGTTGGTCAAAAGCGAACGGGCAATCGACAGCATCTGCTGCTCGCCGCCGCTCAAAACGTCGGCCTGGCGTCCATGCAACTCCTTCAGCTTGAGGAAGAGTTCGTAGACCGCATCCATGTCGAAAATTCGCGAACGACCCCTGCTTCGTGGTACGGAAAGGTTTTCAGCGATGGTGAGACTGGCAAACACGCGACGATCTTCTGGCACGTAGCCTATACCGCTACGGATCACTTCGCGTCGCGGCAAATTGACCAGATTCTTTCCCATGAACTCAACGCTGCCCCGCGTGACGCGAATTTCATCCTGAACGATCGCGCGTACCGTGCTGGTCTTGCCAGCGCCATTTCGGCCGATCAGACAGACAACTTCTCCCTCGCGGACTTCTAGGTCAAGCCCATGCAATGCTTAGATATCGCCGTAAGACGCCCACACATCTTTCATCTTCAGCATATTGCCTCCCCCCGCGGCCACACTCTCGCCAAGATAAATTTCCTGAACGCGAGGATCAGCCGAAATTTCGTCTGGACTTCCTTCCACCAGTACAGCACCGCGCGCCATGACCGTGATTCGTGCTGCACGCCTGCAATCCGCTCTGGGTAGCATTCAAGAATGCCGCGCATTCATCACAACAGCCACTTCGCGGCACAGGCGCCAACACATGATCCATTTGAACGATCCGTTTTGGTGGGCAGGGGTCGTGGCAATACCGGACGCCCCAAGCTCCCGATTGGCCTGATGGCCAGTCTGCTGTACCTCAAGCACAGTTTCAACCTCAGCGATGAAGAACTGCTTGTGCGCTGGAGCGAGAACATCCTGTGGCAATCAGTGGGGGCGTTGACCCAGCAATTGCCCCTCCCGCTCATGGACAAGCGCCTCTGCCAATCTCGCCACGCATCCTGGACATTGCAGCGCAACCGCGGGACTGTTGATCGGCACGACCGGGGTAGGCGTCATTCGTGGTTTCATTCGCCGAACTTGACGTTCGTCGTTTCCATGATGGTCTTGATATTCTGTGCCTCGCGCTGGGTAATGCGAACCACCTCTTCGGGCCCGGCGGGGTTGAGCGTGGTGCCCATGTTGTGGAACTTCTCGGCCATGCCGGGCTCGGCCAGCGCCTTCTTCACGGCATCGCCCAGTTTCGCCACCACGTCCTGCGGTGTGCCTGGCGGTGCCCACAGCGCGAAGTTGATGTCCTGGATGTAACCCGGCACGAACTTGCTGATGGGAACGCCGCCTGGTATCAGCGGCGAGGGCTGGGCCGACGTGACGCCCAGCACCCTGACCTTGCCCTGCCGTATGTATTCCATGATGGCGGAGGTCGGCGTGTTGAAGAATATCTTTACTTCGCCCGCCAACAGCGCCTGCAGGGCCGGCGCCGCGCCCCGGTAGGCGATGTTGACCAGTTTGAGCTTGGTTTCCTTGGCCAGCAAGGCCGTGGCGACTTCCAGCGTCGGGCCGGCCACGCCCATGTCCACCCCGCTTGCTTGCGTGTGCGCCCATTCGACGAAACTCGGGAAGTCATTGGCGGGCACGCTGGAGTGGGCCAAGAGCACCAAGGGCGTGACCGAGAGGTTGGCGATTGGCGCCAGGCTCTTGACCGGGTCGAAGCTCGCGTCCTTGGTCACCAGCGGCGCCTGCACCACGGTCGTGATGGTGGTCAGCATCAGCGTGTAGCCGTCGGCCGGTGCGCGGGCTCCGGCCAACACGCCCACGGTTCCCGAGGCGCCGGTGCGGTTTTCCACCACCACCGGCTGGCCCAGAATGCCACTCATCGCGTTGGCCAGGGATCGGGTCAGCGCATCGCCCGTACCTCCCGGTGCGTAGGTGTAGATGATCTTGATCGGCTTGTTGGGGAATTGCTGGGCCTGGGCCAGCGGTGCCAGCGCGAGCAGCGAGGCTGCGAGAACGATGCGGCGGCGATTGAATTTCATGGTTGTCTCCTGTTTTACTGGGGTGGGTGATGGCGGGAAAGGATCAGCGCGGAAGGTCTAGCCCGCGCAAGGCGATGAGGGTTCGCTGGATTTCATTGGTGCCGCCGCCTATGGTGTACAGCAAGGCATCGCGCACCGCGTACTCGAACACGCCGTCGGCCAGCGCCGATTCGGCGCCGTCCTTCAGGGTGGCGCCGGCGCCCAGCAAGTCGAAGGCGGCTTCGCTGAGCCGCTCCATCAACTCGCTGGCGTAAACCTTGACCATGGCCGCTTGCCACACCGGAACTTCACCCTGCTCCACGACCTGGGCTGCCTGGACGGCGAGCAGCCTGGCGGCTTCCACCTCGGCGCCCAGGGCTCCCACGCGGTCAAGCACCAGCGAATCCTGCGCCATCGGGCGGCCGTTGCGCGAAGCACCGCCGACATGGGCCAGCAGCCGGTCGAAATAGCCGCGCGCCCGCGCACCGATGGCAGCCAGCGTGACGCGTTCATACGCCAGCGCGTCCGAAATGACTTTCCAGCCGCCATTGACCTCCCCAATCAGCGTATCGGCCGCAAGCCGCACGTCGTCAAGGAAGACGATGTTGGCTCGATGGCCGTTCAATCCGCTCATGGGCTGCAGCGTGATGCCGGGGCTGTCCAGCGGCACCGCAAACACACTGATACCTGCCTGTCGGGCCTGGCTCGGATCGGTCCTTGCCGCCAGCCACACATGGGTGGAAAAGCCAGCCGTCGAGGTGTAGATTTTTTGCCCGCGCACCAGCCATCCGCCGTCGTCCGTGCGCATCGCCGAGGTCTTGATGCCCGCCAGGTCGGAGCCATGGTCGGGTTCGCTGTAGCCCAAGGCAAACGAAATATCGCCGCGGGCAATGCCAGGCAGGAAGTAGGCTTTCTGCGCCGACGTGCCAAAGCTCACCAGCGCCGGGCCGATCATGTTGACGGCGGTGTTGTGGAAGGTGACCGGCGCCTCGGCGTAGGCCATTTCTTCCTCGAACGCCAGATGCTCCAGCGCCGTGCGCTCCTGGCCGCCGTAGGCCTTGGGCCAGGTGATGCCGAGCCAGCCCCGGGCGCCGAGCTTGCGGCTGAAATCCTGGCGCGCCTTGCGGTGATTCACCGGCAGCGCATGGGTCGCTGGAGGGTATTGGCCATCCCAGTTTTGGGCCAGCCATTCGCGCACCTCGCGCCGGAAGGCGTCAACGCCTTCGCTCAGCGCCAGATCGGGCACCGCACCACGCGCCAGCAGGTGCGCGGCAAGGTCCCGGCGCGCCCCTTGAACGCCGCCCAGCCGCGTTAGGTCGCCGTGAATGCGGCGGAAGTGGCGCGGCAGTTCGTGCTCGTCCCAAAACGAGACGCCGCCAAAGCCGTGGTGCAGTTCCAGCACCACCTGGCGCAGCAGATGGCCGGCGTTGGCCGAAGCCACGGCCGCGCCATACCGGCGCCCCGAGGCGTCGGCGCGACCGGCCGCGAGCACCGCCAGGCGGCAGATTTCCACGCTGCTCAGGCAGTTGGCGAGCTTGTGCTGGATGGCCTGAAACTGGCCAATTTTTTTACCGAATTGAGAGCGCACCTTGGCGTAATCGGTCAGCAATTCCAGGCCGCGCCGCGCCGCACCCGTCGCGCGCGCCGCCAGCATCAGGCGCGCCAGCGGTGCCAGGTAGGCCAAATCGAGGTCGGTCTGGATCAGTTCGAAGCGCTCGACCTTGACCCATCGCAGTTGCGCCAGGGGCGGATCGTTCAGACCCGGCGTGGGCGTGACACCCAGGCCGGGCGCGTCGCGCGCGACGACGGCAATTTCGCCGGGACGCCCTGTCACGACCAGCAGGTGGGTCGCCATGCCGGTGTTTTCAATAAAGGCGGCGCGGCCCTCCAAGGTGTGGCCAAGCGCGAGCTCGAAGGCGTCCACCTCGCCGCTGTCGGGTCCGAACACCCAGGTGACGGCGGCCTCGCCGCGGCGCAGCTGTTCCAGCAGCGAGGCCGCGACCGCGCCCTGGGAGGCGCCCAGCGCCGCGTTGGCCAGCACCGCGTCCATCAGTGGAATGGGGCAACTGGCGCGCCCGAGTTCCTGCAACAGCACCAGCGCGGCGCCCAGGCCCATTTCGGCATCGTCGATCCCGAGCGCGGTCCAGCCCTGGCCCGCCGCTTGCCGCCACAGGCGCAGCATCGCCTGAGCCTGTCCGGCCAGCGCGACGGCCTGGCCGACGGGCCAATGGGTTTCAAGAAAGCCGCGCGCCGAGTCGCGCACCAGCACCATGGACTCGGACTCAAGCAGCGGTAGTCGTTTGGAATTCATGTTCAATTTTCAACGCGCGTCCGCGCTAACCCGCGCTCGCCATCTTGACCAGGCGTTCCATGGTGTCGGCGTACTCGTGAAGCAGCTCGTGCATGACCTGGCGCACGCTGGTTTCCTCGCTCATCGTGCCGATCACCTGACCAGCGGGGGACGAGTAGTAGTCCGCCCGTTGTGCGCGGTCGATGCGCGCGCGTGCCTCGTGGTACAGCAAATTCTGCAGGGGCGGCATCAGATGTTTCGGCGCGCCCGGCTGCTCCCACGCCTCGGAAAACTTGCTCTTGAGCATGCGCACCGTCTTGCCGGTCATGCAGCGACGCTGCACGGCATCTTCCGCCTTGGCCTTGAACAAGGCCGCTTTTTCGTAAGGGCTCAGCTCACTCTCGCGCGTGCCCAGCCAAAGGGTGCCGCACCAGACGCCTTGCGCCCCCATCGCCATGGCGGCGGCGATCTGGCTGCCGCGGCTGATGCCACCGGCCGCCAGCACGGTGCCGCCAAATGCATCGACGATCTGGGGCAGCAACACCATGGTGGAGATCGTGCCGCTGTGCCCCCCCGCTTCCGAGCCCTGCGCGACGAGCATGTCGACGCCCGCCTCGCGATGGTTCGCGACGTGCTCCACCTTGCCGCACAGGGCGCCGACCAGGATGCCGCGCGCATGAAAACGCGCGACGGTTTCCGCGGGCGGCGCGCCCAGCGCGCTGACGATGAGCTTGACCTTCGGATGCTGAGCGGCCACCTCAAGCAGCTTGAGCGCGCCCGTCGGCGTGGAATTGCGGCTCTTCTCCAATAAATAGTCCTGCACCCGGCGCGCCTCGTCCGGCGGCAGTTGCGGGATGCCGGCCTGATCGAGCAGCTCGGCCACGAACTGCTTGTGTTCCTGTGGAATCAGGTTCTCGACCGATACCTCGTCTTTCTCGGCGTCCTTGTCATATTTGCCGGGAATGAGCACATCGACGCCATAGCTCAAATCGCCCACGTGCTCGTCGATCCAGCGCAGCTCGCGCTCCAGTTGTTCGGGCGAGTGCGACACCGCACCGAGGACGCCAAATCCCCCGGCCTTGGTCACCTCGACCACGACATCGCGGCAATGCGAGAACGCGAATATCGGAACCTCGCATCCAAGACGTCGGCAAATATCGGTCTTCATGCTGTGTCTCCCTTGAAGTTTACAAATCGGCTCAATCAGCGTCCGGACCAGTTGGGCGCGCGGCGCTCGATGAAGGCGCGCGGCCCCTCGAGAAAGTCGTCGGTGGCGTAGAGGCGCAGGCGCGCCGCCTCGCCGGCCGCGCGCAACTCGGCTTCGGTCAGGTCGGCGGCACTGCGCGCCAGCGCGACACTTTCACGCACGGCCATCGGCGCGTTGGCGCTGATGGTCTCGGCCAGCTTGATCGCCGTGTCGCGCAAGGCGTGCGCCGGCACCACCCGCGACACCAGGCCCAGTTGATACGCGCGCGCCGCGTCGATCGGCTCGCCGGTGGCGATCATCTCCAGGGCGATGTTGCGCGGAATGGCGCGCGCCAGCCGGTAGATGCCACCGGCCAGGGCCATCAGGCTGCGCTTGACTTCGGGCAGGCCGAAGCTCGCCGTCTCGGCGGCCACCACCATGTCGCAGGCCAGCGCGATCTCCGTCCCCCCGCCGACCGCGATGCCGTTGACGGCGGCGATCCATACCTTGCTGCGCTTGGCATGAACAAAGCCGGCAAAGCCGCCCTCGGCGGTGAACAATTTCTCCCGGTTGCCAGCGGCGATTTCCTTGAGGTCGGCGCCCGCGCAAAAAACCTGGTCGCCCGCGGCGCTCAGAATCGCGACCCGCGCGTCCGGATCAGCCTCGACTTGCTTCCAGGCCCGATCCAGGGCCTGGGTCACATCGCCATTGATGGCGTTGCGCACCAGGGGTCGGTTGATCGTCACCATGACCACGTGCGCGCCAAGCTTCTCGACCAAGACCGGCGCATCCGCATCGTTCAGTTTCATATTCATGACAGACTCCATTCGAGCAATTCGCCGCGTCCCGGCTTCACCACTCCCACGGCGCCGATGGGCGAACGCGCGGGGTCGGTCAGGAACGCGATGGCCTCCTGGTCGGCGGCGGGCACGCGGGCGATCAAGCGCTCGCCGCCCGGCGCGCGCCCGATCACGCTGCCGTGCTGCGGCGCGCCATCCCTGGTGTAGAGCACGGTATGGCTTTCCACCACGCAGCTGCCGCGATAGTCGGCCAGCACCGGCGGCGGCGCGGCGCGGCGCGCATCGGCGGCGGCCTGCACGCTGAAGTTCTCGCGCGCCATCGCATGAGGCGAAGCCTCGCGCGCCAGCACCAACGCGTGATGCTTGGTGACGTGACCCCCTTGGCCATACAGCAGGCCCTTGCTGCCACCGGCGCGCAATGCCCGCACCATCGCCGCGACCGCGTGGGTCATGTAGTTGTTGACCGGTGCGCCAAAGAAAGTGAGGCCGCCAGCGACCGTCGGCGCCGGTGCGCGCAGCGAGGGTATCGCGCGCCGGGCCATCTTCGGCACGCACGGAAAGCAACTGTAGAGTTCGAGCAGATCGAATTCCCCGTCGCCAGCGACCTGGACGGCGCGCGCCAGCACTTCTTCCATCGCGGGCGAGGATTGCAATTGCGCGCGGCTCAAGACATCGCGCGGCTCGTTGGCGTGCGCGCCGCCCCAGAGGTGGATCAGTTTGTGCCGCCCGATGCCGCATTTTTCCGCGTGCGCGAGGCTGGTGACGATGACCGCCGCGCCCTGATTGACCCCCGGCTGCGCCATCATCGTTTTCAGGTAGGGCCAGGCGATCGGCCGGTTGGCGGCCGACGCCGTCGCGATTTCCTCGGCCGTGGCCGCCCTCGGTAACCAGGCGTACGGGTTGGTCGCCGCGACCGCCGCATACTCGGCCCACAACGCGGCCGACTCGGCGTTGCCTTCGGCCGGGGTCTGTCCCCATAGATGCTGGATGGCGTTTTCATACAGCGGATAGATGTCCAGCGGCCGCAGCAGATCGTGCTTGACCATCTCCGCGTGCATGAAGTCGCGCGCGAATTCGCGCGTCCAGTTCGGATCCGGCGCGCTCCACGGCAAGCTGAATTTTTCGCGTCGGGCCCACTGCACGGTGCGTTCCGCCTCGCCGCCGCATACCGCGGCCACCGTCGATTGGCCGAGCGCGATGCGTTGGGCCGCCTGGTGCAGGCTCAGGGTCGGTGTCTCGCCGCCAACCGGGCGATAGACGACGCGCGCCGGCGTCATGCCCAGCATCTCGCACAGCGTGCCCGGCAAGTCGCGATAGGGCCAGGAAAATGAATTGATGACGTCGAGCGAATCGAGCGAGCGAATCAGGTCGGCGCCCGCATCCTGCTGTGCGCGCCTGAGCGACTCGACCATGAGCGCGGCGGGCTCCAGGCCCTGGGCCAGATCCCGCGGCCGGTTCGTGATCTCGCCAACGCCCACGATCACGGGAATGTGCTCTGACTTGAGATTGACCATGCTCATGGTGCGCAATCCTTGTAGCTTGCCAAGGCGTCCAGCGCCTCGATCCGATGGGCCGCTGCCAGCAGCGGATTCACCTCCAGCGTGTCGAGCGTCGGCCCCAACCCCAGCGCCGCATCGCCGATGCACGCCACGACCAGCGCCAAGGCGGGGATATCGACGGGCGGGGCACTGCGGAAACCGCCCAGCAGCTTGGCGCCACGCAAGCCGACCAGCATCTCGGTGACGTCTTCGGGCGTGACCGGCAGTAGCCGCAAGCTCACATCCTGGAGCGCCTCGATCCACACCCCGCCGAGCCCGACCGCGATCACATGCCCCCATTGCGGATCGAGACGCACGCCGACAAAGAGTTCGACGCCCTCGCGCCGCATCGGCGACACCAGCACACCTTCGAGCCGCGCATGCGTCATGGCGGCCTTGGCCGACGCCATGATCTGGCGAAAGCCTTGCGTGAGCGCTTCGGTGCCGAGCACGTTGAGCAACACCCCGCCCACGTCGCTCTTGTGCGCGATGTCCGGCGACGCGATCTTCAAGGCGAGGCTGCCCTCCATCAAGGCGGCAGCGGCCAGGGCTTCCTGTTCCGACCGTGCCAGCACGCTCGGAATCACGGGCACGCCAAAGCCGGCCAGATATTCCAGGGCCTGTCGTTCCGAGCGCGGCAAGGGACTGGGCGGCGCTGGCGCCGGGCGGCTCCGCGCTTGCGGGCGCACGCGCCGGTATTTGGCGGACCAGGCCATGGCGTGGCAAATGGCGCGCATCCCCAGGCGGGTCCCGGCCGGCACGTAGGAGACACCCGCCTGCGCGATGAGTTCGCGACTCCGGTCGGACACCACTTTGGCGGTATTGCTGAACATGATCGAGGGAATCGCCGAGTTCTTCATATACCGGCCGATGGAGTTGACGCCCGCCAGGTAGGTGGGCGACCAATCGCCGCTGGCGCCCGTCGGCACGTCGAAAATACAGGCCAGCAGCGAAACGCCCGGATCTTTCGCCAAGACGCTCAGCGATTGTTCGAACAGTTCCGGTTTCGCCACCGCGATGCCGGTGACATCGAGCGGATTGCCGGGGGTGGCGATGGGGGGGAGAACCGCGCGCAGCGCACCGAGGGTGTCAGACGCCAGCGCGGGAATGGAGACGCCGTCGGCGTGCGCGGCATCCGCAGCGAGCTCGCACATCCCGCCCGAGAAGGACACCACGCCCACGCCGCTGCCTTGGAGCGGCCCCACCTTGGCCATGAGATCGGCGGTGAAGATCATCTCCTCGATCGAATCCACCCGGATCAAGCCCAACTGCTGGCATACGCCATCGAATACCTTGTCATCGCCGACCACGGCGCCGGTATGGGACTGTGCCGCCTTCGCCGTGATCTCCGAACGGCCAATCTTGAGCACCACGATTGGCTTGCCACGCTCAAGCGCGCGCCGCGCGGTGACCTTGAAGCCTGCCGGGTCGCGCACGCTTTCCGCGAACAGGGCGATAACCCGGGTATCCGGATCGTCCACCAAATAATTCATGACGCTGGCGAGGTCCACCGATGGCTCGTTTCCGGTCGAGACCAGGCAGCTCAACCCGACGCTGTGCTGATGCGCGAAGTGGGCCATGAAGTTCGCGACAGCGCCGCTTTGCGAGACGATGCCGATGGCCCCGGCCAGCGGCGGCGTACGCATTGATCCGGTCCAGCAGGCGACTTGGGCGTTGAAATTGATGAAGCCCAGGCAGTTCGGACCCAGCAGTGCGATGCCCAAACGTCGCGCGGTCGCGAGCACTTCATCCTGCAGCCTCGCGCCGTCGCCGCCGAGTTCCGCGAAGCCGCCCGCGAGAATCACCGCATGTCCGATGCCAGCGGCGCCTATATCGCCGAGGATGTCCAGCACGGCATCGACGGGTACCATCACCAGCGCAACATCCACCGGCTCGCCGATCATCGTGCAACTCGTCAGTGTCTGTTGACCGTGCGCCATGCCACCGCCGCGGCTGACGAGGTGAATCTTGCCGGTGAAACCCAGGGCCTTGAGATTCCCGTAGGCGGTGCTTGACCAGGTAGAACGGTCGCTGGCGCCGACAAAGACAATGGAGCGTGGTTTGAGCATGGGCGTCAGGTCGCCCGGGCGTGTCATGGGCTTCAAGCTTGAGCCCCCCGTGTCATGTGTGAGGCGTGGACTGAAACGCCGATCATTGATGTAGGCACCGCTGTCTCCTGCTGAGGTAGTTGTCATTCATGGGCAGCGCCGAAAAGGCCGGTCGCCGCACTTTCTTTCACATAAAAAACAATTTTTTTAGTGTCTTTTGGTGTTGTTCGCCATATTTCATGGCGTTAAAACAAATTACCACAATTCCATCGGACTATCCGCTGGAACTCGAATTGAACCGCAAGGGCGGTGGATTGACAATAAAGCGTGGGAAATGTCAACATTGGAGATTCCAATGTTTGGGGTTCGCGAAATCGAACCCGTTCAATCGCTTATTCCCACGAATCCAAGCACCTTCAATCGGACACGACGAATGGCAAATAAGCACATCGAACTCAGTCTGCTGACCTGCCTTGATGCCTTGATCGCGGAGCGTTCGGTGACGCGGGCGGCCAACCGCCTGCACATGAGCCAGCCCGGCATGAGCAATGCGCTGGCGCGGCTGCGATCCTTGATCCAGGACCCCCTGTTGATCCGCACGCCTCGCGGGATGGAACTCACGCCTCGCGCCAAGGAACTGGCGGCCCTGGTCAAGAGCGGACTGTCCGTGATGGAAGAAATCTTCTCGGATCAACGACCGTTCGAACCGGAGCGGGCCGACGCGGTCATCACCATCGCCGCATCCGATTCCGTCGTCATGCTCTTGGGCGCTGCCCTGCGCAAGATGCTCGACGCGCAGGCGCCCAAGATTATCTTGATCCAGCGCCCCCTGGTGCCCGACAACCTGCAACAGTGGCTGGTCGAGGGGGAGTGCGACCTGGCGATCGGCCACCTCATGAACATGCACGACGAGCTGCACGCCACCGAGATCTTTTCTCAGTCGTGGTGCGCCCTGGTCGGCAAAGACCACCCGGTCATCCGCACGCGCATGAGCCTCAAGCAGTATGTCAATGCCAGCCACGTCATGTTCAGATCGCCCTTGACGGCCACCTCGCTGGCCGAGTCGGCGCTCGGCATCGCCCTCAAAAAAACCGGCTTCGAGCGCAGGATGTCAATGACGGTGACATCCATCTTGATGTTGCCCTATGTGGTGGCCGAGTCCAATTTGGTGGCCACGCTGCCAGCCCGGCTGGCGCGGCACTACGCCACCTTTCTGCCCGTGCGGCTGCACCACCTGCCGTTCGACGCGCCGCGCATCATGAACCACATGGTGTGGCACGAGCGCACCCACCGCGTCGGCCTGCATCAATGGGTACGCGACCTGATACGGCAAATCGTTCGCGATATCGAAGTTCCGACCTCCTCGCGCCGGTCCTTGCCCACGGAAGTGCGACATTTTGAGTGAGAACTGCCCTGCTCATCATGGCTAATTCTCACCCAATGGCATCATCGTCAATCCGTCAGGGATTCTGGTTGGTCATGATGATGGTCCCGGCGGCCGTGAACCACTGGCCGTTGCCGTGGCAGACGGAAATCTTGCAATCCTCAACCTGCGCCGGCGCGGTACCGCGAAGTTGGCGGACGCTTTCCTGCAATGCGTACATGCCGTAGTGACCGGAATGCATGTAGCTCAAGCCGCCCCCGTTCGTGTTCATCGGAAGTTTTCCACCGGGCGCCGTGTTGCGATCCCAGATAAATCGGCCGGCCTCTCCGCGCGGCACAAATCCGAGATCCTCCAGACCGAAGATCGGAAGGTGCGCGAAGGCGTCGTAAATCATGAGGTGGTCAACCTCGTCATGCGTGATGCCGGCCTCGGCAAAGGCGTCGGCGCCGGAAATGCGAAACGCCCGCGACGTCGTGAAATCAGCCATCTGACTGATCATGGGCGACTCAACCGATTCACCGGTTCCAAGGATGTAGACCGGCTTGCGCGGGAGATCCTTGGCGCGCTCCGCGCTCGTCACAATCAAGGCCCCGCCGCCATCCGTCACCAGACAGCATTGCAACATTCGAAATGGATAGGCAACCATCCGGGAGTTCAGGACATCTTCCACGGTGATTGGCTCCCTGAACGACGCTCTCGGATTGAGCGCCGCCCATTCACGCTGTACCACCGCCACCATCGCCAGTTGCTCGTGCGTCAGGCCGTAGGTTTTCATATAACGCAGGGCGGGTATGGTCAGCATCGTCGGCGGACCGAAAATTCCGTAGGGCAATTCAAATTGTCCGGCAAGACTGGCGGGCGCCGAGACCGTCCGCGTCAAACCGGACCCGGAGCGTCCCGGCTCCCCGTGCGTGATGAGCACGGTCGTGCAATGACCGGCTTCAATGGCTGCCACGGCGTGACGCACATGCATCATGAACGAACACCCGCCCTGGGTAGTGCCGTCAATCCAATGCGGCGTGATGCCAAGATAGTCAGCGACGCCAGCGGGCGTCTCGCCCAAAGTGGCGATGCCGTCGATGTCGGACAACTTGAGCCCCGCATCGGCCAGCGCGTTCAGCGCGGCGTCGGCATGCAACTGAATTTGCGAGGCGTCGATGCGCCCCATTTCGGTGGTCTCGGCCGCGCCGACAATCGCGACGGAATTGCGCTTTCTGCTCATGCTCCATCTCCCGTGCGCGCTGGCCGAAACTGTGGCAGCGTGATGTTGTCGTCCAGCGTCTCGAACATCACTTCAAGCGGCATGTCGAGTTGCAGTGCTTCGGGTGTTTGTTCGCATTCACGAATGTTGCTCATCATCCGCGGCCCTTCCGCGAGCTCCACCACGGCAATCGCATAGGGCGCGGAAAAGCCAGGCGCGGCCCGGTGCGAGATCACATAGCTGTAGAGTGTGGCCTTGCCGCTGGCCTTGAATTCGCTAACCTTTCGGCTACCGCAATGCGGACAAAAAGGGCGCGGCGGGAAATAGGCCTGTTCGCACGCATCACAGCGCTGCAGGCGCAATTCGTGGGCTTTGGCTCCCTCCCAAAAATGGCGAGTCTCAGGCGTGGGAACTGGCCTGGGGCGTTGGGGTTCAGTCATTTGCAATCACTCCGCGGGGCAAGTTGGTTGGGTGTTCGCCGCAAGCGGCTCTGGCAAGGCCTTCAAAGATCATCGGCACGACCAATGATCTCTCGCATGATTTCGTTGGATCCAGCGAATATACGTGTCACTCTTGCATCCGCATAGGCGCGTGTGATCGGATATTCGGTCATGTATCCGTAGCCACCATGCAATTGCACGCAACGGTCAACCACGCGCCCCTGCAACTCCGAGCACCAGAGCTTGGCCATGGCCGCTTGCTCCGCGGTCAGCGTGCCGGCGTTAAGCGCCAACGTGCACTGATCGACGTATGCCTGGCCAATTTCAATTTCAGTGCGCAGGTCAGCCAACGCATGCCGGGTCGTCTGAAACGATGCAATGGTCTGGCCGAACGCGCGTCGTGACTTGACGTAATCCAAGGTCCATTCCAAGGCGGCGCGCGCAGCGGCATGGGCGCCCACGGCAATGGAAAGACGCTCGCGCGGCAGGCTCTCGACCATGTAGCCAAAGCCCTGCCCTTCCTCGCCCAGCAGATTGGCCACCGGGACCCGAACGTCGTTGAAGAACAGTTCCGCCGTGTCCTGGCCATGCAGGCCCAGCTTTTCCAGCTTGCGGCCCCGCTCAAACCCTGGCATGCCACGCTCGATGACCAGCATGCTGATGCCCTTGTGACGCTGTGTCGCGTCGGTCTTCACAGCGGTAACGGCCAGATCGGCATTGATCCCGTTGGTGATGAATGTCTTCGCGCCATTAACGATGTAGAAATCACCCTCGCGCCGCGCCGTGGTGGTAATCGCCGCGAGATCGGAGCCAGTGCCCGGCTCGCTCATGACGATGGCGGTGATCAGCGAACCCGATGCGACACCGGGCAGCCAGCGGCGCTTTTGTTCGTCGTTCGCATATCGAAGAAAGTAAGGCAGCGTGACATCGTTTTGGATGTTCAAGCCCATGATGAAAGACTGGGCACCGATGCGGTGGCACTCCTCCACGAGAATCGCGTTGAAGCGAAAGTCGTCAATACCAATACCGCCGTAGGCCTCGGGAATTGACATGGCGAGAAACCCGTTGTCGGCGGCTTTCTGGAACATCTCGCGCGGCACAATGCCCTTGCGCTCCCACTCAAGGAAGTGTGGCGCGACCTCCTTGGCAAGAAAGTTGCGTACGCCAGAACGGAACATGTGGTGTTCCTCGGCGAAGATCGTCCTTTCCATGATGGCCCGGTTAGACCCATTCGTTGTGCTCATGATGTGATGTCCTGTGTTGAATTGGATTGCAGCCAAGGACCGCTCGAAATGGAATGGTCCGGCGGTTGTGGGGCTTCGCTGTTAAATGGCTGGCTTCATTTGGTTAATCGCCTCGCGCTGCAAGAGGTGGCGCTGTACTTTCCCCGTCACTGTCATGGGGAAAGATTCCAGGAATTGGATATGTTTCGGGATCTTGTAGTGCGCGATCTGACCACGACAATAGTCACGAATTTCCTCGGCCGTCGCCACCGCGCCGGGCTTGAGACGAATACAGGCCAGCAGCTCCTCGCCGAATTTTTCGTCCGGCACGCCGACAATGCAAGCCATGTCGACCTTGGGATGGGAACTCAAATACTGTTCGATGTCGCCCGGATGAATGTTTTCGCCACCGCGAATGATGATTTCCTTCAAACGCCCCACGATCCGGAAGTAGCCTTGTTCATCCATGGTGGCGAGGTCGCCGCTGCGCATCCAGCCTTCGGCATCAATCGCCTCGCGCGTCTTCGCTTCGTCGTTCCAGTAGCCCAGCGTGACGGTGAAACCGCGAAAGCACAGTTCGCCCGACGCTCCGACGGGCACCGTTGTGCCCTCGGCATCCACCAGTTTGATCTCGATATGCGGAATGATGTGCCCGGTGGTACCGATTCGCCGCTCGAGCGGGTCATCCAGATCAGGAATGGTCAACGTTGCGCTGGACTCCGTCATGCCAAAAATCTGCAGCAAACCGGGCACATGCAGCTCGTCGATCACGCGCCGGCACAGACTCTCCGGTACCGCCGCGCCGGCGACCAGGCCGGTTCGCAGCGACGACAGGTCAAACTTGGCGCGCTCCGGGTGATCGAGAAGCATCTTGAACACGGTGGGCACGCCGTAGATGACGCTGCACTTTTCCTGCTCGATGGCTTGAAGCGCCGCGCCGGGCTCGAACACTTCGCCGGTATAGACAATTTCAGCGCCGAACAGCATCGCGATCAAGTTCCCGGTCAACATGCCAAAAATATGATACAGAGGCAAGGGCAAGCAAATGGAATCGCGCTCCGTCAGGCGCATCACCTGGCCGTCGATGGCGCCGTTGTTCAACAGTTGATGGTGGCTGAACGTCGCCCCTTTCGGCGAACCCGTGGTGCCACTGGTGAATACGATCGCCACCGGATCGCCGCACTTGACTTGCGCCGACAGTTCAAGCAGTCGCCGGTCGTCCCCTCGGGCACCGCTGACGAGCAGATCCTCATAGCAAAAATAGCCCGGCACCGCTTCCTCGCCAAGATGAATGAGGATCTTCAAGTCCGGTAGACGCGCCGCGCGCAGTTTCCCGGGTTCGCAGGCGGCAATTTCGGGGGCGATGTCGCCCAGTATGGCCAGGTAATCACTGCCTTTGAGGCGCTGCGCCGTCACCAGCGCCTTGCAGCCGACCTTGTTCAGCGCGAATTCAAGTTCGCTGGCGCGGTAGGCCGGATTGATGCAGACCAGAATAAGCCCTAACTTGGCCGCCGCATGCTGAACCACCAGCCATTCGGCACGATTGGGCGCCCACAGTCCGATACGGTCACCCGGGCGCAGGTCGAACCCGCTCAGTGCGATCGCCAAGGCACGCACGCGCCCTGCCAGCTCTTTATAGGTCCATCGAACACCCTGCTGCGGAACGCCCAGGGCCACACGGTCGCCCCAGCGCTCAACGGTGACGTCAAACGCGGCGCCAATGGTTTTATCCGAAAGGGGAAAATCCCGCGTGCCGACGACGTGGCTTTCCAAAAGCCTTGGATGGTGCGTTGCGTTCATGATTACGCCTTCTTTAGATGCAATTGATAGAGCCGAAGTGAAATTTTTTTCTGGCCGATTCGGCGCTTAGCACCGAGGCCGGTCCTGCCACGCGGCCAGCAGCGCCGCAAGCAAACGTTCCGCTGCCTCATCGGGCGTCATGGCTCCTTGCGTGACCGCTTCGGCCAATATCGGCAAGGAGGCGCTGGCGCCCTCGGGCAAGGATTGCGCCATCAGGCGTCCGGCGGCCAACCGGAGAATATGCGAGCGGAAACGCTCGGCGCGCCGCTCCTCTTCGCGGCCGGTCGCGCGCTGCCATGCCAGGAACTCGTCCACGGCATCGCTCAGGGTCTGCACGTCGGCGCCACTGGACGCACTCACGCGCAACACCCGCGGACGCCAGAAAGATTCCTTGCTCCCCGCGCCCCCATGACGCCTTTGAACCGATGCATTGGCCCTCATGGCGTCGTGTACCTGATTGCCATCGGGCTGGTTGACGCCTGGCGACCCCGGATAAATGAGATCCAGATTGGCTTCGAGATGGCCGGCCACGGTATCGGCGCCGGGCAGATCGCGCTTGTTCACCGCGTAAACATCGCCGATTTCAAGAATACCCGCCTTGGCCGCCTGAAGCTGGTCGCCCAGCCCCGGAACCGACACCACGACAACGCAGTCCGCCAGCGTCGCGACCTCGACATCCGCTTGGCCACTGCCGACGGTCTCGACAATGACACGATCAAATCCCAGCGATGCGACGACGGTCACGACATCCTGCACCGCTCGGCTCAGCCCGCCGACATGGCCACGCGAGGCCAGGCTGCGCACGAACACACGCGGATGCGCGCTGGCCCGGTCCATGCGGAAACGGTCACCCAGTACCGCGCCGCCCGTAAAAGGGCTTGAGGGATCCACCGCAATCACGGCAAGCTTTTCGCCCTTCTCGGCCCAATGCAGGGCGAGTCGATCCAGCAGGGTGGATTTGCCAGCGCCCGGCGGTCCGGTCACACCGACAACGGGAATATGGCGCGCCATCGCGTAGGCATCGCGCAGAACGGCCTGCGATTCGGGCCGCCGGTTCTCGACCAGGCTGAGCGTCCGCGCGACGCGCCGTATATCGATTGCGCCGTCTGCCATGAGATCACTCCACCTCAACCAGCAAGCCGTCGCCTTGGCCAAATCCGCCGCAGATCGCGGCGACGCCACGTCCGCCGCCGCGCCGGCGCAGTCCGTTGATGAGCGTCATCACGATGCGCGCGCCGCTGGCGCCCAGAGGATGACCGAGCGCGACCGCTCCGCCATGCACATTGGTGCGTTGGCGCAATTGCTGCGCCTTGTCAAGCTGGCCGTCGGCCAGCGCCAGCGTGCTGACCAGTGGCGTCGCCGCATACGCCTCGTTGATTTCAATCAGGTCCCATCCGCGGACGTCGCGTCCGCTGCGTTCGGCGAGTCGGACGATCGCGCTGGCCGGCGTCGATGTGCCGGATGTCGGTCCGCCACAGATCTGCACATAGTCAACAATGCGGGCCAGCGGAAGCAGTCCATTCGCCTTGGCAAAATCGCGCCTGCAAAGTACCAGGAAGGCCGCGCCGTCACTCAGTCCGGGGGCATTGCCCGCGGTAATCGTCTGGCCGCCATAGACCGGCTTGAGTTTCGCCAGCTTCTCCAAAGTGGTGTCAGGCCGCGGCGACTCGTCGAGTGTCATCAGCGTGCTCGCGCCCTTGGCGCCGGACGCTTCCACGCCGAAGGTCTCAAATTCGAAATATCCCGCGGCCTGCGCTTGCGCGTAGCGTTGATGGCTCTGCATCGCCCAGGCGTCCTGCTGCGCGCGATCAACGCCGCGACGGATCGCCTCGTCGCCGGAAAAGACGGCAATCGGTCGGTCCACCACCCGCCCGCGTATCAGCAGCGGGTCCTCGGCGGCAACATTGCCGATGCGCGCTCGTTGCCGCGGCCACAGCAAAGGTGTGCGGCTGAGTGCCTCAAAACCGCCGCAAACCACCGCGTTCGCCTCGCCCAGCCGAATATCCTTGAACCCCATGCCGATCGCGGTCATGCCGGAGCAGCAGGCGCGGTCAATGGCCGCCGATGGCGTTGTCTCCGGCAACACACTGCACAGCACCGCCTGGCGCACCGGCGTCAGCATCGCCGACGAGATCATTCCCACACCACCATAAACGGCGTCGATGGCATCCGCGGCAATACCCGAACGCTGCACGGCCATGTCAATGGCCAGCGTTCCCAGTGCCGGACCATCGAATTCCCGCAACATGCCCTCATAGCGACCGAACGGCGTGCGCGCGACCGAAACAACCACCACATCATGTTCAGACATTTTCGGACTCCAGTACGGTCAAGGCCTCGACCTTCAACTTGGGCTTGTCAACCTTGCCGTTGGCATTCTTGGGAATCGCGTTGACAAAGCGCAAGCGTCGCGGCGTCTTGAAACCCAACAGGGGTTTGCAGTAATCCACCAACTGGGCGGCCGTCAGCGTCTCACCGGGCGCCAGTGCCACGAAGGCAATGGGAATCTCGCCCCATTGCGCATCCGGGATACCGACGACCGCCGCCTCCAGCACGCACGGGTGGCTGGTCAGGACAGCTTCGACTTCGGCCGGATAGATGTTGAAACCGCCGCTGATCAGCATATCCTTGCTGCGGCCCGATATCGTGATAAAACCAGCGTCGTCACAGCGGGCGAGGTCGCCGGACCATAACCAGCCGTCCCGCAGCACCTTGGCCGTTTCTTCTGGCAGATTCCAGTAGCCCTGCATGACATGTTCGGAGCGCACCGTGATTTCACCGACCTCGCCCACCGGCACCGGCTCACCATCCTCGCCGCGCAGCACGACCTCCACAAAGGTGTACGGCCGGCCGATGCAACCCACGCGCGGTGCGGGCTTGCCGGTGCCGTCATCCGGCAAGAGATGATCGCCCGGACTCAGCGTCGCCACCGTCATCATGGCCTCTGTCAGCCCGTAATTTTGAGTGAGGATGGAACCAAAACGGTCAAGCGCCTTTTCCAAGGTGTTATACGGTATCGGCTCGGCGCCGTAGCCAATCGCGCGCAGGCTCGACAGATCGAACCGTTCGATATCCGGGTGATTCACGATGCGCGTCAGTGCCGTCGGCACGCAAGTGAACACGGTGATGCGTTCGCGCTCGATCGCCTCGAGCAACCCGTCAATCGACGCGCCCTCGACAATGACGTTGCGCGCGCCGCGCAAATACCAGGGGACAAAGTAGGTTCCGCTGGCGTGGGTGAGCGGACCCACGTGCCCGACCACATCATCGCAACGCATGTCGCGGTCGATCAGCATGTTGCGATAGAGCGCCGCCCAATTGCGATGGCTCAGCATCACGCCCTTGGGTTTCCCCGAGGTCCCGGATGTGTAGTTGATCGTGCACAAGTCGTCCGCTTGCGTCAGGGTCGGCACCGGCCCCACCGCTTGCGTCACGCTAGCCCAGTTTTTGCCCTTGATCGCTTCACGCCCATCCACCTGGCACCACCACAGTTGTGGCATCTTCTCGGCCAGCACGGAGGCGCGATCAAATGTTGCGCTGTCAAAGAAGACCGCCGAGGCGCCGCAATCTTCCAGAATGGCCGCGACCTCGTGGCCGGTAAAACGCATGTTCAAGGGCACGCGCACAAGCCCGGCTTTCTCTAGCGCGAATTGCAGCAACACATATTCCGGCCGGTTTGACATGAACAGACCAACTCGGCTGCCGCGCCCGAGCTGTGCCAGCAGGCCGGCCGCGATGGCACTGAACTGGGCATGGAATTGCGCAAAGGTCCAATGTTGATTACCGTAAGTCAGGCACCCACGCCCTGAAAAATGGCGCGCCGTTTGACTGGCGATCGCACTCAGGGAAGCTACTGTATTCATGTTCGATCGCCGTAGCGCTCCAAGATGTGATTCACAATGTCGTGCACCGTGGTTCCGGACAAGAAGACCTCGGTCACGCCGGCATCCTTCAGTGGCCCAATGTCTTCCTGCGGTATCACGCCGCCGGCGATCAATCCGATGTCCTTGGCATTGCCTTCGTCAAGCAAGCGCCGCAAACGTGGCAGCAAGGTCAGGTGGGCGCCCGAGAGAATGCTGACGCCGACAACGTCCACATCCTCTTCCAGCGCGGCACGCACCACTTGCTCCGGCGTGCGGCGCACGCCGGTGTAGATGACCTCCATGCCGGCGTCGAGCAGACCACGGGCGATGACGCGAGCCCCCACGTCGTGGCCATCCAGCCCTACCTTGGCAATGAGAACGCGAATTTTCCTTTCAGATGCGGACATGTAGCTTTCCTTAAAAGTCCGTTGAGGGCTCGAAAACGCCGAAGTGATGTCGCCAGCGCTCGCAGATTTCACCCACCGTGGCATACGCTTTTACCGCCTCGATCGTCGGGGGCACCATGTTGGCGCCGCTCAAGCAGGCTGCGTCAATGCCGGCCAGTGCGGCCGCCACGCGCGCGGGGTCGCGTTGGGTCTTGATGTCGGCAACGCGCTGCATCTGCCTTTGCACCGTCTGGGAATCGATCCGGAATGCCGTGTTCGGCACGTCAGGCGCTTGCGGCCACTTGTTGACCGTGACCCACGGCCGGTTCCCGCTATCAATCGCGCGCTGGCGCCGCACCGCGCCTTCGGTCATCCATCGCCGGCCCAAACCGGTGCTAATGACAGCCGTCGCGCCGCCCGCTTCCTCGATTTCCCGCAAGGCGTCACGTATCTGCGCTTCAATTTGATTGGTCAAGGTTTCCACGAAATAGGAGCCGCCAAGCGGATCGATGGTGTCGGTGAAACCGTGTTCATTCGCGATGATCTGCTGAGTTCGCAAGGCCACCTTGACGGATTGCTCCGTGGGCGTTGAAACCGCCTCGTCAAAAGAAGCGATGTAGACGTACGACGCCCCACCCAATACATAAGCAAGTGTGCCGAAACCGATGCGAACAATGTTATTGAGTGGTTCCTGCAGCGCCTCCTGACCATGACCGTAAACCGTCAAGCGCAGGGCCATGGCCTCGGGGCGGGTAGCGCCGTAGCGCTCTTTCATCAACCGCGCCCAGGTGCGGCGCAGCGCTCGCAGGTTGGCGACCGACACGAAAAAATCGTGCCGCTCATCCGGAAACATGTGCAGCAATGGCGCGATCTGATCGATGCTGTAGCCTTGCGCCAACAGCAGCTCGATGTAATGCATCGCGTTTGCCAGCGCAATGGCGGTCGCTCGGCTGGAACCCGCGCCACCGGCATTAATGTGATTGACGCAAACCGTCATCGGCGACCAATTGGGCGCATGCTCGGCACACCACGCGACACAATCCGTCGCCAGCCGGGCCGCAGCCGGCGCCGGAAGGATTTGCGTGCCACGCGCGATGTATTCTTTCAGTGGATCGTTCTGCAGATTGACCGTGTATTGACGCCAGTCCAGACCACGCCGCTCGCCGAGTACGGCAAACATGGCGAGCACGATCGGGCCAATCGAATTGCCCAAAGTGCCGATGCGTTTTATCTTGTCCAGCTCAATACCCTCGAACAAGGCCTCCAGGTCGGCCAGCGTGTCGATGGCGACGCCGACCTGCCCCACCTCGCCGGTGGACATTTCATGGTCGGAGTCGTAACCGCATTGGGTTGGCAGGTCCAGCGCCACCAACAACTGCTCAACGCCCCAGTCCACCAGCGTGCGGAAACGCTTGTTGCAGTCCTGCGCCTCGCCGAAGCCGGAGTACGCGGAAACAACAAAGTGCTCGGTACGAAACATGCCGGGGCGATCGCCGCGGGTAAAGGGGTACTGCCCTGGAAAGCCAATGTCGTCAAGATAAGCCCCCCCACTCTGCGCGACATCCAGAGGCGTATAAAGGGGCTTGACCTTGATGCCAATATCGGTCACGAAAGCGCGCTGCTCGGCCGTTTTTTTAACGGCGGGATCGTAGCATTGCTCGCGCCATTTCGTGGCGGCCTCCTCCAGCGCGGCGGCATCCGGCACTTCCACGGGAGACTTGCGAAATTCACTCATAAACACCTCTTTTTACAGCGCACCCATGACGCTGTACGAGTTCACGAAAATCACTGACCTCAATTGGGATCGACCACAAACCAGATCCGTAAACGCGCGCATCAGGAAAATTGAATACCATATCTCCAAAGAACCACATAGACACCATCTGACTTTTCTAATTGATTGCTAAAAATATCAGCAATAATGGCTGATATCGCAATATTTGTCAATATTTTTGGTTGTATTCGTTATTTTTTCAAAAAACTTATGGCCTTGCGTCGATGAATGCCGCAAATTTGAATGGGCCGCGAGGAGATTTGTTGACAACACCATCGTTGCGCGGAGTCACACACGATGCCCGCCACCTTCAGGCGTTCGAGTTCGGCCTCGTCCATCCTCGGTAAGCCCTTGTATATTTCGTCGTTGCCTTGGACCAGGATGGGCTGCGTGGGTGCCGCACAGAAGGGTGTATGAAGACCTGTCAACGGCTGTAGATAGGCCCGGCGGGTAGCCGACAACGTCCATCGAGGCAAGCATGTACGCTTGGCTCCAAGTTCGGGTGACGGCGTCGAAGGTCTGGGTCAGTTTGGACCCCGGGCCTTCGCTGTTGGCCAAGGCAAGCTTCGCGCATGGCTTCCCTAGGGTGACTAATTGATTGCCACCGGCTCGTTGAGTGAGTCAGTTCGTAACCAGTTCCATGACGTCGGCGATACGATCGCGATAAGCCTTCGGTGCGCCGAACAGTTCCAAATTCGTCTTGGCGCGTTTGTAGAAGTAGTGCAAATCGTATTCCCAAGTGTAGCCAATCGCGCCATGCAAGAACAAGGCGCGATCCGCCGCGCGGACCGCTGCTTCGGTGGCGAAGGTCTTCGCCATCCACGCATGCAGTGGACCGTCCGCCGCCCGGATTTCCATGGCCCATGCTGCGTAATAGATACCGGAATGTGCTGCTTCAATGTCAACCAGTATTTCGGCGGCCGCATGCTTGACCGCTTGGAACGAGCCAACGGGAACGCCGAACTGCACACGCTCCTTGACATAGGCCGTGGTCATCTCGAGCATGCGCCGCGCCAGGCCTAGGGACTCGGCAGCCACCATCAGCGCGACGCGGGCAGCAATGTAGGACAAGTCATCGGCGGAGACTGCACCGATCCGCTGCGCGACCGCTCCGTCGAACGCCACGTCCGCAAATCGACGTGTGTGATCGACCAGCCGACGCGGCGTAACAACCGCTCCTGTAGCGCCCGCTTCGAGCAGCCACAGGTCCCAGCCAGAGGCAGAACGAACGGGGACCATCAGAAAAGCGGCGTCGGATGCATCAAGTACCAGTGGTACCGCACCATGCAGTTTGTGATCACGCAGCACTACCTCGCCGCCCATGCCATCGACCGGTCGGCCACCAGGCACCACGACCGCCACGCCGGCACCGTCCTCAATCACGCGCGCTACCGGCTCGATTCCGCCCGTTCCAAGCAACATCAGTGGCAACGCCAAACCAGTCGTCGCCAACAAGCGCCCGGAGGGAACTGCCGCACGACCGAGCTCTTCAAAAAATAATGCGAGCTCGACCATCCCGCCCCCCTGCCCGCCCGCATCCTCGGGTATGCCCAGCCCGGGCCAGCCTTGCCGAGCCGAAAATTCATCAAACTCCCCCAGGAGTCCGGCTTCCGCCCAGGTGCGTGTGCGCGTGAGCGGCACGTCGCGCTGCAGGCAGCCGCGGATGGCGTCCTGAAACATTTGCTGTTCTTCATTAAAGGCAAATTGCATGTGGAACTCCAATCAAGCCTTGGGCAGGCCGAGAACGCGCTCGGCGACGATATTGCGTTGTATGAACGTGCTGCCACCCGCGATACTGGTGCCCCGCGCCTGATAGGCTAACCGCAGCCAGCGACTGTTGGCCCGTGCTGCGTCTGGGTCTTCCTGTCCCTCGAGCCCAAAACTTGCAAGCGCAAAGTCAGCCATCTCTTCCACCAGCGCGGTGGAAAATAACTTGGCCGTCGACACCGCGGGCCCAGGAGACGCGCCCGACGCCATGCCGCTGAGAATTCTTTTGCCGGTCAGACGCTGCAAAGTGGTACGCAGATAAAGATCAGCCATTTTTTGTCGCACGGCGGGGTCCTCTCCGAGAGGTCGGCCAGTCGCATCCCGACTAACCCGCACCCGGGCGATCAAATCGGTGATCACCTGTTGCGTATTCACGCGTCCGGTGGCCAGCGCAACCCGCTCGTAACTTAACGTCGCCATCGCGATGCGCCAACCATCATCAATCTTCCCGACCACACAGTCATCGCCGATCCATACGTTGTCCAGAAACACTTCGTTGAACTCAGCGCTTCCCACCATGGGACGCAAAGGCATGACGCGTACGCCTTCCTGGCGCATGTCGAGAAGAAAATACGTGATGCCGCGGTGCTTGGATCCCGGTTCGCCCGTACGCGCCAGCAGGATGCCCCAGTCCGCGATCTGGGCGCGACTGCTCCACACCTTTTGCCCATTGATGCGCCAGCCCTTGCCGTCCCGCTGCGCTCTCGTTTGCAAGGCCGCAAGGTCAGAACCGGCATTAGGCTCGGAGAACAGCTGGCACCAGACTGACTCGCCTGTGAGGATCGGACCGAGGCACCTGCTCTTCTGCGCGTCCGTGCCAAAGTCAATCAGAGTCGGGCCGACCAAACCTTCGCCGAGAATATTTAGCCGCTCCGGCGCACCCGCCTGATCGCACTCTTCAGCGAAAATAGCCTGCTGTAGAACCCCTGCACCGCGCCCGCCATACTCGCTGGGCCAGGATAGACCCGCGTATCCCGCCGCGTGCAATTGCTGCTGCCAACGACGCCAACGCGGCAACCGTTCTTCGAGCGACTCCGGCTCCGAGCCCATTGTCGGCACGACACGGCTCAACCATCCCCTAAGGGCAGTGCGAAACTCAATATCCACCGGTTCATCGCTGAAGTCCATGTCTATCTCCCCTTCCATTGCGCTTGTCTTTTCTCGGCAAAGGCACGCGCGCCCTCAGTCGCGTCCTCTGATCGACCCAGGCTGTCAATCAATCCTGATTGCCGTGCCCATGCTTCATCCTCTGACCAGTCGATTGATCCACGCACGATATGCTTGGACGTGCGCACCGCAAGCGGTGCATTTTCCGCGATCGTTTGCGCCAACTTCAGCGCGGTGGCCAAGGCATCCCCCGGCTCGCACAACGCATTCACAAGCCCCAGCGCATAGGCGCGCTCGGTGGTAATCAGGTCGCCGGTCAATGCCATCTCCATCGCAATGTGGTATGGAACCCGCTTGGGCAAACGAATCAAAGCGCCCGCACCAGCCGCCAACCCCCGCTTGACTTCGGGCGTACCCATGCGCGCGCCACGCGCCGCGACCAGTAGGTCGCACGACAGAGCTATCTCCAGCCCACCGGCGACCGCATAGCCCTCCACCGCTGCAATCAGTGGCTTGTCCGAGGAACGCTGGCAAATGCCACCAAAGCCACGGCCGTCGATCATCGGATAAGCCGCGCCCGACGCAAATGCCTTCAAATCCATACCGGAACAAAAGCCCGACCCTGCGCCGGTAAGAACACCGACCCGCAACCGATCATCGCTATCAAGAAGGTCTAACGCCGCCGCCATGCCTTGCGCCAATGCGTGGTTAATCGCATTGCGGGCAGCTGGCCGGTTCAGGGTAATGATCAGGGTATGGTCGCGACGTTCGGTCAAAACCGGCGCCTCCGCAAGTGCAGTCTTATTCATTGTGCGTGTAAGTTCGGATGTACTAGTTGGTCAAATCACGGCGACGGCAAAATGCCGTACGTCGTTACCGTGCCAAATGGACGCCGACCAGAAACCCCATGCCTCTACGCCGGCGACTGCACGCTTGAACCGCCTTCGGACAATCGCGCCTGTTTGCCGACATGACGAACATGCTCTCAAGCCTGCATGCTGCGTTGGCATCCAACATCACCGGACAGACAATCTGCGACAGCCATTGACAACAGTCATATTATTGTCAATATCGCCATATTTGTCAAAAATTTTAGCAAAAACAGTGATTTTGTTTCAGAATATCACTTAACTTCGCCAATTTATTAAGGGGTCGGTGAATTCAGAAGTTCATGGGAAATAGCCGTACACCTTGCTCAATGGAACAAGCGCCGCCACACTGTCATTCCCCATCCGACGCAGGCAGGAATTTGAATTCACGCTTATAGACCTCAAGGATGGCTCGCGTGGTGACCCTCCGGATCCCCTTTATCTTGGACAATGGTCCCGCCAGGAAGTCGACGAACGCTTCGTTCGTCTGAAACGTCGCACCGGCGGAGATGTCGAATGATCCCGTTGTGGTGTAGACGATATACACCTCTTTCAAGGCCGCCAATTGCTGGGATATCTTGCGTATGTACTGCGTTTCAACTTCGATTTCCATCATGATCCACACAGGATAGCCGACCGTCAAAGGACTGGTTTGCGCAACAAATTCGATAACCTTACCACTGACGAGTCGGTTCAGTCGATGACGAATCGACGACTCTGGCATTTTGAGATTTTCGGCAATCGCTGTTACCGGCATGCGAGCATCACCATGCAAACATTTGATAATTTCAATATCAGTGTCGTTCAGTTTCAGCTTCTTTTCCATTTCCATTTCCGATCCCCATATTGACTCGGCTCCACAAGTGACTATTTAGGCTCAAGCCTCACCACCAGAAGCGCCATTGGTCATTGTATATAGAGCATCTGGACTTCCATCGCTTCAATAGATACCTGCCAAGTAGACACTTTGGCAAATACAGCAAGGTATTTTGTTGATGCGCTTGGGTGTGTATGGCGTGGTGGATGCAAACCCTTTGAAAGGTTTGCGTATGCCAAGAAAGAGTCCCCTCCACATTGACCCGTCTGGCGGGAAAGAGCCCGAGTTGCCGGTCAACTCGAGCTTACCTCTGACCAGGCTGAGCGTGGCCGATGTGGCGAGCATCGGCAACAGCACCGTCAGGCGCTGGCTGCATGTAGATCCATGCCACCCATTGAAGTACCGCTGCTGGAGCTTCGCGCGCGATCTCCAGTTCCAGGCCAAGGGCACACACATTGGAAACAAAAAACCCCGCCAAGGCGGGGTTTTTGCCAAACAGTTGATGAAGACTGCTTGCTGGCGTTGCCGCCGATTATTTGCTGGCGCGGGTACCAACTACCTCGATTTCCACGCGGCGGTTCTTGGCGCGACCTTCCTTGGTCTTGTTATCCGCCACAGGTTGCTTCTCGCCCTTGCCTTCGGTGTAAACGCGGTTCTTCTCGATGCCCTTGGACACCAGATAGGCCTTCACAGCTTCAGAGCGACGAACCGACAGCTTCTGGTTGTATGCATCACTGCCAACGGAATCGGTGTGACCCACGGCAATAATGACTTCCAGATTGATGTCCTTGACCTTGCCAACCAAGTCATCCAGTTTGGCTTTGCCTTCAGGCTTGAGAACAGACTTGTCGAAGTCGAAGAAAGCATCGGCTGCGTAGGTCACCTTGGTGGCTGCTGGTGCTGGAGCGGGCGCTGGAGCAGGTGCGGGAGCAGGTGCCGGCGGAGTTACTACTCGAGCTGGTGCGGGAGCCGGTGCCGGAGCAGGGGCAGGAGCAGGTGCCTGTGCCACGATGGCGCCATCGCAACCCGGCGCCGCGGTGGCAGGCGTCCAAAAGTTATCGCGCCAGCACAATTCATTGGTACCATTTTTCCAGGTAATGCCCGTGCTATTGACCCAGTTGTCGATTGTTTGTGCGCCTGCGGCAGTTGCGAGTGCTGCGGCAGCAATCACCATTGCTACTTTGTTTAATTTCTTCATGGTTCTCCTTTTGGGAAAAAAAGCCGCAGCAGCGCTGCGAATAACTTATAGGACGCTTCAAATGACCATCACCTGAAACGCTGCATTCATTGTGCCACAGCCGGATTCACCCTTGAAGTCCAAACAGGCCCGTGGGCATTTCCAGCGCAAAGGCTGCAGATATATTCACTTCGACGTTGCAAAGTCGCAACAAGGCCCGCCCCTTAGAATCAGGGGTTGCCTTTGACATCGCCTTAGCCACGCGCTCTCCATGACCCAGTTCGCCAAAGAAACCCTGCCCATCAGCCTTGAAGAGGAAATGCGGCGCAGCTACCTCGATTACGCCATGAGCGTGATCGTAGGCCGCGCCCTGCCCGATGCGCGGGACGGCCTGAAACCGGTTCACCGGCGCGTGCTGTTCGCCATGCACGAACTCAACAACGACTGGAACCGGCCGTATAAAAAGTCGGCCCGTATCGTAGGCGACGTAATTGGTAAGTACCACCCGCACGGCGACCAGTCGGTCTACGACACCATCGTGCGCATGGCGCAGGATTTCTCGATGCGCCACATGCTGGTGGACGGCCAGGGCAACTTCGGTTCGGTGGACGGTGACAACGCGGCGGCCATGCGTTACACCGAAATCCGTCTGGCAAAGATCGCCCATGAATTGCTGGCCGACCTCGACAAGGAAACCGTTGACTTCGGACCCAATTACGACGGCTCCGAAAAAGAGCCACTGGTATTGCCAACGCGCTCGCCCAATCTGCTGGTCAACGGATCGGGTGGTATTGCCGTGGGCATGGCCACCAACATTCCGCCGCACAACCTGAATGAAGTGGTGGATGCTTGCCTGCATTTGTTGCGCAACCCGGAAGCAACCATTGACGAACTGATGGAAATCGTCCCGGCACCCGACTTTCCGACCGCCGGCATCATTTATGGCATCAATGGCGTCAAGGACGGTTACCGCACCGGCCGCGGCAAGGTGGTCATGCGCGCCAAATGTCACTTCGAGGACATTGACAAAGGTCAGCGCCAGTCCATCATCGTCGACGAGCTGCCCTACCAGGTCAACAAGAAGACACTGCAGGAACGCATGGCCGAGCTGGTTCATGAAAAGAAAATCGAGGGCATCAGCCACATCCAGGACGAGTCGGACAACTCCGGCATGCGTCTGGTGATTGAACTCAAGCGCGGCGAAGTGCCCGAGGTAGTACTCAACAACCTGTATAAGCAAACGCAGTTGCAGGACACCTTTGGCATGAACATGGTGGCGCTGATCGACGGCCAGCCAAAACTGTGCAACCTCAAGGATCTGATAGAGGTCTTCTTGCAGCATCGGCGCGAAGTTGTCACGCGGCGCACGGTTTTCAATCTGCGCAAGGCGCGCGAGCGCGGCCATGTGCTTGAAGGCCTGGCAGTGGCGCTGGCCAATATTGACGACTTCATCGCCATCATCCGCAACGCGCCGACGCCACCGGTGGCCAAGGTCGAATTGATGGCCAAACCTTGGGACAGCAAGCTGGTGCGCGAAATGCTCACTCGCACACGGGCCGACGGCGGCACGATCAACGCCGACGACTACCGCCCCGACGGGCTGGAGAAGATGTACGGCATGGGCAGCGATGGTCTGTACCGTCTCTCCGACACCCAGGCCCAGGAAATTCTGCAAATGCGCCTGCAGCGCCTGACCGGGCTGGAGCAAGACAAGATCGTCGCCGAATACAAGGAAGTGATGGGAGAGATCGAAGACCTGCTCGACATCCTAGCCAAGCCGGAACGGGTTTCCAGCATCATCAAGGAAGAGCTCACGGTCATCAAGACCGAGTTCGGCCAAACCAAGCTGGGCGCCCGCCGCAGCCTGGTCGAGCACAGCTCATTTGACCTCAGCACCGAAGACTTGATCACTCCGACCGACATGGTGGTCACGCTCTCACACAGCGGCTACATCAAAAGCCAGCCACTGAGCGAATACCGGGCCCAAAAACGTGGCGGCCGCGGCAAACAAGCCACCGCCACCAAGGAAGATGACTGGGTCGATCAACTCTTCATCGCCAACACGCACGACTACATCCTGTGTTTCAGCAACCGGGGCCGCCTCTACTGGCTCAAGGTGTGGGAGGTGCCCCAAGGTTCGCGCGGCTCGCGCGGGCGACCGATCGTCAACATGTTCCCGTTGACCGAGGAGGAAAAGATCACCGTGGTGCTGCCACTCACGGGCGCGAAGCGCACCTTCCCGCCCGATCAATATGTGTTCATGGCCACGAGCATGGGCACGGTCAAGAAAACAACTCTTGACGAATTCAGCAACCCGCGCAAGGCCGGCATCATCGCCGTGGATCTGGACGAGGGTGACTTCCTGATTGGCGCCTCGCTCACCGACGGCCAGCACGACGTGATGCTGTTCAGCGACGGCGGCAAGGCGGTGCGCTTTGACGAAAACGATGTGCGCCCAATGGGGCGGCAAGCGCGCGGCGTACGCGGCATGACGCTCGAGGACGGCCAGAGCGTGATCGCCATGCTGGTGGCCGAGGACGAGCAGCAAAGCGTGCTGACCGCCACCCAAAACGGTTTTGGCAAACGCACCAGCATCACCGAATACACACGCCACGGCCGCGGCACCAAGGGCATGATCGCCATCACCCAGTCCGAGCGCAATGGCAAGGTGGTGGCCGCCACGCTGGTGCACGTTGATGATGAGATCATGCTGATCACCGACAAGGGGGTGCTGGTACGGACCCGGGTCAGCGAGATTCGCGAGCTTGGTCGTGCCACGCAGGGGGTCACGCTGATCGGTCTGGACGAAGGCTCGCAGTTGAGCGGTCTGCAACGCATCGTGGAAAATGACGCAAACCCGGCGGGCGAAGAGGCCACCGATGAAGGCGACATCGGCAACACGGCGGAATAAGCGCGTCTTGCACGGACTTCCACGCCCCATGAACAACGCGAAGCCGACCGATCACGTGTGGGCGTTGGTGGTCCGCACGCAAGAATTTGAAACAACCCGCAGCTGAAAAGAGTAAGTTTCCCATGGCGAAAACTCTCCCAGAATTACGGACCCAGATTGACGCCCTTGATCTGGAATTGCTGGCCTTGTTGAACCAGCGCGCCAGCTTGGCCCATGAAGTGGGCGAAGTCAAACGCGTGGATGGCTCGCCGGTCTTTCGCCCCGATCGAGAAGCCCAGGTCATCGGCAGTCTGCAAACCGTCAATGCCGGCCCGCTCAAGCGCGATAGCGTGGCCGTCATCTGGCGCGAGATCATGTCGGCGTGCCGTGCTTTGGAGGCAGCGCAACGTGTTGCCTATCTGGGTCCGGCCGGTACCTTCAGTGAACAGGCTGCTCTCCAATTCTTTGGTTCCAGCATCGAGCATGTGCCCTGCGCCAGCATCGATGAAGTGTTCCGCGCCACGGCGGCGGGCAGTGCCGAGTTTGGCGTGGTTCCGGTGGAGAACTCCACCGAAGGCGTGATCTCGCGCTCGCTTGACCTGTTGCTGGGTTCGCCCCTGCATATCGTCGGCGAAACCAGCTTTCTGGTGCGCCACTTCCTGCTGAGGCTCAGCCCCGCGCTCGATGGCATCGAGGTGGTCTGCGCCCATCCGCAGGCGCTGGCCCAATGCCAGAACTGGCTCACCACCCATTTGCCCCACGCGGAGCGACGGGCCGTGTCCAGCAACGCCGAGGGCGCGCGCCTGGCCGCCACCAACCCCGCCTGGGCAGGCATCGCCAGCGAGCGCGCGGGCAGCGAATTTGGCCTGTACGTGGCGTCGCCGGCAATCCAGGATGATGCCTTTAATCGCACGCGCTTTGCCGTGGTCTGTCTGCCACAAACCCTGCCCGCGCCAGAGGCGACCGGCAAGGACTGCGTGAGCCTGATAGTTTCCGTCCCCAACCGACCGGGCGCGGTGCATGACCTGCTGAAGCCACTGAAGGCCCACGGCGTGTCCATGACCCGGTTTGAATCACGCCCGGCGCGGTCCGGTCAATGGGAATATTTTTTTTACATCGACATCCAGGGTCATCCCTCGCAAGCCCATGTTGCGCAAGCACTCCAGGAGCTGCAAGGTCTGAGCGCGTTTTACAAAGTGCTGGGCACCTACCCGGTGGGTGATTGATGGCCCAAACTGGAATCTCGCCCGATCCTTCACGACGACACGCCTTGCCCAAGCCAGGTCCCCAATTGATGAGGAAGCAGCATGTTTGAACAACTGGGTCTCATCGGCTGTGGCTTGATGGGCGGCTCCTTTGCGCTGGCGCTACGGCGTGCCGGGCTGGTCAAAAGGGTGGTCGGTTACAGCAAGTCACCCTCCACCACGGAGCGAGCGCGCCAGCTTGGCATCATTGACGTCGAGGCCCCTTCCGCGCTGCTGGCCGTCTCGGGCGCCGATATTGTCCTGATCGCCGTCCCCGTGTCGGCCACCGAAGCCACCTTCAAGGCCATCAAACACCTGGTGACGCCGCAGATGCTGGTCATGGATGTCGGCTCCACCAAGCGTGATGTGATTGATGCCGGTCGCCGTGCCCTGCGCGAACAACTCGGCTCCTTCGTGCCGGCCCACCCAATCACCGGCAAGGAAGTCTCGGGCGTGGAACATGCGGATGTCAACCTATACACCGGCGCGCAGGTGATTCTCACGCCGATTGACCGCACCCTTCCGACCCAACTTCAGAAAGCGGTCGATGTCTGGACCGCGCTGGACTGCCGCGTGGTCCAAATGTCGCCCGAGTCACACGACGCGGCATTTGCAGCCGTCAGTCATTTGCCGCACCTGATTGCATTTGCGGCCATCAACGCCATCTCTGGTCAATCGCAGGGCAATGACTACCTGTCGCTGGCCGGCCCCGGCTTTCGCGACTTCACCCGCATTGCCGCAAGCGACGCCAAAATGTGGCGCGACATCATGATTTCCAACCGTGAAGAGTTGCTGGCGCAATCAAAAATTTTCCAGCGCAACCTCCAGGCGCTGGAACTCATGATCGCCAACAGCAACAGCGACGCCTTGGAGGGCCTGATCGAACAGGCCAGCCGCACCCGGGCCAACTGGCGCATGGTCAAGAATCAAGAATAATGTTTTCCACCGCATTTCTTGACATCCCGCCGCTCGCGGCAGCCGGTGGCACCATCGTGCTTCCGGGCTCGAAAAGCATTTCCAACCGCGTACTGCTGCTGTCCGCCCTGAGCCAGGGCACGACCACCGTGCACGATCTGCTGGACTCCGACGACACGCGCGTCATGCTCGACGCCTTGCACCAGCTCGGCTGCGGCGTGCGGCAACGCGGCAGCAGCGTCGAAATCGACGGCCTGGGCGGCCAGCCGGGCCAGCGCAAAGCCGATCTGTTCATGGGCAATGCCGGCACCGCGATTCGCCCGCTCACCGCGGCACTGGCGGTGATGGGCGGCGACTACGAACTAAGAGGCGTCCCGCGCATGCACGAGCGCCCAATCGGCGATCTGGTGGATGCGCTGCGCCAGCTCGGTTGCCACATTGACTACCTGGGACAAGAGGGTTTCCCCCCGCTGCGCATTGGCCAACCCCGCCTGTCGCTGGACGCGCCAATTCAGGTGCGGGGCGATGTGTCGAGCCAGTTCCTCACCGCGCTGCTGATGGCGCTGCCGCTGGTCGCCCAGCGGGATATTGTCATTGAGGTAGTGGGCGAGCTGATTTCGCGCCCCTACATTGAAATCACGCTGAACCTGCTTGCGCGCTTTGGCATCCGGGTGGTGCGCGAGGGCTGGCAACGCTTCACCATTCCCGCCGGCAGCCAGTTCAAGTCACCCGGCACGCTGCACATCGAGGCCGACGCCTCGTCTGCCAGCTACTTTATAGCGCTTGGTGCGATAGCAACGGGGACGAGCAGTCAAGATAGCATCCGAATCGAGGGGGTGGGCGCGGATTCCATCCAGGGCGACATCCGCTTCATCGAGGCCGCGCAAATGATGGGCGCGAAAGTGCTCACCGGCCCCAACTGGCTGGAGGTGTCACGCGGCAGCTGGCCGCTCAAGGCCATCGACCTGGATTGCAACCACATCCCCGACGCGGCGATGACGCTGGCCGTGATGGCCTTGTATGCCCAGGGCAGCACGACGCTGCGCAATATTGCGAGCTGGCGCGTCAAGGAAACCGACCGCATCGCAGCCATGGCCACCGAACTGCGCAAACTTGGCGCCACGGTCGAGGAAGGCGCTGATTTCATTCGTGTGACCCCGCCGGCCTCCCCCTCCGACTGGAAAGCCGCCAGCATTCACACCTACGACGACCACCGGGTGGCCATGTGTTTTTCGCTCGCCGCCTTCAACCCGGCCGGCCTGCCCATTCGCATCGAAGACCCGAAGTGCGTGGCCAAGACCTTCCCCGACTATTTCGAGGCGCTGTTCAGCCTGGTGCAGACACCGGACAGCGCCATTCCTGTGATTTGTGTAGACGGCCCGACCGCCTCGGGCAAGGGCACGCTGGCAGCGGTTTTGGCGAAAGAGCTGGGCTACCATTTTCTGGATTCCGGCTCGCTCTACCGCATCACCGCCCTCGCGGCCTCGCAGGCCGGTTTGACGCTGACCGCTTCGGATGAGCTGGCGATTGCGGCGCTGGTTCAAACCCTGTCCATTGAATTCACCGATGGCCGGGTGCGGCTCAATGGCAGCGACGTGAGCGACACCATCCGCACCGAAGAGGCCGGCATGAACGCCTCCAGGGTTTCCGTCCTGCCAAGGGTCCGTCTGGCGCTGATTGAACTGCAACACGGCTTTCGCCAGTTGCCCGGACTGGTCGCCGACGGGCGCGACATGGGAACCATCATCTTCCCCGAGGCCTCGCTCAAGGTGTTTTTGACCGCCAGCGCCGAGCGGCGAGCGGAGAGGCGCTATAAACAATTGATTTCAAAGGGAATTTCGACTACACTCCCATCTCTTCGCGCTGATCTGGAAGCACGCGATGCACGGGATTCATCCCGCAGCGTCGCACCGCTCAAACCAGCGCAAGATGCCCGGTTACTGGACAACTCGGATCTGACGGTTGAAACATCGGTCAATCTGGTGTTGGACTGGTGGCAGGACAGACAGCCCTTCAGAGCAATCTGACGGACTAAAAAGCAAAATCCTCTGGATTTTGCGTCGGTCCACACAAGCCTTCTCGCGCTGCTCAAGCGCACCGCTTGTGTGGTTCAACAAACTAACCCGCGGATAAAACCGCAAATTAAACTGCGGTTCTTACCGCATCAAAAAATGTCAGAATCTTTTGCCGCCCTATTTGAAGAGTCCTTGACACGCACCGAAATGCGTCCAGGCGAAGTCATCACCGCCGAAGTGGTGCGTATCGAACACAGCTTTGTCGTTGTCAACGCGGGACTCAAGTCCGAGGCCTACGTGCCGCTTGAAGAATTCAAGAGTGACAAGGGCGAAATCGAAGTCCAGGTTGGCGACTTCGTGTCGGTGGCCATTGGTTCCATCGAAAACGGCTACGGCGACACCATTCTGTCGCGCGACACCGCCAAGCGTCTGGCTTCCTGGATGAGCCTGGAAAAAGCCCTGGAAACCGGCGAATTCGTCACCGGCACCACCAGCGGCAAAGTCAAGGGTGGCCTGACCGTCTTGGTCAATG
>JAUSDQ010000194.1 GCA_030650525.1 Sulfuricaulis sp.
ATTCGCCGGGCTGGGCGCGATCGCGGGGTTTGCGCTCTTCTACTATTTCTCCGCGTCGGTGTTTCAGGTGCTGCTCGCTTCGGCCATCACCGCCGCGGGGCTGTTTCTGGTGATCGCGCCGCACCGGGCGAAGTTCAATCCGGCCGGTATGCGCGCGATGGACACGCTCGCGGGCACGTCGCAGGCGCTGTTCGGCATCAGCGGACCGATCGCCATGACACGGCTGCTCGCGACCTTCCACGAAAAGAACACGGTGCGCCACTACGCCTTCGCGTTTTTCCTTGCCATGAACGGTCTGCGCGCCACCGAATACGCTGTTCACGGCACCTACACCGGAGAAATCCTGGAGATGATGGCTGTCAGCGCGCCGTTTCTCGCCGGCACGCTCTGGTTCAGCAACCAGTTGCATCTACACATCAATGAGCGAGTTTTCCGGCGCGTGGTGGCGTGGATGATCCTGCTCGGTGGCATGTCGCTTTTTTACCGCTAAGGCCTGCCCTATAATCCTGGCGAACCTATCAGGATCGAATCATGCTGCTCCACATCCCTTCCGTGCTGGCGTCCAGCCAATTGGATACGATCAGGAAACTGCTCGCCAATGCCAGTTTCGTCGACGGGAAACTTTCCGCCGGCGCCGCGGCCAAACGCGTCAAGAAAAACGAAGAACTGGATAAGCGCGCACAGCAGATGGACATGCTGAACAACATTGTCATGAGCGGTCTGGTACAGCATCCAGTTTATCGCAGCGGCGCTTTGCCGCTGCACGTGGCCGCGCCATTTTATGCGCGCTATACGCCGGGCATGGCCTACGGCGATCACCTGGATGACCCCATGATGGGCACCGAGGGTATTCTTTATCGTTCGGATATCGCCATCACCATTTTTCTGAATGGGCCGGAAAATTACGACGGCGGCGAGCTGGTCATACGCACGTCCTTCGGCACCAACGCGGTCAAGCTGCCGGCGGGCGATGCCGTGATGTACCCCTCCTCCAGCCTGCATCATGTAAATGAGATCACGCACGGAGAGCGGCTGGTGGCCGTTACCTGGGTGCAGAGCCTGGTGCGCGATCCGGCCAAGCGCGAACTGCTTTACGAACTCAACCAGGCGCGCGAAAAGCTGTTGCGGACCTCGCCCGACGCCGAAGAAACCGCCAAGGTCAATACCGCTTACATGAATCTGGTGCGCATGTGGGGAGATATTTAGCCGGGAGGATGGTGTCATGAAATACAAGATATTCAAAAACGACGCGGAATGGAAAAAAATCCTTACCCCGGAACAATATAAAATCACGCGCCAAAAAGACACGGAACGCGCGTTCACCGGCCAATATCACGACTGCAAGGACAGGGGTGTTTATAAATGCGCCTGTTGCGGAACGGAACTCTTCAGCTCCGACACCAAATTCGACTCCGGCACCGGTTGGCCGAGTTTCTCCGCGCCGATGAAGGCTGAAAACGTCGCCGAAGAGGAGGACAGCAGCTTTTTCATGCGCCGTACCGAAGCGGTGTGCGGCCAATGTGGCGCGCATCTGGGGCACGTATTTCCCGATGGACCGCAACCCACCGGCTTGCGTTATTGCATCAACTCAGCGTCACTCGACCTGGAAAAAAAGAAATAATCAAGGCCGTGTGCATCTCTTCTTTACCGGAAAAGCCACCGAACATACGCCGCCCGACGAGAAATTCAGCCAGCGCCCATCGCGTCCATTTGGCGCCGAAACCATGTATCACTACACTTTGTTTAGCTCGATTTGGCATGTTGTATGCTTAGTTATGGGCTTGGAGTCTGTTAATAAATGAAATGGGCGGTATTTAAGGATCGAGGATTCTGGAGACCAGAAATTCCGTCAGTCCTATTTTAATCCTGTAAGTCCTGTCTGATTTTTGAGGATGCCATGCCGGTAAAACGTGCCCTAGTCGTCGACGATGCCAGACTGGCTCGTGTTGTTCTAAGCAGGATGCTCGAAACTTATAAGCTCGCCGTCGATACTTCCGAATCGGCTGAAGATGCCCTGGAATACCTGTCGAGCAATAAACCTCCACACGTGATTTTTATGGATCACATGATGCCGGGAATGGATGGGCTCGAGGCAGTGCAAGCCATCAAGCAGAACCCCCGGACCGCGATGATTCCCATCATTATGTACACGTCGAAGGAAGGCGAGTTTTACATGGGTCAGGCGCGCGCGCTGGGGGCGGTTGGGGTGCTGCCAAAACCGATCAAGCCAGCAGAACTCGAAAAAATCATTCACGGCCTGAACCTGCTTCCAGATCAACCTGATTTACCGTCTCCCGAAGTGAGCCGCAAGCCGGTTCCACCGGTCATGGCCCCCAAGACACCGCCCGTTCCGCGTTCCGCGGTTGTGGAAGTTGCCCAGGAAGCCACGCTGAAGCTTGAACATGGAACGGTGTCATTGCTCAAACGGCTGCTCGACGATCAGCGCACCAAGCTCAAGGAGGAGCTGACCTCCAGTACCGACGATATCGCGGAAAGAGTCGCGCAAATACTTCAGCAAAAAAATGCGGCGGCATCCCGTTGGTACCACTTTACCGGCGAATATGGCTGGCTCAAGTTACTGACACTGCTTGCCTCGGTGGCATTTCTGGCTGTGCTGACATTTTGGCATGCGGGGCGCGATGACCTAATCGACTCGAAAAAACCTCAAGAGACCGTGGGAATGCTCCCTGGCGATGCAAGCTCCATTACTTTTGCCAACACCGACAAGGCGCCCATGACCATCGCCCACCAGAATGCGTTGGGAGAAGAAGAAAATACGACGCTACAAGAGGCCATCGAGAAACGAATAAAAGCCGAGGAAAAAAACTCGAAGCTGCAACAGACAATAGAAAACCTAAAGACACAGATGGTCGATCAAAGACGCAGGTTGCTTGAGACGGTCGAGTGGACCATAAATCTGAATAATCAGCACAGCTTTGAGCAGATGCCACTGGGTGACTATCAGGCATCGCTGCTTAATGAACTGATATCGCGTCTTACTGCCATTGACTTCAAGGGGGCCGTACGGCTGAAGATATCCGTCGGAGATTTCTGTCTCATCAGAAATGAAACGGGAGATTACCGGGTTCCACCGGACGATATGCCGATCCAGAATTGCCAGACATTGGGCCTGACTCCCGAACAGTCCATGGCACAGAGTACGCGCCAGTCGTTTGGCTTTACGAGGTTTCTGTCCGGCGCGCCGTACAACAGCGGCAAGATCAACATCGATGTCGTTACCGACGGCAAGGAAAAACCATTATATAAATATCCAATTTTATACTCCGTCAAAACCGCGGGTGAATGGAACAGGGTAGCGAGGCTCAATAACCGTGTTGAAATCGTCATTATCCCCGCGCCGGAGAAGGATACGGAGATATCGTTACATTAGAGCCATGCACCATGCGCCAAACCAGGGGTGAATAAAAAACGCGGCCATTACCATAAAATCCTGCACGCGAAATGAAGTGCACGGATGGATTGCGGAATCGGGGTGCGAAGATTTCCTGCCTGCCCGGCGCGGTAACAGCGGAATATTCAGTCGTTCGAACAAGACTTGATTGTTCCATCAATCACGCCATAATCCCGGCTTGGGCAACTGCCCTATCGCAATTTCTTGCATAACCAGAACTTACCGGCATGAAAAAAATCGAACACGCTCTTGAATTGCTAATGTTCAACAGTCGATGGCTGTTGGCGCCGTTTTATCTGGGCCTGGTGTTCTCCATCGCCCTGCTCCTGATCAAATTCGGCCAGGAGTTCTTTCACATGCTGCCGGCCATTTTCACCATGAGCGAAAGCGATGTGATACTCGCCATCCTCACCCTGGTGGACATGTCGCTGGTGGCGAGCCTGCTGATCATCATTATCTTCAGCGGTTACGAGAACTTCGTATCCAAAATCAACGTTGCCGATCACGAGGATCGTCCGGAATGGATGGGTAAGGTCGATTTCTCGGGGCTGAAAATCAAGCTCATCGCCTCGATCGTGGCAATTTCCGCCATCGAACTCTTGAAGGCGTTTGTGAACGTCTCCAATATTGGCGTTGCCGCCGAGGCCGGCACCTGGACAGTGGGAGATAAACAACTGGCCTGGAAGGTAGGCATCCATTTCGTACTGATCGTATCCGGCGTGCTATTCGCGCTGATGGACCGGATCGCCGAAGGCACCAAGAGCCAGCACTCCGGAAAATAACGCGATAATTAAATCAGGGGCGTAGTCACTGCCGCATTCGATAAATTGAAAACTCAATCGGGCTCGAGCGGCAATTACTATTAAAGCGCTCGCGTTTCGTGCCAAAAAAGGAATGCCCCACCCCCGTCGCCGGGTGGAAAAAAGGCGAGTGGGTCGCTGACACCCTGCCGCAAAACGACCCGGCCAAGGATGAATCGCGCGAGGTGCTCGATCGCTAAAACTGAAGGAAAGGAAAATAGACAGGATTAACAGGATTAAATCGTTTTTTCATTTTGCAGAAATTCTGTAAATCCTGCCTAATCCTGTGAATTAATTCTGTTGCGGCGGCAACGCGATCCTGTGTTCCGTGCTGTAGAGATAATCTTTGAACACATGTTCTGCATCCAGCAACCGATAGCTTCCATCCGGGAGACGGCGCGAGGTGTCCTTGAGCCGGTAGGTATAGTGCCCGCAGGTCCAGCAGTCGAAGTTGCGCATGTGTGTGCACAGACAGGTTTTGTCCATGACCGAAATATTTTCGCCGTCCGGATGCTTATCGAGCTCGCGGTTGTAGGCTTCGATATAGGCGCAGTTACCGGACGCATCGAGTAGATAACCATACGCCTCGCAGTTGGGACGGATACCCGCGCCGATCGCCGGGCTGTTCTTCAGCATGCGCATGGGATAGCCCGTGGGCGAGATCAGATTCACTTCGATGTCCTCCTCGCTGGCCTTGAAGTACTCCTGCTTGACCTTGTCCGGCAGACCGCATTCCCTGGTGACGGTAAAACGTGTCGCCACTTGCACCGCGGCGGCACCGGCTTCCAGAAATTCCACGGCATCCGTGCCGGTAAAAATTCCACCGGCTGGAATAAGCGGAATTTTCAACTCTTCCTGTGCGAGATAGCGGTGAATCTCATCGACGATGGTTTTGAGATCGTACTGCACCCAGTCCATGCCAAAACCGAGATGCCCGCCAGCCAGCGGGCCTTCCACGACGATGTAATCCGGCAGACGATTGAGCCGTGCATTCTTGCGCAGGAACAACAGTAACGCGCGCAGCGACGAAACGATGATCCCGAACTTCACGTCACGGAAGCGTGGATGGTCCTGCACCAGCGCGAGCGAACCCAGATGCAGCCCCGCGCTCAACGTGATGCCGTCGATCCCGCCGTCCATCGCGGAGGCCAAGCGCACGCGCAAGGTCTCGCGTGGGTTGTTCATGGTGAGCTTTTCCATGGTGTTGATGAAGATCAGCCCCTCGCCCCGCTTGGCTTCCATCGTCCGGCCCACGTGCAGCTTGGTGGCCTCGGCCAGCCGATCGAGATTGAAATGCACGTCCGATTTGTCGCGGTTGGCGACGTTGTATTTGTACTTTTTTTGCTTTTCCTTGACGAAACCGGTTTTGAAGCGCCGATCGGAGACGGTCGGGACCATGGCGTCGGAAATGTGCCCGATGCCGCCCAGCCGCGCCGCGACCAGTGACAGTTCCGCGGCGGAAATATCAACGCCCATGCCGCCGGTCATGATAGGCACCAGCTCTTTCTTGCCCAACCTCAGCCGGAAATCGTCAACTCGTTTCATCGCTCGATAAAATTTCAATAGACAGGATTAACAGGATTAAAACAGGATCAACAAGATTAAAACCAGAGAATTAGAGAATTTTTGAATTAATCCTGTAAATCCTGAAAAATCCTGTTAATCCTGTGAAATTTTTACTCTCCTTTTGCCACCGGACGGCTGGCGTCCGCGATCCACTCGCTCCAACTCCCGGCATACAACCTTGAACCCGCCAGACCGGCGTGTTCCATCGCCAGAATATTGTGGCAGGCGGTCACGCCCGAGCCGCACATCTGCACCACCTTGTCCGGTGCCACATCCTTCAACACGGCAAGATAGTGCTCCCGCAACGCTTCATCTGACATGAATTCACCACTGAAGTCGAGATTATCCTCGTAAGGCATGTTAACCGCACCGGGAATGTGGCCGGCAACTTTATCGATCGTTTCGATCTCGCCGCGATAGCGCTCATCCCCGCGCGCATCGACCAACAGGCCGTTTTTGGCACGCAACATCTCTTCCACATGACCGGTATCCACCCACAAGGCATTATCGATCGTCGGGTGGAATTGCGCGGGTTGAATGCGCGGCAATTCTGGCGTGACGGGGCGCTTTTCACGCTGCCATTTGGGAAACCCGCCATCGAGCAATGCCACCGCTTCGTGCCCGAGCCAGCGCAATAACCACCACAGGCGTGAGGCCATCGCGCCAAAGGTATCGTCGTACACCAGGACTTGCTTGGTCTTGTCTATGCCCCAGCGCCCCAGTTTTTCGGCCAGGGCATTGGGATAGGGGAGCGGATGCCGTCCGCTCACGGGCGTGACCGGAGAAGACAAATCCTCTTCGAGATGAGCATAACGGGCACCGGGAATATGCTGGGCCTCATAGGCGCGCCGGCCGGCGCCGGGATCGGTCAATGCAAAACGACAATCAACGACGACCCAGCGCGGGTCCCCGACATGTCTCGACAGCGTTTCGGTATCGACGAGGGTGGTTAGAATCACGCGAGGCCAGTAACAGGCATCAAGCAGCAAGAAACCATGGATTTTACCTTGTCACTTGCTACTGGCGTCTTGCCGCTGATTTTAATACCCGCCTTTGCGACGCGATTCCGGCAAACCTGCCACACGACCGCCCTGCTTGCTCGGGTCCTTCGGAAACAGGTCATAAACATCCTTTTGAATCACGTTCGTGCCCCACTTATCCGCCATCGCCTTCACAATCGTACGGGTATTGGGCTGCTCGTTATTATGGTTAACGTAGCAATCACGCAGGTATTCGATCAAATCCCAATGCTTCGGCGTAAGCGTGATGCCTTCATTGTGGGCGATGAACTCGGCCAGTTCCTTGCTCCAGTCTTCCGTGTTTATTAAAAACCCATTGGCATCGGTTTCGATGGTTTTGCCATTAAACTCATAACTCATAGTGCCCCCTTGAATTTCAGAAAAAATATCGCAAATGTTGTGGCGGTCGGTTCAATAAACGCATGATACAAAGCGCAGCGAATTAATCCAAGACCGGCCTGACTTCCTTGATGTCCTTGTGCGGAATAAACAGCCCGCAGCCCAATTTCCGGTCCGTCCCCAAGCCCTGCTGTTGGAGCTTCACCGACTCTTCGACGCTAAGCTCCGCCAGCATCAGGCTGCGCGTGCGGATGACCCGGCTAGGAGTGACAATATTTCGTTCCAGGCCGCAGATCATTTTTTTGGGACGTATGCCCATGATGTTGAGCAACGCCATCGTGTCCTGCAGAAAAACGTTCTCATCCATACCGTCACGGGACGCGTTATAGCGCGAAAAAAGCGTGCTAATGGCCGACAGCGGTTTGACCGCCAGTTTGTCCACCCGCAGTGAATGGCCGGCAATGTCCAGTGTTTGCCCGGACAGACTGCCCGCGTCCTCGATGCGGTGTTTTGGCAGGCGCAGTACCAGCTTGGTGCGACGTGACAGACACAACAAGGCGCCGGCCTCGTCCGGCCGCATCCAGCCGTTTCCAGAATCTGCCACGTGAATTAGATGCAAACCCACGGTTTCTTCCGCGGCAAACCAGGGCAGCGCCTGCGTAATGGCCTGTGACAGCACATAGGCATGGTCCACCGGCAACGCGCGGCACTGGATACTGTAGACAACGTCCACTATGTCGTCCGGGACGATATAGTGTTCATTATTTTTGGATTCTTGCCAGTACATTTGTGTTAACTCAAAAAAATAGACAGGATTAACAGGATTTTTCAGGATTTACAGGATTAGTATTGGTTTTAATCTTGTTAATCCTGTTTTAATCCTGTCAATCCTGTGAATTAATTAGTTCACTGGTAACTTCGCCTGAATAGCGTCGCGGTCGATCCACCATTCATCCTGCACCAACACGTCGACAATATTACGCAGCCGGGGCAGAAATTTTGCGGAATCTTCCAGCTCCAGCTTCTTGAACCATTTACTGAATGCCTCCTGATCGTGCACATTGCTATGCCGGCGCGCCACGGTGGCCAGGAGCTGATTGGTATAGAACAACAGATCTTCTCGCTGCCGGTCCTGGGCGCGCAGATCGACCAAGTAGTGCGCGACGGTGGCGGCCACCGCCGCCCCGTCCGAATCCGGCGGGGTTTCATCGATCACATGCTGTAGCACGGCCACCGACAATTCCGGATCGACCGGAAACGTAACGGCCAGCCAGATCCCCTGCCCGAGCGCCGCCAGGGACTCCGGCTGTTCGGATAAAAACATGATGTCGCAGGCTTGCACCGCGCCTTCCCAGGCTTCGCGCGTCACGAAAATATCGAAGGCTTCGCGACCGGCATCCCAGGCGTCCTGATTTTTTTCCAGCCGGATCAACGTGCGTCCGATCTGCAACAACAAATCGGCGCGGGAAAGCGGATCGTAGTTTGGCGGCAGCTCAAGCATCTGGCGCTTGAATTCATGTACCTGCGATTCCAGCAATACGGTCGATTCGGCGACGTCTTCGCCGCTGTCCGCATCCCCCAAAGAGGGGTCTTCTTTCAGATATTTCATTTCGATATTTTCCGCTCGGTGTTCCCTGTGGCTAAGCAATTATCTGGTCACGGAATGAATGCCGACAAAAGCCCCTTCCAGCTGGTCTTCCCAGTTGGGCGGTGTATCCGGATACGTCGGCTTGATATCGATCCTGAAAAACATCTCTGACTGGGCACGGCTCCGCACCACGTCGAGCAATTGTTCGAACGTCTGGATGTCGTGATGCTGCAGAAGCACTTCACTCAGATACAGCATGCAAGTTTTTCTCGTGGATATTTACCGACTCCCCCTTCACGGGGAAGAGATGGAGAGGGGCTCAAGATTCGTTCCCGCCATCCGATCATGATAACGCGCTCGGTACACCAGTCTAGCGATTCCGCGTTCGGCGTCATCCATAAAGGCTGTGCGGTTATGCAGCACATTGTTGCACAACAGCCCCTGCCCCGCGTCCATACGGTGGCGAAATATATATGGTAAATCACTGGCCAGCAGCTGCTCCAGAAAATGCACGGCTTCCTGTGTTAGCGAGTCCGGTTTCCACTCAATGGACCGCGTGCGCGCGGTGTAGCGCATGTGAAGATTCCCCCCCCAGGGGTCGACCGAAAACACCGGGCCATCGATCGCCGGGCGTGGTTTTGCACCCGCCTCCGTGTTGGCCGGAATCACCATCGCATCGGGCGCCATCAAAGCCCGGACATAATCCGGATTAGCATCGCGCATCTGGATGTATGCCATTTCATGATCGAGCAGACTGTTTTCGCCGCCCTGTGCCGCCGGTGACACGCAGTGCAGCACAAAAGCACGAATACGCGATTCCGGGCTGTTATAGTATCCGTCGGTATGCCACAGCAAGCGCTTATCGGAATAGGGTATATATCCACGCTGCGATTTACCCGCATCCCTCCGCAGCGAGGTAATACCATCGTCATCCGCGAGCATGTTGTCATCGAGTCTTTTTAGCCCGAAACGCTCACCGAGTGCGCGTGGAATCGCCTTGTCCTCCAGACCGCCCAGCCGGCTGGCATAAATGACCATGTTGGTTTTTCGGCAGACCCGCAAGATGGCCTCCGCCTCGGCATCTGTCAGGGCACGCGGATCCCCGACCTCCACGATCAGTGCTTCCGCCGTTATTGGATAGCCATCCAGTTTATGCTCGCGCCAGCGCCGATAAGCCGGTTCGTTATCCAGGGAAAACGGGGCTTGCTCAACCCTGACGCGGGCGGAAGTTACCATATGATTAAAATTTGTGCGGCGCATGGTTTGCCGGTTGCCCTCGAGTGAATGGGCCTCCTGCGCTGATTTTCAAGAGAAAAGCCGTCGCTACAGAATTACCGGAAAGAGTGAACGGCGATGCTGCCCTTGCACCATTTCCCAAGGGTGTCTCCGCAAACCCGGATTCAAACGATAATTTGATTTTGAATCAAATAGTTGTAAAATGATTTTTTATTGTCAACTTTATAGATAACATTAATATATCTCTTTCGGGAGGGGCAAGTTGGCATCGGCTCTCTCTCTAATGTGTGATTTTTTTATCAAATGCCCCGATTAGACTCAGCTACTGCAAAGCTTTGATAAGCTGCCGGTGACGCGAGGTGACGATGTGGTTTCGCAACAGCGGAATTGCATCAGATCCGATCTTTGCTTCAAGAGCAAACAATGTCGGTCTTTTGAGCGAACAGACTTCGCCTGAAGGCTAAATATACGTTCTTCTACCTGTAGGAGGTAGTTTAAATGGCCCAGAATCAACCGAAGAACCCGGAAAAACATTCGACCTTCATCCCGAAGGAAAAGAAATCCACCAAGCCGTTCCACAAGACACCCATGCTGGATCAGCTGGAGAGCGGTCCGTGGCCCAGCTTCGTGACCGGACTGAAGCGTCTGGCGCACGACAACAACATGATGGTCGACCTGCTGGGTCAGCTGGAACACTCCTACACCACCCGCAAGGGCTACTGGAAAGGCGGCACGGTTTCCGTGTTCGGATACGGCGGCGGCATCATTCCCCGCTTCACCGAACTCATGGGCAGCGATGGCAAGGCCATGTTCCCCGAAGCGAAAGAATTTCATACCCTGCGCGTTCAGCCGCCGGCCGGCAATCACTACACCACCAAGATGCTGCGTCAATTGTCCGACTCCTGGAAGAAATGGGGCTCGGGCCTGATTGCGTTCCACGGCCAAACCGGCAACATCATGTTCATCGGCACCACGTCCGAGAATACGCAGCACTTCTTCGACGAAATCAACGAGTACGGCTGGGACCTCGGCGGCGCCGGTCCCTGCGTGCGCACCGCCATGTCCTGCGTGGGCGCGGCGCGTTGCGAGCAGTCCTGTGCCAACGAGCAGAAGGTCCATCGCACTCTGGTGAACAACTTTATCGACGATATGCACCGTCCGGCACTCCCCTACAAGTTCAAGTTCAAGGTCTCGGGCTGCCCGAACGACTGCATGAACTCGATTCAGCGCGCCGACTTCGCCGTGATTGGCACCTGGCGCGACGACATGAAGGTCGACCAGAAGGAAATCAAGGCCTTCATCAAGAGCAAGAGCCGCAAATATGTCATCGACAACGTCGTGAACCGCTGTCCGACCAAGGCGCTGTCGTTGAACGACGACGACACGCTCGACGTGGACAACCGCAACTGCGTGCGCTGCATGCACTGCATCAATGTCATGACCAAAGCCCTCAAGCCCGGCGACGACAAGGGCATTACCCTGCTCATCGGCGGCAAGCGCACGCTGAAGATCGGCGATACCTTCGGCACCGTGATCGTTCCGTTCATGAAACTGGAAACCGACGAGGATTACGAGAAGATCCGCGAGATCGCCGCCAACACCATCGACTTCTGGGCGGAGAACGGCCTGGAGCACGAGCGTTGCGGCGAGATGATCGAGCGCATCGGCCTCGTGAACTACCTGGAAGGTATCGGCCTTGAGGTCGATCCGAACATGATTACTCATCCACGCACCAGTTCATACGTGCGCCTGGACGAGTGGGATCAGGAAGCCGAGAAGTGGAATAAGCGTAAGCAGCAATCAGCCGGCTGATCCGTATCCGTCAAGACATTAATACGCGTCGAATGAACGTTTTGGAGAACTGACCCATGGCAGAAGCACCGAAAATGCGCACCCCGATTGAGAGCGGGTGCCCGGATGCATTTCAGTACATGCATCCCCTGATGATCAAGAACTACAGCAACTGGAAGTATCACGACCGCCCGCGACCGGGGGTGCTGCATCATGTCGCCCATTCCGGTGACGAAATCTGGACCGTGCGTGTCGGAACTCAGCGCCAACTGGGTCCGTATGAGATTGGCCTGCTGTGCGACATCATCGACAAGCATGGCGAGGGTTATGTGCGCTTCACCATCCGCTCGAACATGGAGATCATGGTCTCCAACGTGGAGAAAGTCGCGCCGCTCATCAAGGCCTTCGAGGAAGCGGGCTACCCGGTCGGTGGCACCGGCAACTCGGTGACCATGATCTCCCACACCCAAGGCTGGCTGCACTGCGATATCCCCGGCACCGATGCCTCGGGCGTGGTCAAGGCGTTGATGGACGATCTGCATGAAGAGTTTATCAAAGAGGACATGCCGAACCGGGTACACATCACCACTTCCTGCTGCCAGATCAACTGTGGCGGCCAGGGTGACATCGCCATCAACGTACAGCACACCAAGCCGCCCAAGATCAATCATGATCTCGTGGCGAATGTATGCGAGCGTCCCTCGGTGGTGGCGCGCTGCCCGGTGGCGGCGATCCGGCCGGCGATAGTCAACGGCAAACCGTCACTCGAAGTCGACGAAAAAAAATGCATCTGCTGCGGGGCCTGCTTCCCGCCCTGCCCGCCCATGCAGATCAACGATCCGGAGCACTCCAAGCTCGCCATCTGGGTCGGCGGCAAGAACTCCAATGCGCGTTCGAAGCCGATGTTCCACAAACTGGTGGCCGCCGGCATCCCGAACAACCCGCCACGCTGGCCCGAGGCCGGGGCGATTGTAAAAAAGATCCTGCGCGTTTATAAAGAAGACGCCAAGGATTGGGAGCGCGTCGGCGATTGGGTGGAGCGTATCGGCTGGCCGCGGTTCTTCGAACTTACGGAGCTGCCGTTTACCAAATTCCATATCGACAACTGGCGCGGCTCGCGTGCGAGCCTGAATGCATCGGCGCATATTCGTTTCTAACGCGTCAGAAGAAATGTAATAGCCGTATCCGACGCCGGGTTTTATCCCGGCGTCGGTCCATAAAAAGTCAACGGGGTATTGAGGCAGGTCAAGGGGAGTGAGAATGAAGTTCGGTATTTTGGTCAATGAAGGTCCCTATACGCATCAGGCGTCGGACACGGCTTATTTGTTCGCCAAGGCCGCGCTCGAGAAAGGTCACAAGATCCACCGCGTGTTTTTCTATCATGACGGCGTCTACAACTCGAGTCGGCTCACCGAGCCGCCGACGGATGACCGTCATATCGTTAACCGCTGGCAGAAGCTGGGAAAAGACCATCACATCGATCTGGTGGTCTGCGTGGCCGCGGCGCTGCGCCGGGGCATCAAGGATGAAAACCTGCAAGAAGGATTTCGCATCTCCGGCCTGGGCCAACTGGTCGAAACGGGTATCCAGGCGGACCGCTTGGTAACTTTTGGCGATTAATCGGAATCGAGCGAGAAACAACCATGACTGAAGCTACTGGCGGAATTGATTTGGAAGAGAGCACGGGCGGAAAAATCAAGAAGTTTCTGTACGTAAACCGCAAAGCGCCCTACGGCACGATTTACGCATTGGAGTCGCTCGAAGTGGTGCTGATCACGGCGGCATTCGATCAGGACGTGAGCCTCGCGTTTTTGGATGACGGCGTCTATCAGGTCGTTAAAGGCCAGCATACCAAGGCGCTTGACGTGAAAAACTTCTCACCGACCTATCGCGCCCTGGAAGGTTACGATATCGAGAAGCTTTACGTGGAAAAGGAATCCATGGAGGCGCGTGGTTTGCAGGAGAGCGATTTTATTATTCCCATGAAAATATTAAGCACGCAGGAGATGGCGGATCTCATGCAATCGCAAGACGTGATTTTGAGTTTTTAAGGGGGACGATCCATGTTGCACACCGTGAACAAGTCGCCGACAGAACGCAACGCCCTGGAAAGCTGCCTCAAACATCTCAAAAAAGGGGCTGTCGTCCTGCTTATTGAAGATGGCGTGTACGGCGCCGTGAAAGGCACCTCGACCACCAAAATGGTCGAGCAGGCGTTGAAGGATTTTCCAATCTTTGCGCTTTATCCCGATATCGAGGCGCGCGGGATGCAGGATCGGGTTATCGACGGCATCAAGCTGGTCGACTACAGCGGGTTTGTGGATCTGGTGGTGGAACACCCCAGTGTACAATCCTGGCTTTGATATTGATCAATGATTTTAACAGACGAGGAGAATATACATGCCAATCACCGTAGCTGGAAAAAACATCGAAACCGATGAAGAAGGTTATCTCGCCAATCGTACCGACTGGAACGAGGAGATTGCCAAGGAAATGGCCAAGATCGACAACTGCGATCTGTCGCCGAGCCACTGGGAAGTGCTCAACTTCCTGCGTGAGTACTATGAAGAATACCAGATTGCCCCCGCGGTGCGTGTGCTCACCAAGGCGATCGGCAAAAAGCTCGGCGCGGACAAGGGTAACAGCAAGTATCTGTATGAACTGTTCCCGTACGGCCCGGCCAAACAGGCGTGCAAATACGCCGGCCTGCCCAAACCGACCGGTTGCGTCTAATCAATTACCGGCCTTCCGCGGCGGGGTTAATATAACCGCTTAGCGGAAACCAGCGGGGTCTTACATGACGGCTGTGACAGTGATTTACACGCTGCTGTTTTATGTAGCAACGGCTATCCTCGTCATCGGTGTGGCGCGCAAGATTTTCATCTATGCACGCACGCCGCAGCCGTTGAAAATCCCGACCGCCCCGGCGCCGACCACCCGCGCCGGAGTATGGATGCGCATGGCGCGCGAAGTCACGGTGTTCGAAAGCCTGTTCAAGGCGAACAAGTGGACCTGGCTGTTCGGCTGGGTGTTCCACTTCTGTCTGTTCGTGGAGCTGCTCTGGCACCTGCGCTATTTCACCGAACCCGTCTGGTTCTTCGTGCCGCTGCTGCAATGGTTCATCGTTTTCACCGGCTTTGGCATGGTCGCGGGCCTCCTGGGGCTGTGGGGGCGCCGGTTTCTGGTGGACCGTGTGCGTTACATCAGCAATTTGTCCGATCATCTGATGCTGGCGCTGCTGGTCGGTATCGGGGCCAGCGGTCTTTCCATGAAGTATCTGGCGCGCACCGATATCGTTTCTCTCAAGGCCTTCTTCCTGGGGTTGATGACATTCAACTGGCAACCGCTCCCGGCCGACCCAGCCCTGCTGGTACATCTCACCTTGGTGGCGTCGCTCATGATCGTGTTCCCGGTCAGCAAGCTGCTGCACGCGCCGGGCGTGTTCTTCAGTCCCACCCGCAACCAGGTCGACAATGCGCGCGCGAAACGCTGGGTCGCCGGCTGGAGTGCGAAGATCGACAACACCAAGGCCGCGGGAGGCTAAACGATGGCTGATATCGAAACACCGGTCCTCGGCGAATACCAGGTCATTCCCCATATCAAGCGGGACACGATGGCCGGCTCCAAGCCGTACATCGCGAAACCCGATATCCAGGCCGGCATGGGTTTCCCGAAAGAGTTGGTGCCGGACTGGGAGAACGTCGCCGTCAAAAAACTGGGCGATTTGGTCTCACAATCGCGCGCGCTCCAGGTGTTCCTGGATTCGTGCGTGAAGTGCGGCGCCTGCACCGACAAGTGTCATTATTATCTTGGCACTTCCGACCCGAAAAATATGCCGGTCGCGCGCCAGGACTTGTTGCGTTCCGTATATCGGCGTTACTACACGTTCGCCGGAAAATTCTTCCCCAAGCTCGTCGGCGCGCGCGACATGACCAAGGACGTGCTCGACGAGTGGTATACCTATTTTCACCAATGCTCGCAGTGCCGCCGCTGCGCGGTGTTCTGCCCTTATGGCATCGATACCGCCGAGATTTCGATGGCCGCGCGCGAAATCATGGACACCGTCGGTCAGGGCCAGAAGTATTGCAACGAAATCCTCGTCAAGGTCTACTCGATCGGCAACAACCTCGGTCTGCCGGGGCCGGCGCTCATCAACACGCTGGAGGGCCTCGAGGAAGATGTCAAAGACGAAACCGGCGTGGATGTGAAGTACCCGGTTGACGTCAAGGGCGCCGAAGTGCTGGTGGTCACGCCCTCGGCCGACTTCTTCGCCGAGCCGCATGTCGACGGGCTCATCGGCTACGGCAAGGTGTTCCATGCCGCCGGTGTCTCCTGGACGCTTTCCTCGCACGCATCCGAAGCCGGCAACTTCGGCATGTTTATCGGATCGAGCCATGACCTGCACAAGGTCGCCAAGCGCATCCGCGAGGCGGCGCTGGATCTGGGTGTCAAACGCATCGTCGTCGGCGAGTGCGGTCATGCCTGGCGCGTGGCTTACAGTTTCTGGAACACACTCATCGGCCCGTTCGATTTCCTCGACCAGCGCTACCCGATACCGCAGCACATCTGCGAGTTCACCTACGACTTGATTCAGCGTAACGCGCTCAAATTCGACAAGAGCGCGAACGACGACAAAATCCTCACCTTCCACGACTCGTGTAACGTGGCGCGCGCC
>JAUSDQ010000196.1 GCA_030650525.1 Sulfuricaulis sp.
GGCCGGGCTGTGCATCGGCAATGCCTACGGACTGGTGATTTTTGCCATGCAGTATATTTCCGCCGCCTATGCGGTGGCGTTCACCAACGCCGGCATCGTGCTGGCCGGGCTGCTCTCGATCTTCGCTTTCGGTGAGCGCGAACGCTGGGGCACCAGGCTCGTGGCGATCGCTGTGATTACGTGCGGGCTGGCGGTATTGGCCTTCTCTGCTTGATGGGCGGGTTATTCATTCAGCAATTCGAAGTACATCAATAGCGATCGCTGCACAAAAAGGTCGTTGTTGTCGCTGACCATGAAAAATCGCCTGCCTTGGTGGCGGGTGAGGCCTTCGAAGTTGTCAATCTGAAATCCATCCTTGCTGCTCATGGACAGCAGTGTTTCCGGATTCAGTGCTTGGGAAGCTGGAACAGCCGTGAGGCGCACGCGCTTTAACAGCACGTCGATCCGGCTGAAGGCGTGCCGATAATTCTGCTGCAGAACCAGCACTTCACCTTTTCCGAGACATTCCATGTCGGTGATGCGGTCTCCCGGCGTAAAGGGGTAGAGCCAGGATTTTCCCGCAAGGCTGAAGAGGCGAGTGTAAGCTTCACGTTCGGACTTCAGTGGGGTTTCGGGCGCGGTAATGACACCCAGAGATGTATCCACGCACACGGACTCCAGCATCTTGTTGGGGTCGCGATAATTCTTGGCGTCGTTCAGTGGCGCGGGCAGGGGATGTTCGCCGATGGCACGGCCGTCAGTGCGGTAACGCAGGATGCGCGGAAAGCGTTCGAAACTGACCAGCAATTCGGTATCGCCCTTTTGCCGGTTGCGCCCGTGCAGGATGTTGAGCCCTTCGGAATCCGCGCGCGCTGGCCCAAGCGGCTTATCGCTGCCAAGCTCGCGCAAGGGCATTGCCCGCAGGAGTCGCAGCCCCACAAGAAACTTTCCTTCAAACACCGGTTGTAGATGGAACAGTCCGCCTTTGTCGGATATGGCGTAGAGAATGCCGTCATCATCGTCCCACGCGAGCCCGGAAAGTTGCGACAGCCGCACGCCACCGCGCGTGATATCGGGTAACGCCAGCATGCCGAGAAAGCGGATGCGTCCGATGCGATCGCCGGTTTTTATGGCGTCGGAAATAACAACGGACCGGGTTTCCAGATCGGCCGTCGTTTCGGCCGCATGACTGACTGAGGATAGCGTCAGAAAACCTAGGGAGATAAGAATGGTTTTGATGAAGTATTTCATCATAGGGGTATTCTAGACGAAAAAAAAACCATCCCGCTTGCGGCGGGATGGTTTGTTGTCGATGGCCTCAATTAACCGTGATCTTGGCCTTGGCTTTGATGTCCTTAACCAGTTCGCCGATTCTGTCGTCCTGCATCTTGCGATAGATGTTGGCGCGGGCGCGTTGATCGGACATGAATTGCTCGAAGGTCGGAACTTTGAGCGGGCGGGTGTCTTCGACCTTGATGATGTGCCAGCCGAAGTCGGATTTCACCGGCTCGGCCGTAACGGCGCCTTTGTTCATCTTCATGACGGCGTTGAAGAACTCGGGCACGACCATGCCCTGATTGATCCAGCCCAGTTCACCGCCGCTCTTGCCGCTCTGCGTGTCGATAGACTTGTCCTTAGCGAGCTTGTCGAACTTCGCACCTTTTTGCAATTGCGCGATGATGTTCTTGGCCTCGCTTTCCTCTTTCACGAGAATGTGGCGCGCCTTGTATTCCGTTTTATGCGTGTTCTCCACTTCATGTTCGAAGCGTTTTTTCACGTCATCGTCGGTAATCGGATTCTCGCGCAACAGCTTGCGCTTGACGGCCTGGGCCAGGATTTCCTCGCGCACGCGTTTCATGAGCGCGCTGACTTCCGGGTCCTGATCGAGCTTGTTGCTGATGGCATGTTGCGCGAGCAGCGTTTTTTCGATCATCTCGTCCAGCACGATTTTCTTTTCCTTGTCCTTGTCCGGGATCGGGCCCGCTTGCTGCTGGCGCAGCTGCAGATAGCCCTGGTAGTCCGATTCCATGATGCTGTCGCCATTGACGATCGCGACAACCTTGTTGGCCTCCTTGGCCCCGTCTTTCTTGGCCTGGTCGGCGGGTTTTTTATCGCAGCCGGCGGCGAACAGGCCGGCCGCGGCCAAAAACACGATGAGAGATGTGCGTAAGCTTGACATGAATTTTCCTTGGTGACGGTTATGGTTTGACTGATTGATTCGCGTTTCAAAACTCATCCGGTGTGAATGCCTGGATGCTGAGCGCATGTATTTCCTTTTTCATCAGGTCGCCCAGCGACTGGTAAATCATTTGGTGCCGCTGCACGGCGGTTTTGCCCTGAAACCGCGGCGAGACGATGGTGACGGCGAAATGACCGCCGCCGCTTTTTGCGCCCGCGTGTCCGGCGTGCTGATGGCTGTCATCGCGCACCTCGATTTTCAGCGGTGCGAAAGCTTCGCGCAAGCGGTTTTCAATCAGTGTTGCGCGCTCCGCCATTTAGGGGAGCACCTTGCGCCATGGTTTGACGCTGACGCTGGCATAAACCCTCGCCTCGACGTAGGGATCGGCCTTGGCCCAGACTTCGGCATCGGCGAGCGAGTCAAACTCGGCCACGATCAGGCTGCCGGTGAATCCGGCGGGACCGGGGTCGTTGCTGTCGACCGCCGGATAGGGGCCGGCGAGCATCAGACGGCCTTGATCCTTAAGTTGTTGCAGGCGTGCCACGTGGGCCGAGCGGACTGAAAGCCGGCGTTCAAGACTGTTTTCGGCGTCAGTACCGTTGATGACATACCACATCAGTCGGCCGTCCGGTCAGCGACGGAATCACCGCTCGCCGGCTTCTCCTGAATATGTTTCGCCATGAAGAATGCTTGTATCACCGTAAACAGCAGCGTGAGTCCGAGCAATCCAAAGACTTTGAAGTTTACCCAGATGCCGCGCCGGACTTCAGGGTCGAGATCCAGACCGTAATAGAATGCGACGTATATATTTGCCGTGCCGAGCACCACAAAGAAAAGGCCCCAGCTCAGGTTAAGACGCCGCCATACCGTCGCGGGCAAGGCAATCTGTGCGGACATCATGCGTTCGATAACGGTTTTCTTTCCAAACCACTGGCTGGCGAGCACCAGCGTGGCGAGAATCCCGTACACCAGCGTGGGTTTCCATTTGATGAAGGTGTCGTCGTGCAATGCCAGCGTCAGACCGCCGAAGACCGCAATGACGGCCAGGGTGACCAGGTGCATGGTTTCAAAACGGCGGTGCTTGAGCCAGAAGAGCCCCACCTGCAGGAACGACGCGACGATGGCTACGGCCGTGGCGACATAGATGTCGTAGAGCTTGAAGGCCGCAAAGAACAGCAGCAGCGGAAACAGATCGTAGAGGAATTTCATCTTGAAGGTCGTGAAAAAAGGACCGCTATTTTCGCACTACCGAGGCCGGGGCGGCAAGGATATCTCGGTGCCGGCTAATGCATCCGGGGCCGCGTCCAGCGGTCAAAATAGCGGCCCATGACCTGGCGCACCGGCTGCGGGTAGTTGAGCGCCTCCATCTGCTGCATGCCCTCGGCAAAAAAGGCCGGGGCGTCTTCCGGGAGATAGCGCACCAGATCGTCGAAAACCTTCTCCATGAGCGCCGGGTTGTTGGTGCGGGTGGCGACAATCCCGCGGTTCAGGTGCAGCACGCGCCACGGCCGGCCGGGGTTGGTTTTTTCCAGATCCTGTTTGATGTATTTGGCGCTCGCCTGCGCCACCCGGCCCATGAAAAGGGTGAGTGGTTCGAGCGCAGTGGGGTCGTGCATGCGGTTGGCGAAATTGGCGAGCGCATTCACCACCGGATCGAGCGCGCGTATTTGTCCTTCATGGCGCATAACCCAGTCGGCCGCCGCGAGGACCACGATTTCCAGGTCATCCCGCGGGACCGGCAGATTGAGCTGGCCGGCCCAGGCAGAAAGATCGGTGAGTAGCGTCATGCCGTAGTCACCCAGTTGCGTCACATCTTCCTTGGCCACCGGCCCGACCGCGCCTTCCTCCCGGTCGACACGGGAAATGATGATCAGAAACTGGTTAACGGCCTCGGCCAGCTGGCCCGGCGTAACCTGGTTGGAGTTGGCCGGACGCCGCGATTCATAGGTGTCAATGATATCCGTGGCGGCGTGTTCAAACCGCAGCGCCGCTTCGCCTAAGCTTGGTGGCAAGGTGGTGGTTGTCATAGGTAATTCCGGGCACAATCACAGTATAACCTCGTTTTTAATGATACTCTGTTTGCCAGATGAACGACACCAATACAGGCGCTAATCCAGCTCCACCGCGGCGTTACGATCTGCATGCGCACAGCCAGCGCTCTGACGGAACCCTGACACCGGCAGCGCTGGTGACGCGGGCGCATGCGGCCGGGATAGAGGTGTTGGCGCTGACCGACCATGACGTGACCGATGGCATCGACGAAGCCAGTGCCACGGCGGGTCAGTTGGGCATGACCTTGATTGCCGGCGTGGAAATTTCTGTCACGTGGCAGGGTCAGACGGTGCATATTGTCGGTCTCAACATCGATCCCGCGCAGCACGCCTTGCAGCAGGGTCTGGCGCGTTTGCGCGAGTTCCGGCAATGGCGCGCGGTGGAAATCGGCCGCCGCTTGCAGAAGAAACGAATCGAGGGCGCCTACGAAGGTGCGCGCCGTCTGGCGCAGGGGACCATCGTTTCGCGCACACATTTTGCGCGGTTTCTCATCGACCAGGGTTATGTCCGCGGCATGCCGCAGGCATTCAAGCAGTTTCTCTCGAGCGGCAAACCCGGCCACGTACCCGGCCAATGGGCGGCGCTCGATGAGGCCGTGGGCTGGATTTGTTCCGCGGGCGGTCAGGCGGTGGTGGCCCACCCGGCGCGTTATAAGCTGAGCGCCGGCAAATTGCAGCGGCTATTCGGTGAATTCCGCGAATGCGGCGGCGAGGCGATTGAGGTGATCTCCGGCAGCCATACGCCCGAGGCCAATCGGCACTTTGCGCGCATTGCCACCGAGCAGGATTTTCTTGCTTCGGCCGGGTCCGATTATCACGGTCCGGAGAAAACCTGGATGGAGCTTGGGAGATTGCCCGCGTTGCCGGACGGTTGCGTTCCGGTATGGCGAGATTGGTATTAAATCGGTGATCCGTGAGTCGTGATCCGTAAACCGTTCACGATTTACGAATCACGAATATATGGCCCAATACTTTCAGATCCACCCGACGCACCCGCAGCCGCGCCTGATCAAGCGCGCCGTGGATATCGTGCGCGCCGGCGGCGTGATCGTCTATCCCACGGATTCGAGCTACGCGCTCGGCTGCCATATCGGCGACAAGGAGGCGATGGAGCGTATCCGCCGCATCCGCCGGGTGCATGACAATCACAATTTCACGCTGGTGTGCCGCGATCTTTCGGAGGTGGCGCAATACGCCCGCGTGAGCAATGCCGATTACCGTCTGCTCAAGGCCAATACGCCCGGGCCGTACACTTTTATCCTGCCGGCCACGCGCGAAGTGCCGCGCCGCTTGCAACACCCGAAGCGCAAGACCATCGGTCTGCGCGTCCCGGACCACGTCGTGGCCCAGGCCCTGTTAGCCGAGCTAAATGAACCCCTGATGAGCTCGACATTAATCCTGGCGGGCGAGGAATTGCCCTTGAGCGATCCGGAGGAAATCCGTCGCCGCCTGGAGCACGACGTAGCCCTGGTGGTGGACGGCGGTTTCTGCGGTCTGGAGCCGACCACCGTGGTCGAGCTGGAAGGGGGGCGGGCCACCGTGGCGCGCCAGGGCAAAGGCGATAATGCTCATTTTAGTGTCTAATTTTTTCCCGATAATCAGCAAGATAAAGACGTTTTTCGCATTTTATGTCACCGTTGCTCCTGATATACTCTTCGGCCAATGCCTGACCTAAGCACCCCCCAGCTTGTTGCCGTCGCCATTCTGCCCTTGCTGTTTGCCATCACGGTTCACGAGGTCGCCCACGGGTGGGTGGCCAAGAAGTTCGGCGATCCCACGGCACAACGGCTCGGCCGCCTGACCCTCAATCCCCTGAAGCATATTGACCCGGTTGGCACTGTGCTGGTGCCGGGGTTGTTGCTGTTGCTCGGAGGATTTGTTTTTGGTTGGGCCAAGCCCGTCCCGGTAACTTGGGAAAATCTGCGTCATCCCAAGCGTGACATGGCCATTGTGGCGGTGGCCGGCCCCGCCGCGAATCTGCTGATGGCCCTGTTCTGGGCCATTGTCGCCCGGATTGGCATGCATCTCGGCAGCTCATCGTGGATCGGTCTGCCGATGCAATATATGGGATTATTTGGCATAGAAATCAATGCAGTATTTATGATTCTTAATCTTATTCCTATTCCACCGCTCGATGGTGGAAGAGTGGCCGTAGGCCTGTTGCCAGGTCGCTTTGCATGGCAACTGTCACGTCTGGAACCCTACGGGTTCTTTATTTTGCTCGCCTTGCTGGCCTCCGGCATTTTGGGGGTTCTGATCGGTCCGCCCATTCGCGGCTTTGAACATCTCCTGATGGCGCTTCTGGGGCTAGGGTGAGCAGCGTCCTTCCTGGCCAGCCGATGCGGGTCTTATCGGGGATGCGGCCCACGGGCCGGTTGCACCTCGGTCATTACCATGGGGTGCTCAAAAACTGGGTCAAACTCCAGTCCAAGTATGAGTGTTTCTTTTTCGTGGCCGACTGGCATGCCTTGACCACCCATTACGAAGACCCGCATATCATCGAGGAAAGCGTGTGGGATATGGTCGTCGATTGGCTGGCCGCGGGAGTCGACCCGAATACCGTGACCCTGTTTATCCAGTCCCGTATCCCGGCACATGCTGAACTGCATGTATTGTTGTCCATGATTACGCCACTGTCGTGGCTTGAGCGCGTGCCTTCCTACAAGGATCAGCAGATTCAGCTCAAAGACCGCGATCTTTCAACCTATGGTTTTCTTGGCTATCCCTTGCTGCAAAGTGCCGATATCCTTATTTATCGAGCGGGCATGGTACCGGTGGGCGAGGACCAGGTGGCGCATGTGGAGCTGACCCGTGAGATCGCCCGCCGCTTCAACCACCTGTATGGCCGGGAGCCGGATTACGAAAGCCGGGCCGAGGAGGCGATCAAGAAAATGGGCAAGAAAAACGCCAAGCTGTATCGCGATCTGCGTACCGCCTATATGCAACAGGGCGATCGCGAGGCCCTGGAGACGGCGCGCGCCATGCTTGAGCGCCAGAAGAATATCGCCTTGGGTGACAAGGAACGGCTGTTCGGCTATCTGGAGGGCGGGGGCAGGATTATTCTCCCTGAACCGCAGGCGCTGCTGACCCACGCGCCCAAGATGCCGGGACTCGACGGCCGCAAGATGTCGAAATCCTACGACAACGTCATCAGCCTGCGCGAACCGGCGGTCGAGGTGGAAAAGAAACTCCGTACCATGCCCACCGACCCGGCGCGCGTGCACCGCACCGACCCGGGAAATCCCGACAAATGCCCGGTGTGGGATTTTCATCTGATCTACTCGGATGGGGAAAAAAAGGACTGGGTGCAAAACGGCTGTCGTTCGGCGAAAATTGGCTGTCTTGAATGCAAACAACTCATCATCGATGCGGTGCTGGCGGAATTGAAACCGGTGCAGGAACGGGCCGCGGAGTTTTCGCGCGATTCGCTGGCGGTGAAGAATATCATTGCCGACGGCTGCAAGCGCGCCCAGGAAGCGGCGGAAGCGACGCTGGTCGAGGTACGCTCGGCCGTCGGATTGAGTTACAGCCGATGAGCACGCCCACCGACACCGCCGCACCCGTCGCCGTCGTCCGCGGCGAATCGCTCTTGCGTTTGCCGGAGGATTTGTACATCCCGCCGGATGCCCTCGAGGTATTTCTTGAAACCTTCTCGGGCCCGCTCGATCTGCTGCTGTATCTCATCCGCAAACAGAATCTGGATATCCTCGATATCCCGGTCGCCGAAGTCACGCGTCAGTACATGGGTTACGTCGAGCTGATGCAGGCTATCAATATCGAGTTGGCGGCGGAATATCTGGTCATGGCCGCCATGCTCGCGGAAATAAAATCACGCATGCTATTGCCGCGCCCCGCCGGCGACGACGGCGAGGAAGCCGACCCGCGCGCGGAACTGATACGCCGGCTTCAGGAATACGAGCGTTACCGCACCGCCGCCGAGTCGCTGGATCGGTTACCCCGAGTGGGGCGCGAAGTCCACCTGGTGGTGATCGAGAACGACCAGCCGCCGGTCAAGCGCGTCGAGCCGAATGTCAGCCTGTTTGACCTGCTGGATGCCTTCAAAGAGGTGCTTGTGCGCGCCGAACTTTACCGGCATCATCTTGTGCGCTTGGAGCCACTGTCGGTACGTGAGCGCATGACCCGGATTCTGGCGAGGATCAACAGCGAGGCATTTGTGAGCTTTGAGGAAATGTTCGATCTGCACGAGGGCCGCCGGGGCTTGGTGGTGACCTTCATGGCGCTCCTCGAGCTGCTGAAGGAATCGCTGGTCGTTGTGGTCCAGCAGGAGCCGTTTGCACCCATCCATCTCAAGGCGGCCGCGTGATGAGCGACTCGAACTCAGAATTGAAAAACATCGTCGAAGCCGCGTTGCTGGTGGCGGGCCAGCCACTGACCATCGACAAGATGCTGACGATGTTCCCGGCCGAGTCGCCGCCCACGCGCGAGGAAATTCGCGAGGCGATCGAACTGCTCGAGGCGGAGTACGCCGAACGCGTGGTGGAACTGAAGCAAATCGACCGCGCCTGGCGTTTTCAGACGCGCGATAAATATGCCTCCTGGATTACGCGCTTGGCCGAGGAGCGCCCGGTGCGCTATTCGCGCGCGCTGCTCGAAACCCTAGCCATCATCGCCTATCGCCAGCCGGTGACGCGCGGCGATATCGAGGATGTCCGCGGCGTTTCGGTAAGCACCGACATCATCAAGACGCTGGTGGGGCGGGAATGGATACGCCAGGTGGGCGTTCGCAATGTTCCGGGACGTCCCGCGCTTTACGGTACCATGCGTGAGTTCCTCGAACATTTTAACCTGAAGAGTCTGGAAGAGCTGCCGCCGCTGTCGGCGCTGCGCGACCTGGACGTTATCAGCAACGAATTGAATCTGCGCTTGAACCTGGAGCCAGGCGCGGATTCAGCGCCTCCCGGCATTGCCCCCACCGACCCGGAGCCACAGGCTAGCGCGGACGATGAGCCTGAAGCGGCCACCATGACCGAGGCCCAATCCGCCGCGCGTGAGTGAAAAACTTCAGAAAGTACTGGCGCGCGCGGGGCTCGGTTCGCGCCGACAGATAGAGCACTGGATCGAAGAAGGCCGCATCACGATAAACGGTGACCCCGCGACGTTGGGTGCGCGCGTCACTCCCGATCAGACTATCCGCGTCGACGGGCGCAATATTCCGACCCATGTACTGAAATCCCAGCAACGGATATTGATTTACCACAAGCCCGAGGGCGAGGTCTGCACGCGTTCGGATCCGCAAGGCCGTCCCACGGTTTTCGAGAAACTTCCCAAGCTGCGTGGCGCGCGCTGGATCACCATCGGCCGTCTCGATTTCAACACCTCGGGTCTGCTGCTCTTCACCACGGATGGCGAACTGGCCAATCGCCTGATGCACCCCTCGCACGAGATTGAGCGCGAGTACGCCGTGCGTGTGCTGGGCAAAGTGAACGACGAGATGCTCGCGCGCCTGAAAAAAGGCGTGATGCTGGAAGACGGCCCCGCGCATTTCGATGCTATTGTCGATGCCGGTGGCAGTGGCGCCAATCATTGGTATCACGTGGTATTGAAAGAAGGACGCAATCGCGAAGTGCGCCGCTTGTGGGAAGCGGTTGGAATAAAAGTGAGCCGGTTGATCCGGGTGCGATTTGGTTCGGTCCAGCTTCCACCCCATTTTCATGCCAGGCGCACGATCGAGGCCGATGAAGCAACAGCCGCCTCCTTGTACGAGCTTGTCGGCCTGAAACAACCGCCGCCGCTGAAAAAAAGTTTTCCTGAACCGCGCCGGCCTGGCGCCAAACCCCGTGCGCGGCGCGGTCCGGAAAAAAAATCCCGGACTGGTTCCAGTGCGCGGCGCCGGGGAACCTTGCGCAGGCCCTAAGAACCCCTAACAAAAAGAAAAAAATAGACAGGATTCACAGGATTTAAAACAGGATTAACAGGATTTCTTATCTCTAAAATCTTTAATCCTGTAAATCCTGAAAAATCCTGTTAATCCTGTCTATTTCATTTTGTGAGAGACTCTAAAAAGCCTCTTTTTCCATTTCAAGATAAACCTGACTCACATTGCGTCTGGCTAACAACTCGAAGTTGGCGAGATATTGGAATCTGGATTGATCGATCTTATCTTCCGCGTCTTGTTGCATCTCACCCCGGTCGATTGATTTTTTAACTTCTTCACGCAGGTAAACCAGATAATCACGCGTCTCCCGGCGCGCCCGCGCCAGGTCCGTCGGATGACCATGGCCCGGGACAATTGTTTTCGGTTCCCGTTGCGCCAGTTTATCGAAGGCCTGAACCCAATTACCGGAGTGACTGATCGGCAGAACCAACAGCATTCGCTCGGTGTAAACGATGTCACCGGCGAAGGCGATTTTTTGCCGCGGCAACCACGCGACGATGTCGCCCGGTGTGTGCGCCTGGCCGAGGTGCAGAAATTGTACGGTGGTGTCGCCGAGTTTCAGTTCACGTTTGCCGTCCAGGATTTCGCTGGGGTAGATGACGGTTGTGCCTTCCGCCCTTTCCTTGAGCAGTTTTTGGTTGTTCGCCAACTGTGCCGCCCCGGATTCGCGCATGATCCGGTCGGCCGCTGTGTGCGCCAGAATCACCGCGCCGATGGATTTAAAATACCCGTTGCCCAGCCAGTTATGGTTCTGGCTGTTCAGATTGGCCACCCAGCGCACGGGTTGGGCGGTGATTTTCTTGATGGCGCGGTGCAGCGCCCGGGCGACGCGCAGGCTCGGACCGGCGTTGATGACCAGCACGCCGTCGCGGCTGACCACAAAACCCAGGTTGTTGTTCAGCCCCTCGTTTTCGTAGGTTTGATTGCCCAGATCGCCGATCACGGCATAAACATCCGGCGCGACAGTTACCGGGTTCAGGGTTAATTCGGCCGCTTGGGCCGAAAGGCCCAGGAGCAAGCCGGCAGCGGCTAACAGGAGGCGCATGGTTTTCATCCTTTTAAAGTATGCCTGATTTCTGCATTTTAATGACTGTAATGTATATAACATTTATGTAGAATATATGACATGGATACTGCTGCCGCGCCCCTATGGTCAATGTTGGTGATCAGCCTCCCGGGGCGTAGCGCCACACCGCGTATGCGGATATGGCGGGCACTCAAGGGCCTGGGGGCCGTGGTGCTGCGTGACGGCGTTTATCTGCTCCCGCATAGTGAATCGGCGGCCAGGTCCTTGCAGGAACAGGCCAAGACGGTGATGGTTTCAGGCGGTGATGCCCATCTGCTCACTTTCGCCAGCACCGAGCCGCAGCAGACGCAGCACTTTCGCAAGCTCTTTGATCGCACCGCCGACTACGCCCGGCTCATCGTGTCGATCCGGAAATATAAATCGGGTATCACGCGGAAACGCGCCGTGTCGGTGGCGCGTCAACTGAAAAAAATCCGTCGCGAGTTTGAGGCCGTGGCGGCAACCGATCATTTCCCAGGGCCGGCGAAAGATCAAGTGCAGCAACTCTTGTCCCAAACCGAGGCAGAGATTACTACTTTGCTGACCCCGGGAGAACCGCTTCCGGCGGCACGGGCCATTCAAAGTCTACATAAAGCGGAATATCAAAATCGTGTCTGGGCAACGCGCGCGCGTCCCTGGGTGGATCGCCTGGCCTCGGCCTGGCTGATCCGGCGCTTCATCGACCCGAAGGCGCGTTTTATCTGGCTACAAGACCCCAAGGATTGCCCGGCCGAGGCGCTGGGATTCGACTTCGACAACGCCGCGTTCACGCACGTGGGCGTGCGTGTCACCTTCGAGGTATTGCTGGCCAGTTTCGGATTGGACGAAGATCCAGCCCTCGCGCGTTTAGGTGGGTTGGTACATTATCTCGACGTG
>JAUSDQ010000197.1 GCA_030650525.1 Sulfuricaulis sp.
CAAAACCCAGGTTGTTGTTCAGCCCCTCGTTTTCGTAGGTTTGATTGCCCAGATCGCCGATCACGGCATAAACATCCGGCGCGACAGTTACCGGGTTCAGGGTTAATTCGGCCGCTTGGGCCGAAAGGCTCAGGAATACACCGGCAACGGCTGACGGTATGCGCATGATTAATATCCTCTGAAATAGGCTTACTTTTTCCCACTTTATGACTGTTACGAATATAACAATTATGTAGAATATATCACATGGATACTGCCGCCAAGCCCCTATGGTCGATGCTGGTGATCAGTCTTCCGGGGCGCAGTGCCACACCGCGCATGCGGGTATGGCGGGCACTCAAGGGCTTAGGCGCGGTGGTGCTGCGTGACGGCGTTTATCTGTTGCCGCACAGTGAATCGGCTGCCAGATCCTTGCAGGAGCAGGCCAAGACGGTGATGGTTTCAGGCGGTGACGCCCACCTGCTCACTTTCGCCAGTACTGAACCGCAGCAGGCGGAGCATTTTCGCAAGCTCTTCGATCGCACCGCCGACTACGCGCGGCTTATCGCGGCGATCCGAAAATATAACTCGGGCCTCACGAAGAAGCGTGCCGTATCGGTGGCGCGCCATCTGAAAAAAATCCGTCGCGAGTTTGAAGCCGTGGCGGCGACCGATCATTTCCCGGGGCCGGCGAAAGATCAAGTGCAGCAACTCTTGTCGCAAACCGAGGCGGAGATTACAGCTTTGCTGACCCCGGGTGAGCCGCTTCCTGTGGTACGAGCCATTCAAAGTCTGCATAAAACTGAATATCGAAATCGTGTCTGGGCGACGCGTGCGCGTCCGTGGGTGGATCGTCTGGCCTCGGCCTGGCTGATCCGGCGCTTCATCGACCCCCAGGCGCGTTTTATCTGGCTGAAAGATACAAAGGATTGTCCGGCCGATGCGCTGGGATTCGACTTCGACAACGCCGCGTTCACGCACGTGGGCGTGCGTGTCACCTTCGAGGTATTGCTGGCCAGTTTCGGATTGGACGAAGATCCAGCCCTCGCGCGTTTAGGTGGGTTGGTACATTATCTCGACGTG
>JAUSDQ010000209.1 GCA_030650525.1 Sulfuricaulis sp.
GGCGCGCCGCGAGCGATAACGGCTAGCCTTTGCTGTTCCTCGACTCCGTCACAACGCTTTTCTCGACGGGCAATCCCGCTTCGCGCCACTCCGGAAAACCGTCCTCCAGCCGTCGCGCCTTGAATCCCATTTCGCGCAACCTTGCCACGGCTTCGAAGGCGAGAACGCAATGGGGACCACGGCAGTAGGCAACGATCTCCTGATTGTGCGGCAGTTTCTTGAGCCATTGCTCGAGGTCCTTCAGCGATACATTGACGGCGCCCGGGACATGCCCGGACGCGTATTCCTCGGACGGCCGGACATCGAGCACCGTCACGATACCCTGGCGCGCGCGTTCGAGCAGTTCCTGTCGCGGAATCGGTTCAAGTTCATCCTTGACGGTGAGGTAGGCGCGCACCAGGCGATCCACGTCGGCCAGGTGCGATTCGGCGAGCCGGCGCATGCTGGAGAGCAGCCGGACGATCTCGTCGTCGGCAATACTGTAATAGACATACAGGCCGTCCTTGCGTGCCTCCACCAGCCCGCTTTGGCGCATCACCCGCAGGTGTTGCGAAGTATTCGCCACCGACAGGCCGGTGAGTTTGGCGAGCGCCTCGACCGTGCGTTCACCCTGCGCCAGGTACTCGAGCAACTCGAGCCGGTGGCCATGACAGACCACCTTTCCGATGCGCGCCACCTGGCTGTAGATCTGCTGTTTCAGGTTCTGCCTTGACATATCCGGGTCTTATAATCTAGTATTCAATTGAGTACTTGAATAGTAGCACACGCCCATATTAATTCAAGTAATTATAAAACCAATAATTAACGGACACGTGGGGGACCACATGCTGCAAACACTGCTGCAAAACGAGACGGTGATACGGCTGACGGCTTTCTTCGGGGTCCTGGCCGTGGTGGCCGTGGCGGAGATCGCCCTCCCCCGCCGCCGGCTGACCGCTTCCAAACTGCGCCGCTGGGTGAGTAATCTCGGCATCGTATTCCTCAACAGCGTGCTCGTGCGTCTGCTCCTGCCCGCGACGGCGGCGGGCTTTGCCGTGCTTGCCGCGAATCGCGGCTGGGGTGTTTTCAATATTCTCGAAGCACCGGCCTGGGTTGGCATCATTGCCTCCGTCGTCATCCTCGATTTCGCGATCTACCTGCAACACGTGATGTTCCATGCGGTGCCGGCGCTGTGGCGGCTGCACCGCATGCATCACGCCGATCTCGACTTCGACGTCACCACCGGCGCACGCTTTCATCCGATCGAAATCCTGTTGTCGATGCTCATCAAGTTCGCGGTCATCGCCGTCATCGGCGCGCCGGCCGCGGCGGTGATTATCTTCGAGGTGCTGCTTAACGCCACCTCTATGTTCAACCACGGCAATTTCCATCTGCCCGTCGGGCT
>JAUSDQ010000211.1 GCA_030650525.1 Sulfuricaulis sp.
GTCGGAATCGGTGGTGAGAATGATCGGATCAGGAAGCGTTTCGGTCATGCGCACAAGGCAGGCGTCGGCGAGGCTCATGGGCACGTCTGCGTATTTTTGCAACAGCTTGAGTATTGACTCCACGTCGTTGTCCAGGTCGAAAGCGGCAATCAGGGCCCGGCGGCGAAGCAGCGCGCTGAGTCCAGGCGCCCCGCGCGCGCCGAGAAGGTGGAAGGCCTCAGACAGGACGGATTCGCAGGTGCGCCAGGGTGGAGCGTGGCCAGGCGCTTGCGTCACCGCCCACCGGTGGTGGGAGTCGCGGCGGCTAAGCAGAGCCACCAAAAAGCCCGCATCAACGAGCACGTTTCCGGCCATAGCCCGTGGCTTTCAAGTATCGCTTCTTTCGTGCGCTCAGGTCGGCCGGCAAGCCGTCCACCGAGCCGATGAGATCGGCAATGGCATCAAGCGGCGTGGACTGACGCCGTGTGGGTCGGGCGGGGCGCTGCAAGCGCTCGCGACCGATGTCCGACTTCGAACAATTGCGCCCGCGCGATTCCATCTCGATCTCGGCGACGAGCGGCTCGGGCAGTCGTACGGTTAAGGTTTTCATGTGATCAGTGTATTACGGTACTGCCAGGCACGCAAGACGAACTGGAAATAGCGACCTCGACTTCAGCGCGAAAGCGCCTGCGGGACCTCCGCCTCGGTACCGCTCGCGAGATCACGCCCTTCGATGCTTGAACCTGGAAACCACAGATGAACACAGATGAACGCAGATACTTCCCGTTATTCATTGGCTTAAGGCGACGACACGGATAACCATCTTGGTGAGACTGCAAGAGGAAAGATTCCCAAGACATATCTGTGCTTATCTGTGTTTATCCGTGGTTAATTGCTCTTTTTAGGTTCATCCAGTTTGCGGATCGTGATGCTGGCCATGGGTGCGCTCCGGCCGTTAAGCGAGTGGGTTAAGCACCGGCTTGCCAGCGAAATGCGCGCGCAAATTCGCCAGCAGCTTTCTGCCGCGTTCTTCACGAATCTCCTGAGTGCTCGATCCAATGTGCGGGACGAGCACCACATGCTCCATCGCCAGCAACTCGGCGGGAACTCGCGGCTCGTCCCAGAACACGTCCAGCCCTGCGCCGGCGATCCGCCTGCTGCCGAGCGCTGCAATCAGCGCCGCCTCGTCAACGACCGGACCGCGCGCAACATTGACGAGGAATCCTTCCGGGCCCAGCGCATCGAGAATGCGCGCA
>JAUSDQ010000215.1 GCA_030650525.1 Sulfuricaulis sp.
TGAACACCGCGCCGGACAAGAAAAAATCCGTCGAGAAAATTGACGACATGGTGGCGCTCCTGATGGCCATCGGAATATTGTGGCCGCCGGAGCGAACATGCCGGAACCTGGCCGGTTTGAAATTGCTGATGGGTTTCCACGGGCGCGCGCATTTCGCGCAAATGATCAACCCGTGAACTGATTGGTCCCTCAAACTTCGATCTGGTCCTTCGATCGATAGCTCTTGCCCTCGATGCGAACCGTCTCTGCGTGGTGCAGCAGCCGGTCGAGCAGTGCCGAGGTGAGGACTGCGTCGTTGTTGAAGATGCTGGCCCACTGCTTGTAGACGCGGTTGGTGGTAATCAGCGTGGCGCCGCGTTCATAGCGGTGGCTGATGATCTGGAACAAGCAGTCGGCGCCGAACTTGTCAATCGGCAAGTAGCCGAGCTCGTCGATGCACAGGACTTCAGGTTTGATGTAGGTGTACAACGCGCGTTTGATGCTGCCGCTGGAGTGCGCGGCGCTCAAGGTGTTGATGATTTCGATAGCCCCTGTAAACAGCACGGACTGGCCACGCAGGCATACGGCATGCCCCAGCGCGGTCATGAGATGGCTCTTGCCCAGCCCGGTGCCGGAGATGAACACGACGTTGGCGCGCTGGTTGACGAAGTCCAGGTGGAACAGGTTTTGTATGAGCAGGCGGTTGATCTTGGTGGGCCAGTTCCAGTCGAAGTGATCCAGTGTCTTGAGCACGGGGAAGCGGGCCAGCTTGATGCAACGCTGCACGCGGCGATCGTCGCGCGCAGCGGCCTCGCCGCTGAGCAACTCGGTGAGGTAATCCAAGTGCGACCAATGCTTGTCAGCGGCGGTTTGCGCGAACGCCTGATGGTTCTCGAGCGTGAACGGCAGGTTCAACGCGTTCAAGTACGAGCGTAATGCATCGACATCGGGGTGGGTTTGGTCAGGACGTTTTCGCATCGTCGGCTCCCTGGTCACGGTCGTAGATGGACAGATCGGGCTCGGGCAACTCCAGATCGAGCAGGTCGGCGCGCCGCGTGAGTTGCAGGGCAGCCGGCTCAGGGCCGATGCGCCGGCGCGCGGCCAGGATGTTGGCGATGTACTCGGCGCTGAAGGCCTGCAGCTCCAGCCCGTCGTCCAGGGCACGGGCGACGGCCTCTTTGCCGTGTAGCTCAGCCAACGCGAGGATCTTCCGGAGGTGCACGCGTGCGTTCACGCGCTTGGCCTCGAGCCCCTCGCGGTAGGCCTGGGCGCGGGGCGAGAGCGCCAGGAAGTGCACCAACAGTCGCTGCTCGCGTGCGCTCTTGCGCTGCACCAGGAGCTGCTGTGCGTGGTCAGGGTCTTCGATGTCCTGGTGCCGATCCATGCTGCGCGGATGGCGCACGATGAGTTGGTCACCATCATAGATACACACGCGATCGGCATAGGCCTTGAGCGTCAGGCGCTGACCTGCGTAGCGCGCGGGCACCGAGTAGCGGTTTGCGTCGAGCGGGACGCGAAACTGCTTGGTGGCGCGTCCCGTACACACGCGCGCCAGATCAAAGCCGGCGGGGTTGAGCCGCTTCAGATGAGCGCGTTCGTCTTCAAAGCAGTCGATCGGCCGCTGGTGGGTTGCACCGTGGAGGCGCACGTTGGCCACCGTATCTACCCAAAGCGTGGCCGCGGGCTGCATCGCGGCGAAGTCGGCCAATTCGAGGCCGGCCAGGAAATTCTTTTTAACGTAGCCGACACCATTCTCAACTCGCCCCTTCTCGTTACCGCTGCGCACGTTGCAGGGAGCGATCTCAAATCCCCAATGGCGGGAGAAGTCGTGGTACTTCGGATTGAACACGGGGGCGGCGCCAACCAGGCGCTGCAACACCGCCGACTTGAGGTTATCGACCATGATCCGGCTTGGGACGCCGCCAAACGCAGCGAACGCGTTCTCATGGCAGGCCAGAAAGAACTCCATCTTCTGCGAGACAGTGAACTCCAGATACATGCGCCGGCTATAACACAACACCATCAGAAAGAAGCTCAAGCGCCGGCGCGTGGAACCCACAGCGATGCTGCCAAACTCGCCCCAGTCAACCTGGGCACATTCGCCCGCGGCGAAGTCGAGCTTGAGGAACGCCTCTTGGTGGCGTGGCCGAATGCGGTGCACGTAGTCGTTGACGATGGTGACACCGCCCCCGTAGCCTGCCTCGCGCAGTCGCTGGAAGATCTGCTGCGCGCTGTAAGGGTGGGCATCGAGCCAGCGCACGATCTGCCCCTTGTACGCATCGAGCTTGCTCACGCGCGGCACACCCGCGCGCGGGTGAAACTGCTCCACGCTAGCCCACTTGGCTACCGTGCGCGCATCCAGTGCGAGCGCACGCGCGGTCTGTGCCACGGTAAGCCGCTGGCGACCCAGGTGGTCGCGGATCTGGCAGAAGGTCTCATAGTCGAGCACGGCGGCGCCCCATCTGGTCTAGCAGTTGAGCAAGGCTCACCAGGC
>JAUSDQ010000217.1 GCA_030650525.1 Sulfuricaulis sp.
GTTTGCGGAGCGTTTTACGCGGTCCGGTGATCCGTCATTTGTTCATTTCTCCGACCGCACGCCGCGTGCTGCCTCGGCGCTGAACGCCGAAAGCTTGCCGAGTACGCTCTGTACCACACGGTTGGCCGCCACCACGCCGCCGTAGGGGTCTTCACTGGCAGCAGCAGCATGCTCATCAAACTCGCGCCAGGCAAGCACGCGACGCGTCTTGTCGTCAACCAGGTAGGCGCGCAGCGTGAAACGCACACGACTGGGCTGGGTCTGGAACTCATGCTGCAGCCGAATGATCTCGGTATTTAAGCGCAACTCGCCCGTTGCTGCACCCGGCGTCAGCACGACGGCGCGGAAGGCGCCGCTGCTCTCGACGGCGGCCACCAGAAGCGGTCCGAGCATCGTTGCCGGCGGATCGACCCATTCACTGTGCGCAAAATATTCGAGCTTGTGGGGTTCGCGCACATAGACGATGCGCTGGCTGTCAAAGCCGGCGGCTGCGCGCGCGGGATGGATGATCAACGTCGGGGCTGAGGCTGATACCGCTACAGGAGCGGCACTCGATACCGGTACGGACGCGGCGTGGCGCGCGTTGTCGAGTGAATAGAAAACCGAACGCGGCGTGGTCGTGGGTTGCAGCGCGCTGCATGCGTACAGAGTCATCAGGGCCAGGCCAGTGGCCATGAGCCGGCTCAGTCTGGCGATAGTTTGGTGGTGCATGACATTCATGGTGTGGCTCCTGTAGCTCCTGTAGCTCCCGTTTCTCCCGGGCCTTCCGGTACCGGCTTGTGACCGAAAAGCAGACTGCGCGGATCACGCGTGGTCTGCTCGCTCAGGCGGCGTAGCGAAGGCGTCAACGTGCTCAACTCACCGAGCAGACGCTCCAGTTCAGGCAGTGTTTCCGTGCTGATGCGTTTGACCTCGGCACCGACCACATCGGCAGCCTTCCCCGTGCTGACGCTGGTTTTGGAGACCTCAATGCCCATTTTCTCGACCGCGTCAGCGCCACGTCCGATACGGTCAAGCACAGCCTCCATTTTTGCAGTTGCCTGCGCTGTATTGTCCAGCGTGCGTGCACCACGGGTGATTGCCGCGTCAATCGTGTCCTTGCGTGCGGCGATGGTGCGCGAAACGGTGGCAATGTCCGTGAGCGCGCTGCTGAACGCCGCCCGGTTCTCGTCACTGAGAATGGCATTGATGTTGTTCGATGTGCTGTCCAGCTTGGCCAGCACATTTGTCAGCACATTTTCCAGTCGCGCGCTGAGCGAGGGT
>JAUSDQ010000077.1 GCA_030650525.1 Sulfuricaulis sp.
GGTCCATGACCGTGCCTCCGAAGGAAAAATCCGTGACCATGCGCGCACGCTGGGCATGCAGACCATCCGCGAAGATGGACTGCGCTGGGTCAGCAAGGGTGAAACCAGTCTTGAAGAAGTACTGCGCGTGTCGCGCGAATAACCAGGGAAAAGTGGCAAGAGCAACGCGAAATGTAGTTCAGTCTATCGCCGCCATCGGTGCCGAGCCGATGCCGATCTCTTCGTCGCACTTCTCTTTTTCCCATTTCCTTATTCTTCTGCAGTAATACCATGGCCGCTTTTGAATATCAGGCTCTTGATAGCCAAGGACGTTCCGTCAAGGGCGTGCTCGAAGGCGATGCCGAACGCCAAGTGCGCACCGCCTTGCGCGAAAAAGGGCTGACCCCGCTGCACGTCGAGGTCATCAGCGAGCGTTCGGGATCCGGCGGCGGCGGCGGATGGAGCTTGCGCCGCGGCATCTCGGGCGCCGAACTCGCCATCCTGACACGCCAGTTTGCCACCCTGGTCCATGCCGGACTGACCATCGAGGAATGTCTCAACGCCCTGGTGGAGCAAACCGAATCCACGCGTTCGCGCAACATACTGGCCGGCGTGCGCGGGCGTGTGCTCGAAGGTCAATCGCTGGCGCACAGTCTCACCCTGTTTCCGAAGGCCTTTCCGGACATATACCGCCACATGGTCGAGGCCGGTGAACAGTCCGGCAAACTTGACGTGGTGCTCGAGCGCCTGGCGGATTACACGGAAAACCGTCAGGCCTTGCAGCAGAAGGTTATGCTGGCTTTTATCTACCCGGCGCTCGTCACATTGGTCGCGGTGACCGTGGTAGTTGCCCTGCTTGTCTTCGTGGTGCCGCAGGTGACCAAGGTTTTCGAACACACCGGCCAGACCTTGCCGCTGATCACGCGCGTGCTGATCGCCATCAGTGAGTTCGTGCGCGCCGGTAGTTGGTGGTGGTTTGCCGGGATCGCGTCGGTGATCATCGGCACGCGTACGGCCTTGCAACAGCCACATATTCGTCGACGATGGCATCTGCTGCAACTGCGCCTTCCGCTCGTCGGTCGTCTGGTGCGCGGCACCAATGCCGCACGCATGGCCAGCACGCTGGGGATTCTGACTTCCAGCGGTATACCCCTGCTGTCCGCCATGCAGTCGGCGGTGCAGGTGGTCACCAACCTGCCGATGCGCGCCGCCATGGACGACGCCCTGCGTCAGATACGCGAAGGCGGCAGTCTGTCGCGCGCGCTCGGCAAGGCCAAGGTGTTCCCGCCGATGGTGATTCATTTGATCGCCAGCGGCGAGTCCACCGGCAAGCTCGATGCCATGCTGATGCGCGCCTCCGAGACCCAGACGCGCGAGCTGGAAAACTGGGTGCGGGCGCTGACGGCGCTGCTGGAGCCGGCATTGATCCTGGTGATGGGCGCGGTCGTACTTTTTATCGTCCTGGCGGTGCTGTTACCGATTTTTGAAATGAATTCGCTGATAAAGTGAGGTGACAATGAAACACGTAACAAGATTTTCCATGCGGTCCGGCGGTTTTACCTTGATTGAAGTGCTGGTGGTGGTGGTGATTTTGAGCATTCTGGCGGCGGTGATCGTGCCGAAAATCATGGATCGCCCGGACCAGGCGCGTAAAGTCGCTGCGACAACCGAGATTAAAGCTATTGTTAGCGCTCTAAAACTGTATCGTTTGGACCATGGTAAGTATCCCGCCCTGCAAGAGGGCCTGGCGGTATTGGTAGCAGGAGCTCCATCGGGCAAGGGCCCGCGCGGTGGATATCTCGATCGGATGCCAAAAGACCCGTGGGGAACAGACTATATATATTCTATTGATGAAACCGGTGAAGACATCGAGGTAATCAGCCTGGGCGCCGACGGCGCGCCAGGTGGCGAAGGCATTAACAAGGACATTAGCTCACGGGATCCGTAGCGAGCTGCCATATCAATGCTGACGCCAAAACATCACGCCCCGCTCACCCGCCGCCGCTGTGCGGCGGCTATGCGCTCTCTCCGGGAGAGGGATAGGGGTGAGTGCGGCATTTTTGAGATAACTTCCAGCTAACCCCATAGCCGTGACTACCGCCCAACACCATCGGGGCTTCACCATGATCGAGGTGGCGGTCGTGATGCTGCTGATCGTCATCGTGCTGGGCATGGTGAACCTGCGATTGAGTGAAGACGATGCCACCAAGCTGCGCTACGAGGCCAAACGCATGGCCATGTTCCTACAATCAGCCATGCACGAGGCGATTTTTCAGGGCCAGACCATCCACATCATGATCGAACCCGAGGGTTATTATTTTACTGACGCCAATTCCGAACCAATTGAAACGGAAGGGCTGCGAAAGGTACCACTGCCTCCCGGGATGAAATTCTCCTCTTTGGTTATTAATGGTGATCCAGTTGAAATTGATGACGTTTCAAACACCAAGAATCCGCCATACATAATAGTGCCTGCGACCGGTGAGGTCCCACCCTTTATCGTCATCCTCAAGCTCGGCAAGGATCGCTGGCAATTGGAAAGCGAATTTGGCGGAAATAGTAAAGATCCAGTGCCCGTGCCAAATGATGAAGACCTCAATGGCTGATCGGCGGAATCGGGGCTTTACCTTGGTGGAAATCCTGGTGGCGCTCGCCGTGCTGGCCATTTCCCTGGCCGGGGCGATGCGCTTATCCGCACAAACTATCGATGCCACGGTCGCCTTGCGCGATCATAGCGTCGCCCTGTGGGTGGCGCAAAACAAAATGGCGGAGAATTTTATCCTGCCGGACTGGCCCGATACCGTAACCACTGACGGCGAAGCCGATATGGGCGGCCAAAAGTATTATTGGCGCCAGGAAATATCACGTACCGCTCTCAAGCACATACGTAAAATTGACATCACGGTCCGACGCGAGCCAAACGATGGGCAGGTCCTCGCGCAATTAATCGGCAACGTGCGCGATCCTAAACCCGCCAGTTATCCGTAAGCCTGCGGTCACAATTGATGATTAAAACTGGAAACCAAGCTACCAGCATTCGCGCCCGCGGCTTTACCCTGCTCGAATTACTCGTCGCCATCGGCATTTTTGCGCTGATCTCGGCGATTGCCTTCGGGACGTTGACAAAATTACTGGAGACCCGCGACCATTTGGATGAAGCACGCATCTTCTGGCGCTCCCTGTCACTCACCTTTCTGCGCATAGAGGACGACCTGTCGCAAACACGTAACCGCAAGATTCGTGATGTCGGCGGCCAAAACAATCTCGACGCCCTCATGGTGTCCACCTCGAATACCCCCGGCCTGAACCAATACCCCTTGGAATTCACGCGTGGCGGCGCGCCCATCATCGGAGACAGCGCCAGGAGCGACCTGCAACGCGTGGCCTATCGGCTCAAGGGTGATGTGCTACAGCGGCTGGTCTGGCAGGTACTCGACCGTGCGCCAGGTCTAAAGGCCGAGCCGTTGGAAATGACCTTAATCAACAAGGACGTTGAGGATTTCAACGCGCAGCTCAACGAGCCTGCTTCGACCAGCCTGCCGGGAGCCACACCGCCGCCTCCTAGCGGCCAGCCACGTGCCATCGAGGTTCGGATCACGATCAAGGGAAAAGGCGAATTCAAGCGTGTATTTCTGATCAATAATTAAAATGGAACCGCCGAAACTCTTTCTCAATTTTCGTGCGCGGCACGATAACCAAGCTTGGCGTGCGGTTCCGCTTCCGTGCGCCGGTACCGGTTCGCGCCAACGCGGCTTGGCGCTGATCACCGCCTTGCTGATCATGTTTATCGCGACCACGGCGGTGATTTATATGGCGTTTAATCAAAGCGTCTGGATGTTTCAGGGGCAAAACCTGATCGACCGGGCCCAGGCGGACGCGGTTGCCTACAAATATATCCAGTTTGCCATGGATGTGTTATCTGAAAACGCGATCAAAGATGAAAAAAATGGCGTTAAATTCGATCATGACAAAGCGGACTGGAACCAATGGTCGGAGGAGGTCACCAAACCCGGCATCGATAAAGACCTCGATGCCCTGGGTGGAACCTTGTTGAGCGCCAGGATCACCGACGCCCAGGCAAAATTCAACCTGAACAACATCATGGACTGGCAAAAGATTCCGCCAATCGAAAGCGCGGCTGATAAATATACGATGGAACAAATTCTTGCTTTGAATAAAAATCTGGTAAATGCCATGCTGGATTGGATCGATTCCGACAGCGACACGCGCCCCAACTCCGGGGCAGAGGACATAGAGTACATGAACGTGGCGCCACCGGGCCTGCCGTACCCCGCGGCCAATCAGCCGTTCACCAGCGTGGACGAGCTGCGTTTGGTGAAAGGATTCGACGCCGCGATCGTCAGCGAACTCGAAAATAGTAACTTGCTGGCCGTTTTGCCCACTAAAATGAACGGCGGCGCCGTCCTGACCCCGGTTAATGTCAATACCGCGAGCGATGAGGTCTTGCTGGCGCTTTTTACGGGACTGTCACCCACCAACCTCGCGACCTTCACGGGCGGAAGACCGTACAAGACCATCAATGACGTCGGGACTAAACCCCCGGTCCCACTCACATCGCCAGGCACACCCCCGACGGCGACAAAAAATTACGGTGTCAGCACCTTCTTTTTCGAGGTCGATATCACGGTCAAAATCGGAAAAGTCCCACGCAGAACCCTGGCCTTAATCTACCGCCCGGCCAGACCGGCACGGCCCCAGATAGTCCAGATCAGCTATCGTCCCCCGGAGAGAATCCCGTCTCCTACCCCTACACCCAATTAGAATGCCAAATCAGATTGCTATGGCCAAAGTGGTTACAGAGAGTAACGCGAGATAGAGAACCGAAAATGACTAAACTTATCCAAAACGCTATGATTCATCCCATATATACTTGAGTTCGATCCTGATTTCATCAATGAAGCTGCAAAATTCAATAAAGCGCCTTTCAAGTGCGGCCCGCGATGTCCAGCAACGACTCAAAGATGTCTGGCGTCTGAAAGGCGCCGGCCTGGAGTTGTACCTGCCATCAGGTTGGCCGGACAACGGGGCGCCCATATCCTGGTGGCTCGGCAACCCCACCGGTCAGGATCAGAAAGGGAAAGTCACCGATTTGAATCAGCTGCCGCGGGAAGCCAAGGCCGCTGCAATCCACGTCTGGACCTCACCCGGCGACACCCTGCTGACCAGCGCCACCGTTCCGACCCGCGCCCGCGCAAAAATCCTCCAGGCCCTTCCCTACGTACTGGAAGAATTATTGTTGGGCGAACCGGAAAAGCAGCATTTTGCCTACCGCCTGCAAGGAGACGGTCCGCTGGCCGTGGCGGTGACGGCGCTCGATCGCATGCAGGCCTGGCTAAAGGCCTTGAGCGACGCCGGGCTGCGAACCACCAGCATGGCGCCCGCGGTACTCGCCCTGCCCCGCAACGATGACAGCTGGACACTGGCCTTCGTCAACGGCGAAGCCTGGTTGCGCACCGGTGCGGCGGCGGGTTTCTCCTGTGCGTGCACCGGAGATACGCCGTCGTTGGCAATATTGTCGGCGGTGCGTGAAGCGCGCGACAAGCAACAGGCGCCGAAGGCCCTGTACGTATTTAATGCTCCCGCGGATTTCGATGAGAAGGTCTGGGCAAAAAACCTGGAACTGCCGGTGTTGCTGGATACTCAGGATTTCTGGGCGCTAAGAAGTCCCACGGCCACTGCGCTGAATCTGCTGCAGGGAAATATGGCGCCGGAGGGGCAATCGCGACAGCTGATCCAGGCGCTGCGGCCGGCGGCCATTCTGATGGGCATCTGGCTGGTCGGCAATCTGTCCTTCAGTATTTGGGAGTGGCGGCATCTGCAAAACGCCCATGAAGCGGCGCGCAAAGAAATGATGAGTCTGTTTCAACGCACGTTCCCCGATGCCAAGGTGGTGGTCAACCCCGCGCTGCAGATGGAACGCATGCTCAAAGATTTGCGAGGTGGCAGCGGCCAGGGTGGCGCGGACGATTTCCTGCCGTTGCTGGTCAACGTCGCACCGGTCATGCAGGCCAACCCGCAGACAAAATTGCGCGGTGTCACCTATGCCGACATGGGCCTGACGCTTGAGCTCGGGATGCCGGATTTTCAGGCCCTGGACGGGATTAAGAACAGCCTCACCGCGCGCGGAATACGCGTGGAAGTGCTGAGCGCCAACAGCGGCGCCGACGGCGTGGTGGGGCGCCTGCGCATCCATAGCAGCGTGAAGAATGCAGCGGCCGCATCATGAACCTGAAAATGAACCTGAAGTTTCTCGAACCTTACGTCGCGCGTTGGCGCGCCTTGCAGCCCCGCGAACGCTACCTGGTTTCAGCGGTGGCAATGGTGCTGGTGTTCATCCTCGGCAGCGGTTTCTGGCTGCCCATGCAACGCGACATCGACCGCCTGCGCACCGCCGTGCCCCAAGCCCACACCCAACTGGTCCAGATGCGCCTGCAGTCCACGCAAATCACCCAGTTGCGCGCGAGCGGTGCCACCGCCGCCAGCGGCGGGAATATTCTCGCCAAACTGGAACAGTCCGCCACGGCGCGCGGTTTGAAACAGAATATCACGCGCATGGAACCCGAGGGCACGAACAACGCCCGGGTCACGCTGGATGGCGTGAATTTCGATGCCCTGGCGGAATGGTTGGCCGATTTGCAGAGCCAAAGCGGACTGCGGGTGGAAAAAGCGACCGTGGAAACGCGACCCGTTCCCGGAACCGTCAACGCACGGCTGGTGATGCGCGGTGCCGGCTCATGAAAAAACCTTGGCTGATTTATCTGACGGTTGGATTCGGGTTTTATCTCGTCTTTCTCGTGGTCTACGTCCCGGCGGACTGGCTGGCCTGGGGGTTGTCACGCACCACCAAGGGAATCGTGCGCATCGACCAACCGACCGGCAGCGTCTGGAGTGGCGCCGGCAAACTCATGGTTTATTATCCACAAACCACACCGAACGATTTCGGGCAGGCGCAATGGAGCATTAACCCCTTTTGGCTGGTCACCGGCCAGCTCCAAATCCACGTCGAATCCGCCACCAAGGATGCAAAAATGCAGGGCACGTTGCGCATCGGACGAAATCACGTGCTTTTCAGCGATCTCAGTTTAAGTCTGCCGGCTGAACGTGTCGGCGCCTTGTACTCCCCCCTGGCCCTGGCCAATCCACAAGGACAGTTCAGCCTGCGTGCACGTGACCTGAACATCACCGCGAGCGCCGTCGAAGGCGGCGCGGAATTTCTCTGGCAGAACGCGGGCAGCAGCCTGTCACCCGTCAACCCGCTCGGCGAATACAAGCTGGAAATGACCGGTCAGAATAAAACCGCGAATCTTAAATTGACCACGGTGCGCGGCGACCTCGACCTGACCGGACAGGGCAAGTGGCTGATACTGGAAAATGGATTAATCCAATTCAACGGTACCGCCACACCACGCGGACGCA
>JAUSDQ010000218.1 GCA_030650525.1 Sulfuricaulis sp.
ATCTTGCCCTTGACCCGGGGATCCATCAGGAAATTACGCCCGGTGATCTGCGACACGGTCTTGACCACGGCTTGAATATCCGCCTCCTGGAAATTAAACAGCATCTCCCCGGGACGCAGGGACGCCGCGCCGTCGGCCGGGGGCGCGGCGGGGGGCTGTGGGGGGGTGGGGGGTTTGGCGGCGGCGGGCGGGGGAGCGAGGGGCGCCGCAGGTTTTGGTAATGAAACCGGCGCACTGTCGCCGAGCGGTTCGTGAGGTGGTGTCATTACTTTGCCGCTGGGAGGCACTGCCGGAGCCTGGACTGGCGGTGGTATCGATTGAGCGGTATTGTCTTCCTGGTCTTGTGTGTCTTCGTCTAGTAAGTCATTGGCCTCTTCGTCTTCGGACGTTTGTGGTTGTGCCAGAGGTTTTAATGCCGCCGCCTGTGCCTGCGGTGCCGTTAGCAGGTACCCCATTATCAGGCCGCACAAAAGTACCGGGATCCGGTGCAGAAAGCTGTCAAATTTCGTTTTCATCGTCGCTATAGTAGTAAGGGGCAATAGACTGTTTCAGTTTTATCAGAACTGATAATAAACATATTCAGATTTACCGCCGCGCATGATCTCCATTTGTACCGAGGGAAGATTGGTCATCTGCTGGTACAGCCGCATGGCGTCTTCCACGGAATTAATCGGCTGTCCATTGAAACCTTTAATGACATCGCCAACCCGCAAGCCGAGTTTCTCATACAGGCTGCCCGGCTGTATCTGACTTACCAAAAAACCGCCGCCGGCAAAAGGACGCATGGTAGCTTGCCGAATAAAATCCGGCGTACGCATTTGAGCGGTAAGTTGATCGCGCTCAACCTTATAGCGATTGGCCGCCAATTCCTGAACGACGGCGCCCGGCGCGCTGTAAGCTAATTGGGGTGGAGCCGATGGTGCTGTCGGTGATTTCTCCGCTCCTTCAAGCATCAGGCTTTCCAAAACGTTATTGCGCTGGATCACCGCCCGATCGGGGTACACCGCCTGTAACACCGCGCCGCTGGTGATAGTTTGACCGACAGCGTAGGATTCCTGTGGCTGTCCGTTGACGGAGATCAGCGCATAGCCGCCGCTGTCGGAGGCGATCACGCCGGTTAACAGCAGATTCAAGCTGCTGACCGGGAGAGTATCGAGCCGCCCGCCGGTCAATTCCTGGCTTACCTGGCCAAAGAGATGGGCGGCCAGCAGCGACTGTATCGAAAAGGATTTATTCGCGATAGCCATCGGTGGTGCCACGACAAGCGGTGGCAGCGACGGTTTGGCCAGCAGCCAAGTCCAATGGGCCATGCTTGCTGTCAGCAACAGCAGCATTCCTCCATTGAGAATTCCCGGGAGCCACTGGCGGACACGGTGGTTGGCGATGACTTCGACAAAACTCATTGACTCAATTTCAGTTGCTTACACAGCGCAGTAGGTGTATCTAATCATCATTATATATTGGCGGCCGGAAAAACCTAATTAATCCGGGCAAAAACCCGATTTCGGCGGATTAAATCCCGCTTCCCTGACTTGAGAAATTACGGTCAAATACCGACGTGAGCCAGCCCTTCGTCCATCTTCGCGTCCATAGCGAGTATTCCCTGGCGGACGGCATCGTGCGCACCGACGATTTGATCGAAACCGCCGCACGTCTTGAAATGCCGGCGGTGGCCGTGACCGATCTGGCGAATCTTTTCGCGGTGATCAAGTTTTACCAGGCGGCCAGCCAGGCCGGGGTTAAACCTATCGTCGGGACGGATGTATGGCTGGAAAATCCCGCCGACCCGCATAAACCCCATCGACTGGTGCTGCTCTGTCAGAACAAAGAGGGCTATCGCCGTCTTTGCCGGCTGCTGACGCGCGCCTACGTGGAAGGGCAGCATTCCGGCAAACCCTGTCTCAGCAAATCCTGGTTCGAGGCGCCGATGGCGGGATTGATCGTGCTGTCGGGCGCGCACGAAGGGGATTTGGGCCAGGCCTTGCTCTCCGGAAATCAGGCGCAGGCGGAAGTACTGGCGCGCGCCTATCAGCAATGGTTTCCGGGATGTTTTTATCTTGAACTGCAGCGCACCGGCCAGCCATTCCAGGAAGATTATAATCATGCCGCCGTGGATCTGGCGCGCCGGATGTCATTGCCGGTGGTGGCGACAAATCATGTCGTGTTCCTGCAGCCGACCGATTTCGATGCGCACGAAGCCAGGGTGTGCATTCAGGACGGTCGTGTGTTGACCGACAGTCGCCGTCCGCGCCGCTACACTCAACAGCAATATTTCCGCAGCAGTCAGGAGATGGCCGAACTGTTCCAGGATATTCCCGAGGCCATCGAAAACACCGTCGAAATCGCCCGCCGCTGCAACCTGCGCTTTGAGTTCGGGCGTTATTACCTGCCGGATTATCCGGTGCCGGAAGGGATGACGATCGATGTCCTGTTGCACCGGGAAACGCAGACGGGGCTGGAAGTGCGACTGAAGCTCATGCCGGAGGACGAGCGTGAAACCCGGCGCAAGACTTACCGTGAGCGTCTGGAGCTCGAACTTTCCACGATCAATAAAATGGGTTTCCCCGGATACTTCCTGATCGTGGCGGACTTCATCCTATGGGCCAAGACCAACGGCATCCCGGTCGGGCCCGGCCGCGGCAGCGGCGCCGGCTCGCTCGTGGCTTATTGTCTTGGCATTACCGAGCTCGATCCGATCAAGTATGAACTGCTGTTCGAGCGTTTTCTTAATCCCGAGCGCGTATCGTTGCCCGACTTCGACGTGGATTTCTGCATGGAGCGGCGCGATGAAGTGATTGAATACGTCACCCAGCGTTACGGCCACGACCGGGTGGCGCAGATCATCACCCATGGCACCATGGCCGCCAAGGCCGTGGTGCGCGACGTGGGACGCGTCATGGACCATCCTTACGGATTCGTGGACAAACTTGCCAAGCTCATTCCCTTTGAAATCGGGATGACCCTGGAGCGCGCGCTGGAGATCGAGCCGCAGTTGGCCGAGCGCTACAAAAAAGATGAAGACGTGCGTGAGTTGCTCGATACCGCGCGCATGCTCGAGGGCATGGCGCGCAGCGCCGGCAAGCACGCCGGGGGAGTGGTGATCGCTCCCAGTCCGCTAACCGACTTCATGCCGCTTTACTGTGAGCAGGGCGGCAAGCAGACAGTGACGGGACTCGACATGGAGGACGTCGAAAAGCTCGGTCTCGTCAAATTCGATTTTCTGGGTCTGCGCACGCTGACGATCATCGACAAGGCGGTCAAGACCATCAACATCGAGCGCGAACAAAAGGACGAAACGCCGCTGGCGATCGAGCGGCTTCCGATCGACGACGTCGTGACATTTGCCCTGATCAAATCCGCCCGTACCACCGCGATGTTCCAGTTGGAATCGCGCGGCATGAAAGACCTTATCCTGCGTCTGCAACCGGACAACTTCGAGGAAATCATCGCGCTCGTGGCGCTGTTTCGTCCTGGGCCGTTGCAGTCCGGCATGGTCGACGATTTTATCAACCGCAAGCACAAACGCGTGGCGGTCAAGTATCCGCATCCGAGTCTCGAGCCGATCCTCAGGCCAACCTACGGTGTCATCCTGTATCAGGAGCAGGTGATGCAGATCGCGCAGGTGCTCTCGGGTTATACGCTGGGCGGCGCCGATCTGCTGCGCCGCGCCATGGGCAAGAAAAAACCGGAAGAGATGGCGCAGCAGCGCAGCGTGTTTGTCACAGGCGCCGAAAAGCGCGGCGTCAATCCGAAACTCGCCGCCGACATATTCGATTTGATCGAAAAGTTCGCCGGCTACGGTTTCAACCGCTCGCATTCGGCGGCGTATGCGCTGATCGCCTATCAAACGGCCTGGCTCAAGGCGCATTACCCGGCGGCATTCATGGCGGCGGTGCTGTCGTCCGACATGGACAAGACCGACAAGGTCGTGACCATGATGGCCGAATGCCGCGACATGAAACTGAACATCCTGCCGCCCGATATCAATCGCTGCGAATATCATTTCGTGCCGGTGGATGATACGACCATTCTCTACGGCCTGGGCGCGATCAAGGGGCTGGGTGCCGCGGCCATTGAAACCATCATGCAGGAACGCCATCGGGAAGGGCCTTTCAAGGATTTGTTCGATTTTTGCCGACGCATCGATTTACGTAAATTGAACCGGCGCGTGATCGAGTCCCTGATTCGCGCCGGCGCGCTTGACGGACTCGGCACTCATCGCGCGGCGCTGATGGTTACCCTGAACACGGCGCTGGCGGCGGCCGATCAGCACGCCCGCAACCGCGATGCCGGGCAGGTGGATCTGTTCGGGATTGCCGCCTCTCCGGTGGAAGCGGTCGTTTACGAGAAAGTCGCGGAATGGAGTGAAGAGCAACGGCTGGATGGCGAAAGAGAGACCCTGGGTCTTTATCTCACCGGACATCCGATCGCGCGCTATGCGGAGGAGCTCGGGAGCATCACGGACGCGACGATTGCGGAACTCAAGCCTTCGGCTAAAAGCACGATCGTGGTGGCGGGCCTGGTGGTGGCGCAGCGCACCATGCAAACCCGGCGTGGCGACCGCATGGCGTTCGTGACCCTGGACGATCGTACCGGGCGGCTGGAACTGGCGGTATTTTCCGACCTTTATTCGCAGAGCCGTGAACTCCTCGCCAAGGATACCTTGCTGGTAGTGGAAGGCCAGGTGAGCGTGGACGAATATACCGGCGGATTCAAAATGTCCGCGGAGAAGCTCTATAATATAGATCAGGCCCGGGCGGCGTTCAGCAAGCGCCTGGTGATCGACGTGGATGCCGAGCAGGCGGGCAATGGATTTGTCGATGAGCTGAAGGAAATTCTCAGTCCCATGAAGCAGGGTAAATGTCCGGTGTTTCTGCATTACCACGGCCGGCAGGCGGACGCCGAGATTGTGCTCGGCGATGAATGGAAAATCAGCCCGACCAATGTGCTGCTCGAGCGTCTGTCGCGCTTGGCCGGCGAGCGCAACGTGCGTCTAATATACCGTTAAGATTTTTAAACGCAGATGAGCACAGATAAAGCAAAATCTTCAAAAAGAAGCTATTTCAAATATGCGTTTCACGTATTGGTAGGGTGGGCAACGCCCACCGCCGGTAACTTCGATAAATGCCTGATGGTGGGCGATGCCCACCCTACATGCATTTTTGAGATAAGTTCTAATCTGTGTTTATCCGCGTTCATCTGCGGTTCTAAAATTAATACATGAATCAGAACTACCTCGATTTCGAACAGTCCATCGCCGATCTGGAGGCCAAGATCGAGGCGCTGCGCTACGCCGACAAGGGCGGTGCCATCAACATCAACGACGAGATTAACAAGCTCAGCGCCAAAAGCCGCAAGCTGACCGAATCCATTTTTCATGCGCTGACGCCGTGGCAGATCTCGCAATTGGCGCGTCATCCGCTGCGTCCCTATACGCTGGATTATCTTGCCAGCGTTTTTACCGATTTCGAGGAACTGCATGGCGATCGTACTTATGCCGATGACCCGGCCATTGTCGGCGGCCTGGCGCGGCTCGATGGCCGGTCTGTGGTCGTGATCGGGCAGCAAAAGGGGCGTGACACGCGCGAAAAAGTGCGGCGCAACTTCGGCATGCCGCGCCCCGAGGGATATCGCAAGGCGCTACGCCTGATGCGCCTGGCGGAGCGGTTCCGGATGCCGCTGATCACGCTGATCGACACCCCGGGCGCCTATCCCGGCGTCGGCGCGGAAGAACGCGGTCAAAGCGAGGCGATTGCACGCAATCTTTATGAGATGGCGCATCTCAAGACTCCTATTATCAGTGTCGTGATCGGCGAGGGCGGCTCAGGCGGGGCCTTGGCCATCGGCGTGTGCGATCGACTGTTGATGTTCCAGTACTCGACATATTCCGTGATCTCGCCCGAAGGCTGCGCCTCGATTTTGTGGCGCTCCGCCGACAAGGCCTCGGAAGCGGCGCAGGCGATGGGCATTACCGCGGAAAGTTTGAATCGCCAGGGCTTGGTGGACGAGGTTATCCCGGAGCCGCTGGGCGGCGCCCATCGCGATATGAACCAAATGGCCAAGACGCTGAAATCCTCGCTGATTTCAGTTTTGAATAAAGTAATCGCTGTCCCGCTCGAGCGTCTGCTCGAACAGCGCTACGATCGCTTGATGCATTACGGCGAGTTTGAAGAACATTGACACGGTATTTTCACCGCGGGCGCTGGCGCATGTCCTGCAACGCCTCGGCCTTTCCTCGACGACGCCGCTGACCGTCGCCTTCAGCGGCGGCCTGGATTCTCTCGTGCTGTTGCACGCCCTCTGCCGGTTGCGCGAGGAGCTGTCCCTGCGCCTCAGCGCGGTGCATGTCGATCATGGCTTGCAGACGGCATCGGCCGAATGGGCGCGTTATGCGCAAGCAACCTGCGCAGGTTTGAATGTCCCTTGTACCGTTGAACGCATCCAAGTGTCCGGAACGGCTGAATACGGGCTGGAAGCCGCGGCGCGCCGTGCGCGCTATGCATGCCTGGCGCGCCAGGTAGCGGCGGGCGATGTGCTGCTGACGGCCCATCATATTGACGATCAAGCCGAGACGGTACTGCTGCAATTGCTGCGTGGCGCCGGCGTCCCGGGCTTGGCGGCCATCCGGGAAATGACCGACTTTTCCGCCGGGCGCCTGGCGCGCCCCTTGCTCGGTTTCACCCGGATGCAGTTGGCGGCCTACGCCCAGCAGGAAAAATTGCAATGGATCGACGATGCCAGCAATCAAGACATGCGGTTTGCGCGCAATTACCTGCGGCATCGGGTTTTTCCACTGCTCGAGCAGCGTTGGCCGGGCGCCGCGTCGCAGATCGCGCGTACGGCGGGTCTGGCGGCGGAGGCCGCGGGCTTGCTCGATTTCCTGGCTGAGACCGATGGGCATGCCTGCCGCGTGCCAGGCCATTCCGCGTTATCCGTGACCGAATTGCGGAAACTGCCACCGCCCCGGCAGCGCAACCTTGTCCGTTACTGGCTGCACAGGCAGGGGTTTCAGGCGCCTTCGGCGCTGCATCTCGATCATGTCCTGGCGCAGGTCGCGACAGAACCGCGCTCGCGCTACGCGGCGGTCCACTGGCCGGAGGCGGAGGTATGCCGCTATCGCGATGAACTGGTGGCGCTAAGACCATGCGGTGCCACGGATTCAGCCTTGAGCCTGTCCTGGAACCCGGCCGGACCGCTGAATATTCCCGGCGTCGGTCTGTTGCGCGCCGAAGCGGCGCTGGGAGATGGCCTGTCACAGGAACGTATCGGGAAATCGACGCTGACCGTCGGTCTGCGTCAGGGCGGGGAAGTCTGCCGGCTGCCCGGTCGGGCACATCGTCACAAGCTGAAAAAATTATTGCAGCAGGCCGGCGTCCCGCCCTGGGAGCGCAGCCGTCTGCCGCTGGTTTACGTCAACGGCGATCTGGCCGCTATTGGCGATCGCTGGGTGTGCGAACCGTACGCGGCGCACGCTGGCGAGCCGGCGTGGAAGTTGCGACTTGAATTCGCAACGGAATTCAGCGAATTGAAATAAAAGGAAAGAATGGACATGATTAACAGGATTTTTCAGGATTAACAGGATTACTTTAGGAATCTTTGGTTTTAATCTTGTAAATCCTGAAAAATCCTGTGAATCCTGTCTATTTTTCAAGCATAAATCCTACGCATCCATGATGGTTGAAATTGCATTTTCAAATAAATCAGTTGTGAAAATAGCGGCTATCTGGTAGCTTGTGTTTCCGTTCTGCAGCAGTACCCAACTCCTGCTAAACGGGGTGAAATGACAAAATTTGTTTTTGTGACCGGCGGTGTAGTGTCCTCTCTGGGCAAGGGAATCGCCTCCGCCTCGCTCGCGACCATCCTCGAGTCGCGCGGCCTCAAGGTTACCCTCCTCAAGCTTGATCCCTATATTAATGTCGATCCGGGCACCATGAGCCCGTTTCAGCACGGCGAGGTTTACGTGACCCAGGACGGGGCCGAAACCGATCTCGATCTGGGTCACTATGAGCGCTTTGTGCGCACCACCATGACCAAGCGCAACAACTTCACCACCGGCAAGATTTATGAAAATGTCATTCGCAAGGAGCGCCGCGGAGACTATTTGGGCGCGACGGTGCAGGTAATCCCGCATATCACCGACGAGATCAAGTGCTGCATTCAGCAGGGCACCAATAACGCCGACGTGGCCCTGGTCGAGATCGGCGGAACCGTGGGCGATATCGAATCGCAGCCGTTCCTGGAAGCGATCCGGCAGATGGGCGTGGAGCAGGGGCCGAGCAATGTCGTGTACCTCCATCTGACGCTGGTCCCGTACATCGCGGCCGCGGGCGAGCTCAAAACCAAACCCACCCAGCACTCCGTCAAGGAGCTGCTCTCGCTCGGTATTCAGCCGGACATTCTATTATGCCGCGCGGAGCGGCCGCTGCCGGAGGACGATCGACGCAAGATCGCGCTGTTTACCAATGTGCCGACGCGCGCGGTCATTTCCGCCATCGACGTCGACAACATCTACAAGATACCGCGCTTGCTGCAAGAACAGGGATTGGATGAAATCGTGGTGGAGAAGTTGCGTCTGAATGCGCGCAAGGCCAATTTAACGGAATGGGACAAGGTGGTCCACGCCATGGAGCACCCGAACGGCGAAATCACGGTGGCCATGGTAGGCAAATACGTGCATCTCACGGAGTCCTACAAGTCATTGTCCGAGGCGTTGAAACATGCCGGTATCCAGACGCTGACACGCATTAATATCCGGTATGTGGATTCCGAGCAGATCGACAGCCAGGGCACGGCGCCGCTCGAGGACGTGGATGCCATTCTGGTGCCGGGTGGTTTCGGCGAGCGCGGCATTGAAGGCAAGATCAAGGCGGTCAACTTCGCGCGCACCAAAGGCATTCCCTATCTCGGTATTTGTCTGGGCATGCAAGTCGCCGTCATCGAGTTTGCGCGCA
>JAUSDQ010000233.1 GCA_030650525.1 Sulfuricaulis sp.
GACGGTTGAACCGCGAAAACTCCAGCAAAGCGTCAATTAACGCACTCATCTGTAGCGCCGAATAACGGATTGCCTTCAAATAACGCTGGCCTTCGTCGGGCAATTGCGGCCCGAAGTCATCCAGGATGGCCTGCGAAAATCCATCCAGGGCGCGCAACGGCGCGCGTAGATCATGCGATACCGAGTAGGAGAAGGCCTCCAATTCCTTGTTCGATTCCTCCAATTCAGCCGTACGTTGTGCCACGCGTTCTTCGACTTCACTATGATGCCTTTTGATTTCCAAATGCAGCAGGCGGACTTCGAGCATGTTGTAAACTCGGATCAATATCTCTCCGAGATCGAACGGTTTGCTGACGAAATCCTTCGCTCCGGCTTTCAGCGCGTGCAGCTTGTGCCCCGGTTCGGCGGTTATCACGAGAACAGGAAGATAGCCGTCGGTTTCGATTTCCTTGAGGCCCTCCATCACTTGGAATCCGTCCATGCCGGGCATCTGAAGATCGAGCAGGATCAAGTCGTAGCGGTTCTTGCGGTGAAGTTCGCAGACCTCGCGCGGATCCATCGTAGACGTTATGGAAACGTAGCCAGCATTGCGCAACGTTTGCTCCAGCAGAGAGACATTGGCCTCCTGATCGTCAACGATCAGGATGCTGGCCTTGAGAATGTCCGATGAACTGATCATGGCATTTTGTACTGTACTATGTGCTCGGACCATCCGGTTTTTCTGCAAATTCCAATGCCGCGTGCAGCGTGTCCATGAACTCTTTGACCTTAATTGGTTTGGTAAGATAGCGAAAGAATCCTGCTTCCAAACCATTCGCGATGTCGCGTGCCATGGCATTGGCGCTCAGGGCCACGACGGGAATGTGTGCCGTGAGCGGGTCTTCGCTCAGGGTTTTCAAAGCTTGGATGCCACTGATGCCAGGCAGGTTGATGTCCATCAGGATTACCGTCGGCTGAGCGGTGCGGGCGAGCTCGATGCCGAGAATCCCGGACACCGCGGTCATCATCCGTATGTCCGGACACCGCGCGATGAGTTGCTCGACCAGCTCCATGTTCGCTGGGTTGTCCTCGACATAGAGCAGGGTGCGCGGTGGCGTGCCGGCCTGCAATTGTGGTCGGACAAAGGCTTTGGCTTCGCCACTTTGGATCTTAAGTTGGGGCGCCGCAGTCGAGTTCAGTTCGCACCAGAACACGCTTCCCGTCCCGGGCGTGCTTTCCACGCCGAGGACGCCCCCCATCATCTCGGTCAACCGCTTGGTCACGATCAGGCCGATGCCCGTGCCAGCCACGCCGCCAGCCTCTTGGCCGAGCCGATTGAACGGCTGGAAGAGCTGCGCCAGCTTGTCCGGCGCCAATCCGTCGCCGGTGTCCGTGAAGCCGATGCGAATGCGTTCCGGGGCGCTCACCGTGCAGTCCACGACCACCGTTCCCTGCGCCTTGTTGTACTTGATCGCGTTGGAAAGCAGGTTGATGACAATCTGCTTCAAGCGGGTCCGATCGGCTCGGACAAAGATGGGATCGTCGAACCGGGGAAAGGTCACGTGGATGCCACGCTGTTGCGCCTGCGGCTCCATCATGGACTGGCATTCGGCCATAACCGTGGCCAGTGCCACCGACTCCATCGACAGAAACACCTGTCCGGACTCGATAACCGCGAGATCGAGGATTTCGTTGATCAGCTTCAGCAGATGCCATCCCGCTTGGAGAATCTGGGCAATGCGTGCCGACTGGGCGGCCGTCGGCGATGGGACGGCCGACTCCATCAGTTGCGCGAAACCGAGGATCGCGTTGAGCGGGCTGCGCAGCTCATGGCTCATGCTGGATAGGAAATCTGATTTGGCGAGGTTGGCTTTATCCGCCACGACCTTGGCACTGTCCGCCACGACCTTGGCGCTTTCCAGCTCGACGTTCGACTTTTGGAGCGCCTGCTCGAAGCGTTTTCGCTCCGTGACGTCGCGCGCGGCGGCGACCACTCCTTGCAGCTTCCGATCCCGGTCGTAGAAGGTGGTCGCGTTGTAGGACACCACGGTGAGGGTGCCATCTCTGGCGCGCGCGGTGAGCTCGTAGTTGGTGACCTTGCCTTCGCTCAGCACGCGGTTGATGCTCGCTTGCGCATGGCCCGAATCGGTGAAGTAGTTCTTGAACGGCGCGCCGATCAGTTCGTCGCGCGTGCACCCGGTCAGCGCCTCCGTCTGCTTGTTGACATCGGTGATGATGCCGCGTGGATCGGTGGTCATTAGTGCGTCGATGTTGGATTCGATGAGCGAGCGCGTGTAGAAGTGCTGGTCGCGCAGCCGCTGATCGAGCTTCTGCCGCTCCTCTTCGACCTGCTTGCGCGCGGTGTTATCGGTGCCGATCAGCAGATAGCCAATGATGGCGTTTTGGGCGTCGCGCAGTGCCGTGACGGACACCACCGCCGGGAAGCGGCTTCTGTCCTTGCGGATGTAGGTCAGCTCGTAGATGTCCTCGATGCCGCGTGAGGCCTTGAACACCAAGGCCTCGAAGCCCGGCGTAATCGGGGTGTTCAGCTCGACGCTGAGCGCTTTGGCGCGGGCGACGACTTCCTGCGGATCGGAAATGTCGGCCGGCGTGATCTTGTTCATCACCTCGGCGGCCGTGTAGCCGAGCATCCGTT
>JAUSDQ010000238.1 GCA_030650525.1 Sulfuricaulis sp.
AGCGCGAAGGAGACGCGCCACTCCTGGCCGTCGCAGGACACCGTGGCGGTTTTCTGGTTCAGCCGAACGATGCTGCCCAGACGCTGGATGAGATCACGCCCTTCGAAGGTCACCGTGTCGCCGGGCGCAAAGTCAGCGCGCCCCAGCGGCCTTGGCGACTCCGGTAATGGGGCGTGGCCCGGGTCAAGCTGGATCGCCGCATACGACACCCACCAGTACTGGGACGGGCTCTCAGCCAGTATCAGGAGCTGATCGGACTTGAACTTGGTGATGCGTCCATGCTGCATCCGATTGTCGCGCAAGTTCCAGAAGTGGACTTCCTGGCCGAGGTGCAAGTGTTGACGCACGGCCAGGATGCGGCTCGGACTCTGAAGCAGGTGATCAATGGCGGTTCGCAGGCGCAGCAGATCGAGATCCGGCGCCTGCCGCAACTCGCTCATCAGGTCATGCAAATCCATGCCGGTACGCGCGGTTCGTATCGGAGCCTCTTTGGGGGGCATCTCCATTCCCCCAATCATATCGCCGATCAACGGCGATCAGGCGACGGCGGGCTTCCAGTTAAACGGCAGCAGTTCGGCCAGGCGGTTGACCGGATACGAAGGCAGCCGTTGCAGCACATCCTTGAGATACGCGTAGGGCTCGATGCAGTTGAGCTTGCAGGTGCCCACCAGCGAATACAGGGTGGCAGAAACATGACCGCCGCGTTCGGAGGCTGCGAACAGGTAGGCCTTGCGTCCCATCGCGATGGGACGTATCGCCGACTCCAGCAGATTGTTGTCAGGCACGAGCACGCCATTCTCGGTATAGCGAGTCAGGGCGCGCCAGTTCTTCAACGCATAGCCGAAGGCCAGGCCCAGCGGCCCCTGCGGCAGAAGCTTCGGATAGTGTCCCTCCAGCCACACCTTGAAGTCCGACAGCACCGGCACGGATTCGGTCTGTCGCACGGCCAGCTTCTCGTCCGGCGGCCGGCCGCGGATCGCCGACTCGATCCGGTAGAGCTTGGCAATCCAGGCAACGGCCTGGGCGGCAAGGCCGGGGGTCTTCTGCGTCTTGGCGATTTCGAAGAATTTGCGCCTGCAATGAGCGAAGCATCCCACTTCAATGATGCGTCCGCTGCGGTACAAGATATCGTAGCCCGAGTACGCGTCCGCCTGCAGATAGCCTTGGTAATCTTTGAGGAATTTTATCGGGTGCTTCGACTCGCGGGACTCGGTGAACTCGAATACCACCGAAGGGGCATGCTCCACCCATTCGCCAGCCTCGTTCTGGCGTGCTCCGGCACCCAGATAGCCCCACAAGCGCGCGGTCTTGGTGCACCCGCGTCCGCCCTCAATCAACGGCATCGTCGTGTCATCGGTGTGCAGCCTCGGTGCGGCAAGCGTGTGCGCGATCAGCGGCGTGCGCAATACCGCGAGCAATTCGCCGGAGGCGAGCTTCCATTCGCACAGCGTCGAGCGCGGCAAATCCACCCCATGGCGCTTAAAAATCATCTCCTGGCGATTGAGCGGCAGATGATCGGCAAAGGTCGACACCAGGATTTGCGCCAGCAGCCCCGCACCGGCATTGGTCTTGGGCAGCGGCGAGGGTTGCGCGAAGGCGGTGCGGATCGTCGACTCCCCGTCCTTGCGGCACGCGTATTTCGCCCGCACATGCTCGATCACGATCAGCTTCGCCGGCGTGTACTCAAGCGTCTCGGAGATTTCTTCGCCGATTCTCTCCAGCGCATCAAATTCAGCTTTCTCGGCATCCGACAGATCATAGTCCACGCGCTCACGCGGCAAGTTCTTCGGCAGCGACGGACGACCGCGGCGTTGGCGGGTATAGGTGATGGTGATCGGTTCTTGCGGCGGGACCGGCAGCTCATGGGTCTCTTGAAACAATTCTGGCTGACCCGAGAGCTTCTCGCTCGTCGCACCGAAATGCAGGCGGCGTAAATTCTGCAACTGCTGATGCATGGATTCCAGAATCGTAGCGTATTGGGTATGCAGATCGGTGATTACGCCCAGAAGTGCATCAACATCACGGGGCAGTTTCTCGATGTCGAGGGCGGCAAAAGAGTGCATGCAGAATTAACGAATTGGCATGCCTACAGGTTGACAAAAAATGGAGCGGAATTACCTCGGATCAATTACGCCACGCGCGATGCGTGCACCGTGGGTAGACGCCGCGCGTGTGACAGGTCAATGCCTTCGAGAAACGCCATCAGTTCGCCCATCGACAGGCCGCCTCGCGCCAGCTCCTCGGGCCGCGGAAAGCGCCCGCGCTCGAGCCGCTTATAGAGTAGAAAGAAACCGTGACGATCCCACCACAACAGCTTCACCTTGTTACGCCGCTTGCCCAGGAACACGAACACCTGTCCACCAAACACATCGGCGGCAAACACCGACTCCACCATTTGTGCAAGGCCATCAATTTGCTTTCTCATGTCAGTGGGCTCGACACACACGTAGGCGCGCACCGACGAGGCAAGAATCACCGCTGCGCTCCGGTATCAATGCGCCCCACAATCGCCTCGATGACCCGCGCGGCCGCCAGACCCTCAAGCCGCAGGCGCAGCGTGCCCAATTCCACCTCGATGTGCGCCCCGGCCGGCGCCACGATCGGCACCGCAAGAAAGCGCTGCGCGCCCCGTTCCGGATTCGCAGCCCTCACCAGCCGCTTGCGCCAGTACCAGAATGTGGCCTTGGCAATCCGCCGCCGCCGGCAGAACTCCACCACCGTCCGATCCGACTGGCGCTGCGCCTCGATGATCTTCGCCCACTGCGCTGCATTGCGCCGCGCACCTTGAGACTTGCGCCCTTTCAGCCGTGCTGGCTGCTCGATACCCACCACCGTCTTCGCTCGCATCGTCGTTCTCCTTCGCAGAAAAAGAGAAAGACCATGCCCGATCCAGGCACCTCATTTCAAGACGGGATTTGGGGACGCTTACGTTTCGAGCGCTGCCTACGAAATTAACTAGAAGGGCGGGAAAGACGATACGGTCTCCTTGGGCGATATCTTCTTCCCTTAACGTGTCACGGGTTGCAATCAAGTCGCGCGGAAGCGCGACATATTTCGTCTCGCCGTAGTGCGGGGATCGAAACACTGCGATATCAACGCCATCGTCAGGATGCTCCCAATAGTCTCCCTCGCGTCTCAGCGATTGAACGTCGTACAGCACAAAGGTCGTGCTTGTTCCGTAAGCGTCCCCAAATCCCGTCTTGAAATGAGGTGCCTGGATCGGGCATGGTCTTTCTCTTTTTCTGCGAAGGAGAACGACGATGCGAGCGAAGACGGTGGTGGGTATCGAGCAGCCAGCAC
>JAUSDQ010000241.1 GCA_030650525.1 Sulfuricaulis sp.
CAGAGCATGACACGCGGCGGCTTCGCCGATCCTTTTTTATCGCGGCGTCCTTGGCGACGGTTCTATGGCTGATCAAGCTCGTCGAGATCAAGTTTGGTCTGGACCTGGCTCCGTACGGTGTCTATCCCCTGCGGGCCAGCGGGCTGGCGGGCATTCTTTGGGCACCGCTGATTCACGGTTCGCTGTCCCACGTGTTCGCCAACACCGCGCCGATTATCATTCTTGGCACGGCGCTGCTGTACGGTTATCCGCGATCGGCAAAAATCGTCATCCCCATCGCCTATCTGGGTCCGGGTATCGGCGTCTGGCTATTCGCCCGCGGTGCCTATCATATCGGAGCCAGCGGCCTGACCCTGGGCATGATGCTCTTTGTATTCACTATCGGTGTGCTGCGTTGGGATAAGCGCGCCATCGCGCTCGCTCTCATCGTGTCTTTCCTTTACGGCGGCACGATCTGGGGAGTCTTTCCCGGCGACCCGCAAGTTTCCTACGAAACGCATTTCTTCGGCGCGGCTATCGGCTTCGTCTTGGCGATCTTATTCAAAACCTACGATCCCGCCCCGCCGGAAAAAAAATACAGTTGGGAAGACGAAGCGGACAATGTGGAAAAAGAAGGTGAGCAGGCTGAGGAGCAATGGGACGACAAGTAAGTAATCAGACAAAAAACTCCATCTGCATTCGCGGAAGCGGCCGGTTCAGTAATCGCGGCGGGTTGACGGCTTGCCGGTATCGTCCGAGGCGGACGAATTGTCTTTCTCCCGATCAGCGCCTTTGGCGGACTCTGGTTTTTCGATTTTCGGATAACCGGCATCGTCAAGTTCTCCTTCCAAAAGAGATTCCACATAGCCCTTCATGACTTTTTCGCCAATCATAATGACGGGAGCCGACAAGGATCCGATTTTTTTCTTGAGAGTCTGTTGCAGTTCCGGGTTGTTTTCCAGATTTTTATCCGTGAATGGGATCTTGCGCTTTTCCAGGTAGAGACGCGCCAGATCGCAGGAGCCGCAAACGGGCACGGAGTAAAGAACCACCGGATATTTCTCGACGATCTTGGCCAGTGTCTCGTCTTCCAATGGCTTCTTGCTTTCACCCAGAACTTTCTGTTCGACACGGTAGCCGGCGCCCTCCGGCGGCGGCTGATCGTGATACGACACCCGGCCCTGGCTGTCGACCCATTTGTACAAGGTGTCCGCCGGCGCCGCGGAGAATCCGATCAGCGCCAGCACCATGACAAGCAATTGGTTGATCCGTCCCATGAGTCAAATCCTCAGATACATGCCACCCGATCGTTTGCGTATCGATTCGCGCAACCATTTCACGCCGGCGGCGAATCCAATTCCCAGCATAGCAAAAGAAATAACCAGCCACAGGTAGCCAAAGCCAAATCCGGCGCCCTTGGATATTTTGCCGACCGGCGGCGCGCTAGCCGGGGCGGCTGGCGCCGGGGCCGCCGCGGGCGGCGCCGACGATTTATCCGCGACCTCTTTCTCAAGTGCCTTAATTTTTAGCGCCTGTTCGGCCACGGTGGCTTGGGCTTTTTTGAGCTGCGCCAGGGTCTCGGCCGTCGGCCCACGATTCTTCGTCAACTCCTCCTGGAGTTTCGCCAGCTGCAAACGGGTGGGAGGATCGGGTGTGAGAAAACGTGCCTCCAGCCAGCCCTCGGTTCCCTGTGGGTCACGCACGTGCACGAAACGATCGAAGCGCTCGACCACCTCCAGCGGTACACCGGTTTCGATGGTTTTCACCACGGCACTGGTTTCCACCACCTCGGCGCGCATGCCGATACGAATCCGCTCGGCGACATAAACCGTTTCCGCCTGGGCGGCGGAAACCATGCCCCACAGCGTCAGAATTAACACGGCACACAGATTTTTTGTCACGGTTTTTCCCTTAGGCGGCCAATCCGGAATGCCGCAGCAGCGCATCGATCTTCGGTGTGCGGCCGCGGAACTGCACGAACAGTTCCATCGGCTCGCGCGACCCGCCTTGCTCGAGAATATTCTGCAGAAATTGCAGGCCGGTGGCACGATCGAAGACACCGTTTTCCTCGAATTTGCTGAAGGCATCCGCCGACAGCACTTCGGCCCACTTATAACTGTAGTAGCCGGCGGCATAGCCACCAGCAAAGATATGCGAGAAACCGTTCTGAAAACGGTTAAAGGCGGGCGGCATGATCACGGCCACTTCCGCTCGCACCTGCTCCAGCACCTGTTGTACGGTCGTTCCGCCCTCCGGATCGTAATGGCCGTGCAGCCGCATATCGAACAGGGAAAATTCCAGTTGGCGCACGAACTGCATCCCGGACTGGAAATTCCTGGCGGCGGTCATCTTTCCATAAAGGCTCTCAGGAATCTTCTCGCCTGTCTGATAATGCCCGGAAATAAGATCGAGCGCCGCGCGCTCCCAGCACCAGTTCTCCATGAATTGGCTCGGCAGCTCGACCGCGTCCCAGGCCACCCCATTGATCCCGGCGACACCCACGTAGTCCACCCGGGTGAGCATGTGATGCAGGCCGTGCCCGAATTCGTGAAACAAAGTGGTCACCTCGTCGTGGGTAAAAAGCGCCGGACGACCGGCGACCGGCGGCGAGAAATTGCACACCAGATACGCGACCGGTACCTGCACGCCGGCAGCGGTGCGCTTGCGGTTGATGCATTCATCCATCCAGGCGCCGCCGCGCTTGCCGGTACGCGCGTACAGATCCATGTAAAACCGCCCGCGCACTTCGCCCGTGCCGTCGCGGATTTCGTAGAAACGCACGTCCGGATGCCATACCTCGATAGCTGTTACTTGAGTAATCTTCAGGCCATACAGCCGCTCGACCACTTCGAACAGCCCGGGCACAACCTGGGTCTCCGGGAAATAAGGACGCACGTCTTCCTGTGAAAAATCGTATCGCGCCTGCTGGAGCTTCTCGGAGTAATACGCGATGTCCCAGGCCTCGAGCGGCTCCACGCCATGGGCCTCGCGGGCGAAGCGTTTGAGTTCAGCGAAATCCTTCTGCGCCGCGGGCTTGGCGCGTCGCGCGAGGTCGTTCAGAAAATTCATTACCTCGGGGACGGTCTTGGCCATGCGCGTTTGCAGCGCATACTCGGCGTAACTGGCAAACCCGAGCAGCTGCGCCGCCGCACGCCGCAACTTGAGCACACGCACGATCAGTTCGCTGTTGTCCCATTTTCCGGCCGTCGGTCCTTGGTCGCTGGCGCGTGTGACATAGGCCTCGTACATTCGGCGGCGCAGCGCGCGGTTGTCGGCATAAGTCATAAAGCCGATGTACGACGGCGCTTCGAGAGTGAAACGCCACCCTGGCAGATTTTTTTCGCGCGCATCCTGTTGCGCCATCGCGCGCGCGGTCTCGGGAAGGCCGGTCAGATCCGGCGCGTCGGTGAGGCGCAAGTCCCAGGCCTGGGTGGCGTCGAGCACGTTTTCCGTGAACTTGCTGGCGAGCGCCGCGATCTCCTGCTGCACGGCCTTGAAGCGCGCCTTTTCCTGCGGCGCCAGCTCGGCGCCGGCGAGACGAAAATCACGCAGCGTGTTTTCGATGATCTTTTTTTGCGCCTGGGTCAGTGTTGCAAATTCCGGACTCGCCGCGATCGACCGGTAACCGGCGTACAGCCGTTCGTCCTGAGCCAGCTCGGTAAAATAATTGGTAATCTCCGGCAGGCCGGCATTGTACGCCGCGCGCAACGGTTCGCTGTCCATGACCGCGTGCAGGTGCGACACCGGCGACCACAGGCGGCTCAAGCGTTCGCGCATGTCCTCGATCGGCTGGGCGAAGTTGGCCCATGTGTAGCGGCCGCCCGGCGCCAACAACTGTTCCAATGCGCCGCGGTTTTCCGCCAACACCCGATCCAGCGCCGGGCCGATGTGTTCCGGAAGAATGGCGCCAAAACGGGGGGTCTGTGTGAGATCGAGTAACGGGTTGGTAGTAAGAGGGGTGTTTTCCATGCCGATCTATTATAACGTGCCACCCAGATGACCGCTCCCGCTCCCCATTCGCCGACGCATCCGTACGACGCGCTGACGCCCGAGATCATCCTCGAGGCCGTAGAAACCTATGGTCCACGCTGTACCGGGGGTCTGCTTGCGCTCAACAGCTACGAAAACCGTGTTTACCGTGTGGATACCGAGGAAGACGGTCCGCTGGTGGCCAAGTTCTACCGCCCCGGTCGCTGGGAGGAAGCCGCGATCCTCGAAGAACACGGCTTCGCGCAACAACTGGCCGAGCATGAAATCCCCGCCGTGGCGCCGCTGGCGCGCCGCGATGGCGCCACGCTCAATCATTATGGCGGTTTTCGTTTTGCCGTCTTTCCGTGGCAGCCGGGGCGCGCGCCGGAACTGAACTCACGCGAGGACCGTGCCCTGCTCGGGCGCTACCTCGGCCGGCTGCACCGGCTGGGGGCGGCCGAGCCGTTCCGCTACCGCGCGCGCCTCGGCATCGAGGAATTCGGCCACCGGTCGGTGCGCTATCTGAAAGAGCACGATACCGTGCCGGAGGAATTGCGCGCGTCCTTTTTCGCCATCACGGAATATCTTTTTCCACCCGTTGAAGCTGCGTTTCGCGCCGCCGGCGATGCCGCCTGGATACGCCTGCACGGCGACTGCCATCTCGGCAATATCCTGTGGACCGGCACCGGTCCGCACCTCGTCGATTTTGACGACTGCCTCACGGGGCCGGCGGTTCAGGATTTGTGGATGCTGCTTTCCGGCGAGCGCGAGGAAATGGAGCTGCAGCTGGCCGACGTGCTGTCCGGCTACGGCGAGTTCATGGAATTCAATCCCGCCGAACTGCGCCTGATCGAACCGCTGCGCACGCTGCGGATGCTGCGCTACATGGCCTGGCTCGCGGAGCGCTGGGACGATCCCGCGTTCCCGCGCAACTTTCCCTGGTTCAATACGCGGCGCTACTGGGAGGAGCAGGTGCTCGCGCTCAAGCAACAGGCCGCGGCGCTCGACGAACCGCCGCTGGCGTGGATGGCATAACAATAATTGAATTTCACAGGATTAACAGGATTTTTCAGGATTTACAGGATTAAGGATTTTAGGGGCAAGAAATTCTCTTGATCCTATTTAGTCCTGTCTAATTTTTCCTTTTTGTTAGGAGTTCTTGTAAAATTTCATTTTTTATAATTTTCCTGTTAATCCTGTCTATTTTCAGATTTCCATGGCCATTCGTCCCTACAAGAACATCCTGCCCACGATCGGGCCCCGGGTTTACATCGACGCGGCGGCGACCGTCATCGGCGATGTCGTCGTCGGCGAGGACACGTCCATCTGGCCGATGTGCTCGGTGCGCGGCGACGTGAATTACGTCCGCATCGGCGCGCGCACCAACATCCAGGACGGCAGCATCCTCCACGGCACGCATGATTACGAGGGCGTGCCGGGAGGCTGGGCGGTGGTGGTCGGCGACGATGTCACCATCGGCCATCAGTGCATCATTCACGGTTGCACCGTCGAATCGCGCTGCCTGATCGGCATGGGATCGTCCATCCTCGATGGCGCGATTCTCCGTAGCGGCGTGTTTCTCGGCGCCGGCAGCCTGGTCACCGAAGGCAAGGAACTCGAGGGCGGCTATCTCTGGATAGGTCGGCCGGCCAGGCGCGTGCGCGAATTGACTGAGGAAGAAAATGCCTGGTTTGATTACTCCGCGGAGCATTACGTAAAGCTGAAAAACGATTATCTGAAGTAACGGCGCCCATCCGTCTCAGCGTTTTGCCCGTGGCTTCCGCCGTGCCGGTTTGCTGGTCCCCGCCCGCTCCGTCGAAACCAGGGTGGCGACGATCGCCTGCGCGTGTGAGCGTTGCTGCGGCTTGAGGCGGCGGTATTTATCCAACAGTCGTTGCTCTTCCTTGGACAGCACGGCGGACCCCTTGCGCTCCACCCGGTAGGCCCCGGCCTCCTCCGCCACCCGGTTCAGGTTCGTGGACGGCACACCGGTGAGAATGTACTGCACGTCCATGCCCAGCCGGGCGCAGGTGGACAGCAGGTCCGCCGGGATCGGCGTGCCGCGGGCACCCGGTCTTTCATAGTTGATCACGGTCCACTTGGTCACCCCCAGCGACGCGGCGAGCGCCGACTGGCTCAGGCCGAGCCGCGTGCGTTCTTCCTTCAACCGCCCCGGAGATGATTTTTTTACACTACCGGTATTGACAGGTGTAATTTTTTGCACCATGCTCTCTTGACAATGCCATGAAAAAGTAATGCTGAATTTCTTCAGCTAAATCCTAACACAGGGAAGAACAAGAATGGATTATCTGGACATGAAACATGCGCTGGCCAAAAAAGGCTACACCCTCACGCGGGTGGCCGTGGAGCTGGGATTGTTCGGACCGCAATCCGTGCAACAGGTACTGAAACGCAAATATATCAGCGCCCGCGTCGAAAAACGCGTGTCCGATATCATCGGGGTGTCACTCGAGAAACTTTTTCCCGATCGATATCAGCCGGTGAAGCCCCGCAGCGGGTACAAGCGCGCGTTGAAAGATTGCACGCGGGAAACAATACACGAACCACGGGCACGAAAACCACCCGCGCCAAACCGATAAACGATTAACTCCCGCACAACAAGAATCCATGCACGGCCAATACCGGAAACTCGATCCCTCCCGGGTGCTGACGCTCATGCGCCAGGGATTGTCGAACGTCCAGATCGCGCGGCGGCTGGGAGTGACGCACGGGGCGGTTTCTCAGGTCCTGTACAAGCTTAGGGTCGATGACGGCAGGCCGGTGAAATGGGGCCGCTTAAATGAATGATAACCAGCTCATTTGGCAGGCAATAAGCATAGGCGTGATGGCCTGTGTTCCGCTGACCCTGTTGGGCGAGTTGCTGTTTTCCATCAGCCGGAACGGTTCGGCATGGCTGTATGCCGTTGGGCTGCTGCTCGCCGCTCCGGTTGTCGCCTACAGCACCGTCACCGGCCATAGTGTATTTGCCAGCACCGCCGCCACGATAATGTATTTTATCCTACAGATTTTTTACGGCACCGTGATGACGTTCCTATTCCTTCTGCTGTTTCAATCCAGGAGCAGCACCTCATGATGACTCGCGCCCAATCCAACTCGCGTATTCCTCGAAGCAGGCTGACGCGGCACGCCAAGCGCGATCTGACCTACACCGATAAGCAAAGGGCCCGCTGTGGCGTCATGAAATGAATAAGGTCGAAATGGATCCGGCCCAAAGAAAATGAAACCGTTCTGGTGCCAAGAGCTGGTGGTGGATTCATGCTGCATGGCGTTGAGTGTTGGTGTGGTGTGCGGCGCGCCTCTAACCTTGCTTGGGGAACTCATCATGCTGGACCATAGACGCAATACACTATGGACCGTGATCGGAGGCATGCTCACCCTGACAGGTATGATTTACGCCGGCGTAACCGGGGTGGAAGCGATGTCCAGTCCCATGAGCACGGAAATCTATTTAATCGCCCAAGCGCTTTATTTTACAGGCTTGGCGTTAATTCTGCGTTTACTGTTTCTCAGGTTCAAAAATAGGAGTAATGGGGGCACCACGTCAGTATGAAGCCAAGCACATTAACAATGAGGAGATTTTAATGTCAAAAAACATGTCGCGGTTAACACGGCTGTCTACCCTGGTGTTCGTCCTGGTAATGGGGATAAACCATGCCTTGGCGGCGGAAGAGTATGGGATTTTTGAACGTATTCTGGAGGCGAGCGGAACATTCAACGATACCACAACGGCGCTCGATAAAGCGCTGGCGGAGTCAAAGTTAACTCTGCGCGCCCAACGGGATCTGGTCTTTAACGATAAGGTTCAGCAGGCCCGCGTCTATGTCGTGACGTCACCAGCCTATATGGAAGCGGCTAAGGGCGAATCGCCCGATACCATCTCGGCACAGATCCTGCGTATCGGTGTGTATGAGTACGGCGAGGGTAAAAAAACCCACATCGATATAACGAACCCGGTGGCGCATGCCATGGTTTTCTATTCCGGCTCCCAGGACTACGACAAGCTGATCGCCGCCGCCAAGGCTGTAGCGCAGGAGTTCCGCGATGTGGTTGCGAAGGTGCCAGGCAAGGCGGTGCAGGTGCAACTCGAACCGATACGTTCGGAAAAGACACTAAAGAAGTTCAACGGCGACGGCCCGGCCAAGATGATGGCCAAGTTCCGCAACTGGAAGGAAAGCCAGAACGAAGTTTTCAACGATAAGGCAGAGAACTTCGCCGCCGTGGTTGCCCGCGTCGAAAGGGCGCTAGCGGCTAGTCAGGACAAAGGGGTTGGAGATTCTTCCGGCTGGCGTCTGCTGAGCAAGATTCCAGTAGGCGCAAATGCCGTTTATTTTGGCATCACCAATGAATACACCGAGAACAAATGTATCGGCATCAACTCCGACTTCCGCAGCGAAGGCAAGGCCAAAGACGCCCCGCATCCGGGTGTGGACCATGCGCCGGCCATGCCCATGGAAGTGCTGGTTATCAACGACGGCAAAGAAACAAAAGTGATCCAGTACGGTGAGATGTGGCGTATGCAGCTGTACTTCTGGGACTCGGGCTACATGGCGTTTGCCAAAAATACTCTGATCCCGAGCATTATCTTCTCATCGATCGACCAAGCTCTAAAACCAGCTACGGTGACGTCCGCGTCTCCGTAAGATGGGATAATTCGGGCGTTAAGGAACGTACTAGGTATGCTGAGCATTGTTATTGGGCGCGGTACGGGAAACTGGTGGTCATTGCTCTGGGCCAGCCGGATGGAAGCCGCCAGGCCCGGCTCTGGTGGTGTCAATGCGATTGCGGGAAGACCGTCCAGGTTAAATCCACCGACCTTTGGTACAGACGCCAGATTTCATGCGGATGTCTGCACCAAAATGTCAGAAGCAAGGGCAGGCGTAGGTGGAATGGATGTTCCGTGGTGCTGGACCGCTTTCTGTGCCCAGGGCGAAAAGGTTTGTGTGATTAGTGGAAAAGTCATGAAAGAAAATCGCAGAGGAAATAATCGACGCCCGGAGGCGCTGGAGATGTCCGTTAAATCGGCTACCGGGGAAAACCGTACGTACACCACGCTCAACGTCAGTGATAATGGAATATTTTTGCTGGCGACGATACCCGATCAGCTTCCGGTTGGCATGGAGGTTACTGTTATCCCGACGCGTTTCAAGGGCGGCCCACAGGAAATATCCATTAAAGGGCGGGTAGCGCACACTGAGGAACACGGTATGGGCATTGAGTTTGTCGATTCGAAATTTAATTAACCGATCGATTACATCTTCAATCAGGCGATGAAACCAAAACCTATCCTGAAGCCGCGACCTGCTCCAACGGAATCAGCGCGAACGGGCGACACACCGTGACCTCCGGAATATCTAGTTAGCGGTCAGGAGATGAGCAAGCGTATTTATGCATGGCTTCCCAAAGGTCGACAAGGAAAAGGTTCTGGAACTCCGGAGCAAGGGTCTCACGCCATCGCAAGTTGCAAAACGACTCGATGTAACAGTCGGTTCAGTCTGGAAGGTTTTTCGTGAACAGGACGGGTTGCCGCTATCGGTACATGAAATGATGGAACTTTTTCAGAGCATCCTGGGCAACATGAGCGATGGCGTGTTAATCGTCGATACGGGTGGCGCGATCAAGATGTGCAACCCCGTGGCGGAACGCCTGTTCGGTTACCCGGAAGGCGACTTACTCGAGCACAACATCAGTCTGGTGTTTCCAGGGCTGTGTATTGGCCAGGAACCCGCCAAGGATATCGGCCCCCAAGAAATTCAAGGCGCTCGCAAAGGCGGCGCGACGTTCCAAGTTGAATCGATCGTGCGCAGAACCGCACATGGCAAGCAGTCGATGTTTATCGTGATCGTTCGTGATGGCATGGATCGTCGCCAAGCCGAGCAAAGGCTTATCTATCTCGCGCATTTCGATGCGCTGACCGGTTTGCCGACGCGCTCGCTATTCCTGGATCGCGCCAATCACGCCCTGGCGCGTGCCGGCAACGACGACAAGCTGGTGGCGATCATGTACGTGGACCTGGATCACTTCAAGACCGTTAACGACGATCTTGGACATCATGCCGGCGATCAACTGCTCAAAGCGACGGCGGAGCGAATCACCTCCTGTTTACGCGAGGTAGATACGGTATCGCGGATGGGAGGCGATGAGTTCACGATCATTCTGGAGAGTATCCCGCATATCGACATTGCCTCGATGGTGGCGCAGAAATTACTTGAAGCGATGCATGAGTCGTTCCGCTTGGAGGGGCACGAAGTTCATATCACGGCCAGTATCGGCATCACGATTTACCCGTTTGACGACAAGGATCTGAACGGACTTCTCAAGGACGCCGACCAGGCCATGTATCGGGCTAAACAGGCTGGCCGGAATTGTTATCAGTTTTTCGATGCCACCATGACGGAGAATACCGATGCGATCAGGATGACGGAAACCCAGATCGAGCACGCCCTCGAGCGCAACGAGCTTCATTTGTACTATCAGCCTCGTGTCGATTTATCGAGTGGGTGCATCACGGGGGTAGAGGCTTTGTTACGCTGGGCGCACCCGCAGCGGGGGTTGTTGGCGGCGGACAGTTTCATCCCCTCGCTGGAGAGATCCAGAATGATCTATGCCGTGGATGAGTGGGTACTGCATACCGCCTGTGCGCAAAATCAGCACTGGGAGGCGGACGGCTTGCCACCCATGCGGGTTATCGTGAATATTTCCCCTTACCGGCTTCGACGCAAAGGCCTGGCGGGACTGGTCAGCAAAGTGCTGAAGGAAACCGGACTGAAGCCCGAGCAGCTCGAACTCGATGTGCCGGCGGAAAACCTGGTTGGCACGGGAAAAGCAAAATATAACGCCACGCTATGTGAATTAAGAGCGCTGGGCATACACATCGCCCTGGCCGATTGCGCGTCGGACAATCCCTTTCTCGATGCCAGACAACGGTTGCCGGTGGATGTCATGAAGATAGACCGTTCGTTCGTGCAGAATATATCGGTGGACAGCGATCAAGCCGAATTGGTTCAGGCCATCGTCGCCCTGGCACGCGCCAAAAAGCTCAAAGTCGTCGCGGAGGGGGTGGAAACCGAAGAGCAACTGGATATCTTACGCCACTACGGCTGTGACATGATTCAGGGATTCTTGTTCAGCAAGCCCGTGGCGAGCGAAGAATTGACCCGGTTGTTGCAGGAAGGCAAACGGCTGGTCTAGCGTGGACACGACTTATACACGTTTGCATGTGTGTCTTATCACGGATGCGGGCGGGTCGGAAATGTCCACAGAACCTGGGCATATGAGAGTGTGGCGTCCGTGAAGAGAATCTTGCTAACGTTTATTCTGCTCGTAACGGTACCGGCGCCGTGGGCGGATGAGCCCAGTACGCTTACGCTGGATCTGGTCAAACAGGCGGCGGAGCAGGGCAACGCCGACGCGCAATATGAAGTGGGCACACTGTACGAGTTTGGATACAACCGCGCCAAGGATAATGTCACCGCGCTGGCCTGGTATATGCGGGCGGGGGCGCAGGGCCATGTCTTGGCGGCGAAGCGCAGCGCCAAGCTCGAGAGCCGCCTGACACCCGCTGAGGTCGAGACGGCTCGCAAATTGGCCGAACGACTCGCCGGTCCGAAGAAACCGCCAGAGACCGCAAAACCGGGAGCGACATTACCCAAGCCAATGCGTTGAGCCAGGCAGACAACGACCTTCTTATCGCATTGGCGGCGGCGATTGGTAAAGTCGGTTGTTCACTCAGATGTCCTTAAATGGAGACATACATGACATCCTCAGCACCTTACCGCACACGAGTCGTTTTCCTTAAAGAGGCTGGCGGTGCACGTCTCCAGCGAAGCGCCCATGCTTGAGGGAGTGGGCATCGGGAATCGCTACGGCCGACTGGTTGTCATCGGCTCGAGCGGGCTGGATGCCCACCGCAACCGCCTCTGGCTATGCCTATGCGATTGCGGGAATACCGCCCAGGCGCGCACCACCGAACTGCGCCGCGGCAGCCGGAAATCCTGCGGTTGCCTGCGGCTCGGCCGGGTAAAAAGAAGGCGCAAGAAATCCATCGATACACGCGCACTGAATCGATTTTTATCCGGCGGTCTTTCCAAACCAAAAAATCGTATTTAGCATCCCAAACAAAAAATAGACAGGATTAACAAGATTCTTCAGGATTTACAGGATTAAGGATTTTAGGAAAAAAAAATCCTGTTAATCCTGTTTTAATCCTGTAAATCCTGTCTAGTGTTGTCTTTCCTGGCGTTCCTGGTGTCGAGTTACCGTTGCAATTTATTTCTGCTACCCACCCTTCCTTAACGCCGCAATCACGTGTTTCGTCTCCGGCCGCACGCCGCGCCACAGCAGATACGATTCCGCCGCCTGCTCCACCAGCATGCCGAGGCCGTCGCTGGCGGTGGCCGCGCCGTGCAGCATCGCCCATTCGAGGAACGGCGTGGGTTTATCGCCATACATCATGTCGTAGGCGACCGCGTTGTTGGCAAACAGGTTGACCGGCAACGGCGGTACTTCGCCTTTCAGGCTCGCGCTCGTGCCATTAATAACCACATCGAAGCGCTTGCCGACAAGGTCGTCATAACCGCCGGCCTCGATCTTGCCGAATGGGGCGAAGGCCTTGACCAGTTCCTTCGCCTTGGACACCGTGCGGTTGGCGATGACGAGCACGGCGGGATTCTGCTTGAGCAGCGGCCCGAGCACGCCGCGCACCGCGCCGCCCGCGCCCAGCACCAGTATTTTTTTGCCGCGCAGCTGAATGCCCAGATTCTTGGTGAGGTCGTGCACCAGACCCGTGCCATCGGTGTTGTCACCGAAGATTTTCCCGTCGGGTTCAAAGCGGATGGTGTTGACCGCGCCGGCCAGCTTGGCCCGGTCGCTCAGATTATCCGCGCGCCGGAAGGCCTCCAGCTTGAACGGCACGGTGATGTTGAACCCCTTGCCGCCCGCGGCGCGGAATTGCTCCAGCGCTTCCGCGAAACCGTCGGTGTCGACCCACAACGCGGTGTATTCGATGTTGTGGCCGAACTGGTGGGCGAATTGCTTGTGGATGACCGGCGACTTGCTGTGGGCGACGGGATTTCCCATCACCGCGTAACGCGCCGGGGTTGTGTCTTTTTCCGTTTTGGTCGCCACCTGTCCACCCTGATAATGCATGGGCCTATTCTAGGCGATTGCCTGCGGAACGGCACGCGCGACGCGCTGCTTCGATCAAAGCGGCGGGAGTGCCGGCGCTTCCAGCGATGGCAGCCGCCCCGCGCCGCGGAATCCGGCTAGACCAGGACGGTAATCAGATAGGTCAGATAACAAAAGCCGTTAAAGAAGAGATGCACCGGACGCAGGGTGCCGCGGCGCATCATGAACAGCAGATAGCTGCTCGCCACCAGCGTGAGAATCACGCCGGCGAGCACTTCCTGGCGCGGCGCCCAGGGCGTAAGCAGAATGCCCAGTGCCGGCAAAAGCGTGCCTTGAAATACCATCGCGCCCGTGATGTTGCCGAAGGCGAGCGTGTCCTTGCGCTTGCGAATCCAGATAATACTGTTCAACTTTTCCGGCAGTTCGGTGGCGATCGGCACGATCAGGAGCGCTAGCACCAGCGCCGAGAGTCCGAGCCAGACGGACAGCTGCTCCACCCCTTGCACGAAACCGTGCGCGCCGAAAACGATCAGCGTCAGGCCGATGCCGAGTTGCAGCACGACCGTGAACATGTTTTCCGGCACGCCAACCCGCCGGAACAGTCGCGCCAGAAACAACGGCTCGCCGGCGGACGTGCCATGGCCGTCGGCGACCAGCCTGGCCGACGCACGGATCGTGAGCATGAGGTAGATGAAATACACCAGCACCAGCGAAATGGCGATCAGCGCGCGCACCCACATGGATGTGTGGGGAATGAAGATGGCGACGGTACTCAGGCCGTACGCCAGCAGGAACCACGAGAGATCGCGCTTAAGCCCGCTACGCTCGGGATGGAAGTTATCCGCCCAGCCGCGCTTGTGAATGGCAAAGATCGCCATCAAAAACATGGTCAGCGTCGAGAGCATGAGCGGCGCGCCGAGAATCGCGCCCACCCCCACCTCTTCGCGCACCTGCTGCGTGCCCGCGGTCGAGAGAATCGCCACGATCGGCACCATGGTTTCCGGCAGGGCCGTGCCGACCGCCGCGAAAATAGAACCGGTCACGCCTTCGGAGATTTTCAGGCGCTCACCGAGATGTTCCAGCGCGTTGGTAAAAGTTTCCGCGCCGATCAGGATGACGAGCAGCGCGATCAAAAGTATGCCGATGGTCATGTCTGGAATTCCCTATATTGGAGCTTAAAATCGGTAACCGCAGATAAACGCAGATCGAAGTGAGTCAAGCCGACACTCTAAAATTATCTGCCCTATCTGCGTTTCAAAATCGTATATGAATTTGGTTTATTTCTTTTCCATGCCGGGGGGCAGGGTTTCAATGAACGACGGGCGTGCGCCGATGCCGGCCAGCCACGATCCGAGCCGCGGATGGCGGCCGCGCCAGGCGTGCGGATAGCGGAAGTCGGTGTATTCAAGCGCCACCCCGATAGCGAGATCCGCCAACGTGAAACGATCCGACATCAGCCAGGGTCCGTTGCTCAGATGGCGCGCAATATATTCGTGTGAGCGCGCGACTTTTTCCTCCTGGCGACGGATCTTGTCCGAGGACTGTTGCGCCACAGGCCGGCGCAACTCCAGGAGTCGATCCACCACAGCGTCCAGAATGCCGTCGGCCAGGGCCTGCCAGCGCAACATTTCCCAGCGCGCCGCGCCCGAAGCGGGAAGCAGTGCCGGCGCCTTGAGTGAATCGAGATATTCGATAATGACCGGTGAATCGAACAATACGTCGCCGTTATCGAGCGCGAGCACTGGCACCTTGCCAAGCGGATTCAGCGCGGGGATCGGGCTGTCCGCGGCCCAGGCATCCGCCACGACAAACTCGCACGCCAGATCCTTTTCCCGGATCAGGATACGGGCCTTGCGCACGTAGGGTGAAGTAAGTGAACCGTAGAGTTTCATGTTAACTTTAAATCTCACCGCAAGGGCGCAAAGGGCGCAAAGGGAAGCGTGAATAAAATGAAATCGCGAATAAACATTTCTCTTTTCTTTGCGTCCTTTGCGTCTTTGCGTTGAAAATTCTTATAAAGAATAATTCAGAAGCAAGCCACCGAACACCGCCGCGCCGAACCAGTTGTTGTTCAGAAATGCACGAAAACAATCATCGCGCGCGCGGTCGCGGAGCAAGCGCTGCTGATAAAGCGCGAATCCGAGCGCCACGGCCAAGCCTGCATAATACCGCAAACCGAGGCCGGACAGCGCGCCGGAAATCGCAAGCAGAATCAGCGTGAGCAGATGAAACAGGAAAACCATGGCGCGGTCGTAGCGTCCGAACAGGATGGCGGTGGATTTCACGCCGATCCTGCGGTCATCTTCCCGGTCCACCATGGCGTAGGCGGTGTCGTAGGCCACCGCCCAGCACACATTGGCGGCCAACAACACCCAGCCGACGGCTGGAATAGTGTTCGTCTGGGCGGCAAACGCCATGGGAATACCCCAACCGAACGCCATGCCGAGATAGAACTGCGGCAGGTGCGTGTAACGCTTGATAAAGGGATAGGTCGCGGCCAGGAACGCGCCGACGAAAGCTAGCAGGACAGTTAAGCGGTTGAGCGTGAGCACCAGGGCAAACGCCATCAGGCACAGCGCGGCAAAGAGCGCCAGCGCCGCGCGTGGGCGCACACGCCCGGCGGCGATCGGCCGGTCGCGCGTGCGTTCCACATGCGGATCGAAATTCCGGTCGGCGTAATCGTTGATGACGCAGCCGGCGGAGCGCATCAGCAGCACACCGAGCACAAACACCACGAAAACGTGCCAGCCTGGTCGTCCCTGTCCGGCAATCCACAGCGCCCAGAGCGTCGGCCAGAGCAGCAGCAAGCTGCCGATCGGCCGGTGCAGGCGCATCAGCCGCGCATAGTCCGTGAGCTTCGCTACCACCGTCATTCCGAAAATTCGGCGATATCAGGCAGAAAAAATTCACACACCAGCAGCGGCTTGCCGCCCATCCGGAACAACGAACGCCGCCCCCAGATCGTCTCAGGCTTGTCATCCAGATCGCGCGTAGCGAGATAATATAATCGATCGACCGGGGTCAGGCACGCGACCTCCACCTCGCCGCGCGTCATGGATGGATCGGCAAACAGCATGGTCCCGAGGGAACGCGCGCCCAGATGCGTGAACCGGTGAAACTTTCTCGCGAACGTGCGCGGCGGAATGATAGTGCGCGCATAGACCCAGGGGGTGTGGCCGCACATCAACCGCACCTGGCGCACGATGGCGCGGCTGCCGAGCCGCATTCCGAGCGCCTGCGCCTCGTTGCGCAGCGGGCGCGCCCGTCTTTGATCGAGCAGCTGCACGCGAAAACCCCCGTGGCAGCGGTTAACGATGCGCTCCGTGAGCGATGTGGGGTCGAGCAGCCACGGCAGATATTTCTCCGGGATACCGGCGCGGTTCAGCCGTCGCGCCGGACACCATAGCGGCTCCGCGCACCAATGTGACGCCGTGCTCACGGTGGACATGAAAAAAGCGGGTAAACGATTTAAGGGAGCGGAATCGTAGCAGAATAAGGCAGGGCGGTCAGCGAACGCTCAGGCTCTATCATTGGCCTTCGCCGGCTGGCGGCTTTTCCACCTCTGGCCAGTGCCGACACGCGCGAGGACTTCTTGACCCTGATGCTGGCGCGCGCGTGGTAGCTGTGCGTCTTTTCAGACATGGCCATAGATTTCGGCGCCCCCGATCCAGCGGCGCACGATGGGATCCACGTTCGCGGCATGCTCCTTGAGCAACAGTTCCGCCACCTGCTGCACGCGCGGCAGCAGCGCACGGTCGCGCAACAGATCGGCGATGTGGAACTGCGGCATACCGGCCTGGCGCGTGCCCAGCATCTCGCCCGGGCCGCGCATCTCGAGGTCGCGCCGGGCGATTTCAAAACCGTCGCTCGTCTCGCGCAGCGCCGCGAGCCGCGCCCGCGCCATCTCCGACAGCGGCGCTTGATACAGCAGCACGCAATGGCTTTCCGCGCTGCCGCGGCCGATGCGCCCGCGCAGCTGATGCAGCTGCGAAAGCCCGAGCCGCTCGGCATTCTCGACGATCATCAGTGAGGCATTGGGCACATCCACGCCCACTTCGATGACGGTGGTGGCGACCAGCAGCTGGATGTCACCGTGCTTGAACGCCGCCATGATTTTTTGCTTTGCCAACGGCTTCATGCGCCCGTGGATCAGTGCAATCCGCAACTCGGGCAATGCCTCCTGCAAGGCCTGCGCGGTATCGGTCGCGGTCTCCAGCGCAAGCGTCTCCGACTCTTCAATCAAGGGGCAGACCCAATAAGCCTGGCGGCCGGCAGTGCAGGCATCGCGGATGCGGCTGACCACCTCGGCGCGGCGCGCGGCCGGGATCGCCACGGTTTCGACGGGCTTGCGCCCGGGCGGCAGCTCATCGATCACCGACACATCGAGATCGGCATACAGGCTTTGCGCCAAGGTGCGCGGAATCGGGGTCGCCGTCATGATCAGCTGATGCGGGCGGCGCGCGCCCACGCGGCCCTTCTCGCGCAAGGCGAGCCGCTGATGCACACCGAACCGGTGTTGTTCATCGACGACGATTAATCCGAGATCGGCGAATTCCAGACCTTCCTGAAACAGCGCCTGGGTGCCGACCGCGATGGCCGCTTTTCCCGAACCGATATTCGCCAGCGCGCCTTGCCGCGCCCGGCCGTTGAGCTTGCCGGAAAGCCCGACCACGGTGATGCCCAGCGGCTCCAGCCAACCGGAAAAATTGCGCAGATGCTGATCGGCGAGCAATTCGGTCGGCGCCATCACCGCCACCTGCAAGCCGCTTTCGATGGCGCTCAGGCTGGCGCAAGCGGCGACGATGGTTTTGCCCGAGCCGACATCGCCCTGTACCAGGCGCTGCATCGGATGGCCTTGGCGCAGATCCTGGAGAATTTCATCGAGCACGCGCCGCTGCGCGCGCGTGAGCTGAAACGGCAACTGCGCGAGCAAGCGTTGCATCAACCGGCCAGCGCCCGCGACGACGGGCGCGCTTTCGGTTTGTACCCGCGTCCGCAAGCGCTTCAAGCTTAAATGATGCGCGAGCAGTTCTTCAAAAGCCAGGCGCCGTACCGCGGGGTGTTTTCCCTGGGCAAGCAACTCCACCGAAGTATGCGGTGGCGGTTGATGTACCAGGGCCAACGCCTCCGTGAGCGTTGGCAGTTGCAGTTCCTGCAGCACCGCCGGCGGCAACCATTCTTCGATTTTACCGAGATACTTTTCCAGCGCCTGGCGCGCGAGCTTGCGCAGGCTCAACTGATGCAAGCCGGAGGTCGCCGGATACACCGGCGTCAGGTTTTCCTCGGCTTTGGGCACCTGGGCGCCATCGGTGAAGTCATACTCGGGATGGATCATTTCGAATCCCGCGGAACCGAAACGCACTTCTCCGAACAATCGCAGGCGCCGTCCGCGCTTGAGGTTGGCTTGTTGTGCGGCACTGAAATAAAAAAAGCGCAGCTGCAAATGTCCGGTGCCGTCGCTGACCTGACAGATCAAACTGCGCCGGCCGCGGTACACCACGTCCGCCAGCTCGATCTCGCCTTCGACCACGGCCTCCATGCCCGGCCGCAGACTGCCAATCGGAAACTGGCGGGTGCGGTCCTGATAACGCAAGGGCAGATGAAACAGGACGTCCTGGACGGAGTGCAGGCCGAGGCGTTTGAGTTTTTCCGCCAACTTGGGGCCAACGCCTTTCAGGCTGGTCACCGGCAGCGAGGCAATATCCATAAATACCAAAACTCACCGCAAAGGCGCAAAGAACGCAAAGGTTTAAATTAAATTAGAAGACAGAATAACCAGATCGGTGCTTGTTAAGAAGATTTTTTGGTTTTAACTCTCAAACGCTTTTCTTTGCGTCCTTGGCGTCTTTGCGGTGAAGACTTTTCTTCCAAAACCATGACGGCATCCATCTCGACCGCCGCGCCCTTGGGCAAGGCCGCGACGCCAACGGCCGCGCGCGCCGGATAGGGCGCGCGAAAATACTGCGCCATGATCTCGTTCACCAGCGGAAAATGCGCGAGATCGGTGAGAAACACGTTGAGCTTCACGACATCCTGCAGGCCGCCGCCGGACGCCTTGGCGACCGCGCCGAGGTTTTCAAACACGCGCCGGATCTGCGCGCGCATGTCACCCGCTTCCAGCGCCATGGTTTCCGGAATCAACGGAATCTGGCCGGCGAGATAAACCGTATCGCCGACCTTGACCGCCTGGGAATAGGTACCGATGGCTTGGGGGGCCTTGTCGGTTTTGATTGTTGCTTTTTTCATCGTTAAATTCCGATAAGAATAATATAGACAGGATTAACAGGATTATTTTTTATTTTGTAATAGCAATATGTATGGCTGCGTATTTAATTTTTAAAAAATCCTGTTAATCCTGTGAAATTGATTAGCCTTTCTTGCGGTTGATCTTCACCACCGACTCCAGCGCGCGAACGCGGCGCATGATCTGGGCCAAATGTCCCCGGCCACGCACTTCCAGCGTGAAGTCCATGGTCGTGTACTTGCCATCGCGGTCATCGAATGACACGGTATCGATGTTGGCGTCATGCTCCGCGATCGCCGCCGCGATCGCCGCCAGCACGCCGCGCTGGTTCTTGACTTCGACCCGAATGTTCACCGGGAACACGGTCTTGACGTCCCGTTCCCACTGCACGTCGATCCACTGTTCCGGGTGCTTGCGGTACTTGGCCACGTTCGGACAATCCTCGGTGTGCACCACGATGCCGCGGCCCGCCGACAGGAAACCGAGAATCGGATCGCCCGGAATCGGCCGGCAGCAGCGCGCATAAGTCACCACGACACCCTCGGTGCCGCGGATCGCGAGTGCCGGACCTTTGTCGCGCGCCGGACGGCGCTTGAAAAGACCGAAGAAGCGGTTTTCCTCCTCGCTCTCGGCCGCTGGTTTCGCCGGCACGAGTTGCCGCGCCACCACGGCGGCCAACCGGTTACCCAGGCCGATTTCGCTCAGCACATCGCCCCAGGTTTTGAGCTTGAGCGATTTGAGCAGCGCCGCACGATTTTCTTCGGTGATCTGCGACAGATCGGCGTCGTTATCCTCCAGCGCCTTCTCCAGCATGCGTCCGCCGAGTTTGGCCGACTCTTCGATCTTCTGATTCTTCAGGAAATTGCGGATATGGGCGCGGGCCTTGCTGGTGACCACGTACGTGAGCCAGGCGGGATTGGGGCGGCTCCAGTCCGCGGTAATGATCTCCACGTGATCGCCGTTGCGCAGCGTGGTGCGCAACGGTACCAGCTGATGGTTGACCTTGGCGCCGACGCAGCGGTTGCCGACATCGGTGTGCACGTCGTAGGCAAAATCGATGACCGTGGCCTCACGCGGCAGTTTCTTGATCTCGCCGTTGGGCGTGAACACGTAAACCTCGTCCGGGAACAGATCGACCTTGAGGTGCTCGAGAAATTCGCGCGGGTTGCCGGCCTTTTGCTGGATTTCGAGCAGGTCCTTGAGCCATAACAAGGCCCGCTGTTGCATCGGGTCGGCGCCACGGTCACCGCTCTTGTACAACCAGTGCGAAGCCACGCCGGCCTCAGCCACGCGATTCATCTCGTGCGTGCGGATTTGCACTTCGATGGAAACGCCAAACGGACCGAACACCAAGGTATGCAACGACTGATAGCCGTTAGCCTTGGGGATGGCGATGTAATCCTTGAAGCGCCCGGGGATGGGCTTGTAGAGATTGTGAATCACGCCGAGCGCGCGATAACAGGTGTCCACTTTATCCACGATCACGCGAAACGCGTAAATGTCATAAACATGTTCGAATGACACATGCTTTTGTTCCATTTTCGCGTAGATACTGTAAAGCGTCTTCTCGCGCCCGATCACTTCTGCTTGCAGGCCTTCGTACTCAAGCTGGCTGATCACCGCTTGGCGAATCTTTTCCACAATCGCCTTGCGGTTGCCATGACGCTTGCGCACCGCGTCGTCAATGATGCGATAGCGCAGCGGGTAAAGCGCGGCAAAGGCCATGTCGCCCAGCTCCATGGCCCACTGGCGCACGCCCAGGCGGTTGGCGATCGGCGCGTAGATTTCCAGGGTCTCGCGTGCGATCGCGCGCCGGCGTTCGGGACTGAGCGCGTCAATGGTGTGCATGTTGTGCAGGCGATCGGCGAGCTTGATGAGGATTACGCGAATATCGCTCGCCATGGCGAGCAGCATCTTGCGGAAATTGTCCGCCTGCGCCTCCTCCTGCGACTGAAATTCGATGCGGGTGATTTTGGAAACGCCGTCCACGAGCGCGGCGACGTCTTCCCCGAACTCCTCGGCGATGCGCTCCTTGGCCGTGGGGGTGTCCTCGATTACATCGTGCAGAATCGCGGCGGTGATGCTCTTGGCGTCGAGATGCATGCCCGCGAGGATGCGGGCGACTTCGATCGGATGGTAGATGTAAGGTTCGCCGCTGACGCGTTGCTGCCCGTCGTGGGCCTCGGCGCCGAACAGGTAGGCGCGATAGACGTCAGCGACGTCGCGCGGTTCCAGATAGGTTTCGAGGAGCGCACACAGGTCGCTGATCTGAAACCGCTGCCCGACAAACGACGCCGGCTCAGACTTCGGTTCCGCCCTCTTTACCGGCGACGGGTTTGATGTCGGTCCCGCCTGTCTGGGTTTGGTCGGTTGTGTTTTCATTGGCCTCAAATACGGCTTGCGGCGCTTCCTCTTCCAGGATGGCGTTGGTCACAAAACCGTCGGCGATTTCGCGCAGTGCCACCACCGTAGGTTTGTCGTTTTCCCGCGGAACGCAGGGTTCCGCCCCCGCGATCACCTGGCGGGCGCGGCGTGTGGCGACCAGCACCAGTTGAAAACGGTTATCTACATTATCCAAGCAATCTTCTACTGTGATACGGGCCATGCCTCTACCTCAATCGTCAAACAGGAAAACGCGGTTATGCCGCAGGGTTTAACTTAGACCATCGCCCACGCCCGCCACACCAGTGACCGGGGACGGATTCGGGGACGAGCGCTTGATTCCATCTTACTGATATAGGGGGGCTTTTTCCACCTACGCCGGGGTTAACAAGGCCTCGATATCCACCTGGACCGGCCGGAGCACGCCTTTCCCGCTGATTATGGCCATCAAATCGTTCAAGGCGGCGTCGAAATCGTCATTGACTACCAGGTGATCGAACTCCTGGTAATGGCACATTTCCGACACCGCCGCGCGCATGCGTTTTTCTATCACCTCCGGCGCGTCCTGGCCGCGGTGGGTCAGGCGTTCCGCCAGCACCGCGCGCGAGGGCGGCAGGATGAAGATACCGATCGACTCCGGCATCTTTTCCTTGATGGTGCGCGCGCCCTGCCAGTCGATATCGAGGATGATGTTCTTGCCCTGGCGTAACAGGTTCTCGGTCGCGGCACGCGAGGTGCCGTAGGAATTGCCGAACACCTTGGCGTGCTCCAGAAACCGGTCGGCCGCCACCATCTCGTCGAACTGCGGCGGATTCACGAAATAGTAATGCACGCCGTGTTGCTCGCCCGGGCGCGGTGCGCGCGTGGTATGCGACACCGAAAACGCCAAGTCCGGCATGCGCTCGACCAGTGCCTTGGCGAGGCTAGTCTTGCCGGTGCCGGAGGCGGCGGAGAAAATAAAAAGTCTGCCCTTATTCATCACCAAAAATAGACAGGATTAACAGGATTTTTCAGGATTATCAGGATTCATTTATATATCCAAATTTTTCTTTAATCCTGTAAATCCTGAAAAATCCTGTTAATCCTGTCTATCGTCTTCCCCCCCCCCATAATTTTCATTCGATGTTCTGCACCTGCTCGCGCACCTGCTCGATCAGCACCTTGAGTTCGACCGCGACATTAGTCAGGCGCGTGTCGGTGGATTTGGAAGACAGGGTATTGGCTTCGCGATTGAGCTCCTGCATCAGAAAGTCGAGGCGCCGGCCGATGGGGCCAGACTGGCTGAACACGCGGCGGATCTCGGCAAAGTGCGCCGTGAGCCGGTCGATCTCCTCGGTGACGTCGGACTTGTGCGCGAACAGCACGATCTCCTGCTCCAGACGCGCCGGGTCGAGCTGCTGTTTGATTTCCTTCAGACGCGTCTCCAGGCGTTCGCGAAATATCCGCGTGGCGTCTGGAATCAACTCCTTGGCTTGCACCACCAACTGTTCCATGGTCTGCAAGCGCTGCAACATGAACTCCTGCATCCGCGCCCCTTCGCGGCTGCGCGTTTTGACGAGCTCGTCCATCGCGGCCGATAGCGTTTCGAGCGCCGCCGAACTCAGGCTTTCGACATCCAGCGACGGCGTCTTGAGCGCGCCCGGCCAGCGCAGGATGTCGATGGCGCGCAGCGGTGCCACGTCGCTGGCCAAGCCGTGCAGGTGGCTGGCGGCCACGAGCAGCCGTTGCACCTGGTCCTCGTTCATCTCGATGGCACCGGCCACCGCTTCGCCCAACTGGAAGCGCAGGGTACCGTCCAGCTTGCCGCGGACCAGGCGGGAATTGATCAGTTCGCGCACGCGCGGTTCGAGCGACCGCAGTTCCTCCGGCAGGCGCAGGGCAATCTCGAGATAACGGTGGTTAACCGAACGCAGTTCCCAGGTGAGCGCCCCCCAGGGCGTGGCCGCCTCCTGCCGGGCGAAAGCGGTCATGCTGCAAGTCAGGGGCGTGGTTTTTGCGCGATTCATGGCTGCGCGGATGGTAAACCGAAATTGGCGGCGGCGAAACCCGAAGCCACCAGCCAGCTGATTCTGGGCATCTATAATTAAAGGCAGGAACGTCGAGGGCGGCTCAAAACCCGCCGGCCACCACCGAACCGGATGTCATGAAAATCGATAACGCCCTGCCCCAGGATTTTCTCCTGCACCAGTACCGTATCGTCAAACCCATTGGCGGTGGCGGCTTCAGCATTGTCTATCTGGCGCACGACACCCAGGCCGGCAAGCCGGTGGTCATCAAGGAGTATCTGCCCGCCAAACAGGCCACGCGCGGCCCGGGCGAATCGGTCGAGACCCTCTCGGGGGATACCACCGCCTCGACATTCAATATCGGCATGAAGCGCTTCTTCGACGAGGCCAATGCGCTGGCCACCATCAATCATCCGAATATCGTGCGCGTCATCGATTTCTTCCGTGACAACAACACCGTCTACATGGTGATGAATTACGAACAGGGCAAGGATTTGCGCTGGTACATCAAGCGCCACGATGGCCGCATGAGCGAAAAATTCATTCGCACGGTCTTTCCCCAACTGCTGGAAGGGTTGCGCGAACTGCACAGCCATCGCCTGCTGCACCTCGACATCAAGCCGGCGAATGTTTATTTGCGGCCGGGCGGCTCGCCGCTGCTGCTCGATTTCGGCGCGGCCCAGTCGGCATCCGTCGACGAGCGGCGCCGCGGCCCGCACACGCTGACACGCGGCTTTGCGCCCATCGAGCAACATACGCGCGGACACATCGGACCCTGGACCGACCTTTACGCCCTCGGCGCGACGATGTGGGCCTGTCTGTGCGGCAAGGCTCCACCGCCGGCCACCAAACGCGCCGAAAAAGACAGCTACAAACCGGCGGTGCGTCAGTTTGCCCGATACTATTCGCGGCAGCTGCTCGAGGCCGTGGACTGGTGCTTACAGATGGATCAGATGGCGCGCCCACAGAACGTCGACGACTTGCTGGCTTTCCTGAAAAAGGAACCGGAACCCCTGTCGGCACAGGAGCCAGATTCCTTCATAGAGCGCATGGAGCGCATTAACATCAAGCTGCCGTGGGGTCGCAAGTAACGCGATGAAATACCAGGTCACGCAATACAGTCTGCGCGGGGCGCGCCGGCACAACGAAGATCGCGTGGGGATTGCCGAGCGTGACAACGCCGTGATGTTGGCCGTGGCCGACGGTCTCGGCGGACATCGTGGCGGCGAGGTAGCCGCGGAGATTCTGGTGCAAACGCTGTTGCACGCGTTCCAATCGGTGCGCCAGCCCGTCATCCAGCGCCCTTCGGCATTCCTGGCGCTCAGCATCCTGCAGGCGCACCACGCCATCGTTACGCGCGGTCAGGAACCCCAGTCAACCATCGAGCCGCGCACCACCTGCGTCGCCTGCTTCGTGCAGAACGGCTATGCCTACTGGGCGCACGTGGGCGACAGCCGTTTGTATCTGTTCCGCCAGAATCGCTTTGTGTTGCGCACGCAGGATCACACCACCATCGAGGAACTGCACCGGGATGGGCTGCTCACCGAAGCGGAGATGCTCGAGCATCCGCAAAAAAGCCATCTGCTCAATTGTCTTGGCGGCCCGCTGAAACCCACCGTCAGCATGGGTGAAGAAACCCTGCTGCAACCCGGCGACACGCTGCTGCTGTGCACCGACGGCTTGTGGGAAGCCTTCACCCAGGAGCAGATCGCGCTTTATCTGAAGGCCTCCGCGCTGGACGAAGCGGTGGAGGAAATGCTGTACGCCGCGGTCAGAAAAATGGGTCATGGCAGCGACAATATCAGCGCCATCTGCCTGCGCTGGGAAGACGCGATCGCCAAAAATCCGCCGCTGCAAGGCAACGCCGCGGCGCAGATCGATGAGGCGATGCTGCGCGAAGAGGCCCGGCACCACCTGCCGCAGGTGGCCAAACAAGCGCCCAGGAAGTCCACGGCCCCGGCAACGGATCAGGCCGATGACAGCGACAAGCCGCTGGAAGCCCGGATCAAGGAGATCGAGGATTACCTCAAGAAGTTCGAGTAGCAGCCGACATAAGAGGCAAGCTACAAGTAAAACCTCGCACGTTCGCTTTATCTCACCCCTGGTATCTTGTATCTTGCCGCTTGTATCAAAATTCCCAGGAAATTTATGCGCCCCAGCGGACGTAAGCCCGAACAGTTACGCGACATACGCATCACCCGAAATTACACCAAACACGCCGAAGGCTCGGTGCTGGTCGAGTTCGGCGAAACGCGCGTGATCTGCAATGTCAGCGTCGAGGAAAAGGTGCCGAACTTCCTCAAGGGCAAGGGCCAGGGTTGGGTCACGGCGGAATACGGCATGCTGCCGCGCTCGACCGGCAGCCGCATGAACCGCGAAGCGACCGCCGGCAAACAGGGCGGGCGCACCATGGAAATCCAGCGCCTGATCGGACGCGCGTTGCGCGCAGCGTTGAACATGAAACAATTGGGCGAGCGCACGTTCACGATCGACTGCGACGTCATCCAGGCCGACGGCGGCACGCGCACCGCCGCCATCACCGGCGCCTACGTGGGGCTGGCGCAGGCGATGCATAAGCTCCTGGAAGCGCGGACCATCGGCGCCTTCCCCCTCCGTTGCGCCGTCGCCGCGGTCAGCGCCGGCATCCTGGACGGCAACCCCCTGCTGGACCTGAACTACGAGGAGGACTACCGCGCGGCCGTGGACTTCAACGTCGTGATGACGGAAGAGGGCGAGCTGGTGGAGGTCCAGGGCACGGGCGAGAGCCACCCCTTCGCGCGCGACGCCATGAACGAGCTGTTGGACCTCTGCGAGGAGGGCGTCCAGCAGCTCTTCGCAGCGCAGCGCGCCGCCCTGGCCCAGGCCGGCATCGCCGTCCCCGTCCAGAACGCGGGGTAGGTATCCTAGAGGCGGTACGCCAGAGATTCGTGCGCGCCATCGTAGGGCGCAGCACACACCAGTCCCCGCCGTTTGAGCCGCATCGTCTTGACCTGATGAAGGCGTGATATCCGGCCGCTGCCGCGTGTGCTGCGCCCCTACACTTCAGGGGTTCGCGCGCGGCGCCGTAGGGCGCAGCACATGCCGACCCCCGCCGTTTGAGCCGCATCGTCTTGACCTGATGAAGGCGTGATATCCGGCCGCTGCCGCGTGTGCTGCGCCCCTACACTCGCTCGCAGGTCTGCCCCACCCCCTACGCGTACTCCCCCAGGAACGTGCCGCCGATGATGTGGACGTGCGCGTGCTCCTGGCTCTGCATGGCCTCGTGCCCGAAGTTGGAGAGCAGCCGGAATCCTTGCGGGCAGTGCTCCTGCCCCATGCGCACGGCGACCTCGCCGACGCGGCCCACGTCCCGCCAGAGTTCGGCCTGCGTCAGGTGGCGCTTAGGCACGGAGAGCAGCATCACCGGCACCCAGCGCAGGCGGTTGCGGAACACGATCACCTCGTCGTCCTCGTAGAGGATCTCCGCAGGCTCGCGGTGGGCGATGATCTCGCAGAAGACGCAGTAGTAAGGCACGTGGGCCATTCTAGGCAGCGCGAGGGGCACGCGCCACACTCCCGTTGCGCGGACTGCTTACGGACTCGCGGCCGGGCGCCCCGCCGGCGCGGAGCATAGCCCCGTAGCGCGACCCAATGCTATCATCGGCCTCGATGGCAGACGTCCGCCCCTTCCGCGCCCTGAGGTACGCCCCGGACCTGGACCTCGCCGCCGCTGTCTGTCCTCCGTTCGATACCATCTCCCCCGGACAGCAGCGCACCCTGCACGAGCGCTCCCCGTACAACGCCGTGCGCATTGAGCTGGCGGAGGACACCGGCGGCGAACGCTACCACAGGGCGGCCGCGACCCTACAGCAGTGGCGGCAGGACGGCACCCTGCGCCGCGACGAGGCGCCCGGCTTCTATCTGTACCGCCAGCGCTTCCAGCACGGCGGCCGCGCGTACACCCGGACCCTGCTCTTCGCCCGGCTGCGCCTGGAGCCCTGGGAGCACGGCGCGGTGCTCCCGCACGAGCAGACGTTCGGCGGCCCCAAGAAGGACCGCGGGAAACTGCTGCGCGCGACGCACCTGAACGCCTCGCCGGTGTTCCTCTTCTACCGCGACGCGGACCACGAGGTCGCCGGCCTGCTCGCGCAGGCTGCGGAGGCCCGGCCGGACGCGGACTTCGCCGGCGACGACGGCGGCCAGCACACCCTCACCCGTATCCACGCCGAGGAAACGGTCGCCGCCCTGGCCGCTCGCTTCGCCGGCCGCACGCTGTACGTCGCCGACGGCCACCACCGCTACGAGACGGCGCTCGCCTACCGCGACGAGGTGCGCAGCCAGGCCGCCGGCTGGACGGGCGAGGAGCCGGAGAACTTCGCACTGGTCGCCCTCGCGGCCGCCGACGACCCCGGCCTGCTGGTCCTGCCCATCCACCGCGTGGCCGCGGCCGGGGCGCCCCTGCCGGAGGCCCTCTCGCGCCTGCGAGGCCTGTTCCAGATCGAGGACTGGGAAGGGGGTGCGGAGAAGCTGACGAAGGCGCTCGCCGCGCACGGCGCCGGCGCCTTCGGCCTGGCGGCCGCGGAGCCGCCGCACCTGATGCTGCTCTCCGTGCGGGACGCCGGCGGCATAGACCGCCTGCTGCCGCAGGAGCGGTCCCCGGCGTGGCGGCGGCTGGACTACGCCATCGCCAATCTCGTCATCCTGCGCCACTGCCTGGGCCTGAGCGAGGCGCAGATGTCGGACTACAGCACCCTCTGGTTCACGGAAGACGCGGGGGAGGCCGTTGAGGCCGTACGCGGCGGCGGAGCGCGCTACGCCGTGATCCTGAACCCTGTGTCAGTGGGCACCGTGCTGGACGTGGCCGACTCCGGCGAGCGCATGCCCCAGAAGTCCACCTTCTTCTACCCCAAAGTCCCCACAGGCCTCGTCTTCAACCTGCTGGAGGACTGACCGTGCAGGCGGGGAGTCCGCACCCAGCCGGTAAATCACGAAGGCACGAAGGCACAAAGACACAAAGATTGTCGATGATCCTTCGTGTCTTTAGGCCTTTGGTGGTAGAAGGTTCGAGGTGGGCAGGGTAAGGCCGACGCCTTTGGAAAACCACGAAGACACTAGTGTAGTGTCTCAAGAACAGCCTTACCACGGCACGATGTGCCTCATTAAGATGGTTACCGAACTGAGAGCCGTTGCCTCAAGAAGTAGGGTTACCGAAAGTATTCAGATTAGTCGTCGAGCTGATCGGTCAACGTGGAGAACAATTTTGAGGGATTGGAGTCCCTCCTGAAGG
>JAUSDQ010000242.1 GCA_030650525.1 Sulfuricaulis sp.
GAACGCAGCGAAGCGGAGTAGGGCTTCCTCTTTTGAAAGGACGAACGCACCGAAGCGGAGTAGGGCTTCCTCTTTTGAAAGGACGAACGCAGCGAAGCGGAGTAGGGCTTCCTTTATGACCCAACTTGCCCTGGTGATTGATCTCAACGTGTGCGTGGGCTGCCACGCCTGCGTTACGAGCTGCAAGGAATGGAACACCTCGGGCACGGCTGGCTACCTGTCCGACGACCGTCCGTACGGCGAGGATCCGACCGGCACCTACTTCAATCGGGTGCAGACTTTCGAAGTGGGCGAGTTCCCCAATACCGAGACCGTGCATTTCCCGAAGTCGTGCCTGCACTGCGAGGATCCGCCGTGCGTGCCGGTGTGTCCCACCGGCGCCAGCTACAAGCGCCCCGAGGATGGCATCGTATTGGTCGATTACGTCAAGTGCATCGGTTGCAAGTACTGCGCGTGGGCTTGCCCCTACGGTGTGCGCGAGATCGATGAGCACCAGAAGGTTATGAAGAAATGCACCTTGTGTGTGGATCGCCTCTACGACATGTCGGTACCCGAGTCGGAACGCAAACCGGCCTGTGTGCTCGCGTGCCCAACCAGTGCACGCCTGTTCGGCGACGTCCACGATCCGGACTCGGCGGTGTCGATTGCGATCAGCGAAAACGGGGGCTACGCACTCATGCCGGAGTGGGGCACGAAACCGGCCAACCATTATCTGCCGCGCCGCAAGACGCGCATCAAGATCCACGCCGATGAACTCATGCGCGCCGATAATCCGCTCAAGAAGGAGGGCGTGTTGCCCAAGCCGGCCATCAGCGAGCCGTCGCTCGACGATGTTACGAGCTGGTAGCGCCCCGGGAAATCACCTATGCACCCAGCGTTCTCAGTTATCTTTCTGACGACATTGATCGGTACTGGTCAAGGTTTCTTTCTGGCGCTTTACACCGAGCAGGTCTATTCGGTGGTCGAGTTGCTGCCGCCGCAACCCGCCAGCTTCTATACAGTGGGCAGCGCCATCGCGCTGGCGTTCTTGGTCGCCGGGCTGGTCGCGTCGTTCTTTCACCTGGGTCACCCGGAACGCGCCTGGCGCTCGGCGGCCCGCTGGCGCACCTCCTGGCTGTCGCGCGAGGTGATCGTGTTGCCGGCGCTGATGGGCGCCGTGGCGGCCTACGGCCTGGTGCATTATTACGAATGGGATCTGAATATTATCGGTATCAAGACCTCGGCCCACGGCGATCTTTCGCTGGTCGTCGGCGCCGGCGGCGCGGCGCTGGCGTTTCTGCTGTTTCTGTGCACCGGCATGATTTACGCGTGCATCAAGTTTCTGCAGGAGTGGGCGACGTGGCTGACGGTCGTTAATTACACGTTGTTCGGGCTGGCCTCGGGCTTCCTGCTGGCGACCGCGTATGCCGCGTACCGGGCGCCGGCGCTGATGTACTTCTACGGGGGCTGGACCATCGTGGCCACGCTGGCCGTTTTCGCGACGCGTGTTGTTTCACTGATGCGTAATCGCCGCCTCAAGTACAAGTCGACGATCCAGACGGCCATCGGCGTGCGCCACGCCCGGATCGTCCAGAAGTCCCAGGGCTTCATGGGCGGGTCGTTCAATACGCGCGACTTTTTTCACGGCGCGGCACCCTGGCTGTTCCGTTCGATCAAATGGATATTCCTGGTGTTGGTGTTTCCGGTGCCGATCGCATTGCTGTTCGCCGGGATGATCGATCGCAGCGTGACGCTGATTAGTTCCGCGTTTGCCGTTCAGTACCTGGGCCTGCTGGCCGAGCGTTGGTTCTTTTTTGCCCAGGCCAATCACCCTCAGAACTTGTACTATCAGACGATATCCTGATCCGATCAGGCCCTAGTTTTCGCCCGGCGCTTCGCAATGAGAATAACGGAGCGGTCGGCGGCAGCGCCGACAATAGTAGCGCCGGCCGCGCAGCACGTTGTTGTGACGCCGGGTGCTGAGCGCGTGCCCCGCGTGGCAGCCGCACTGATAACGATAGGCGGTCGTCATGCTCGGGCGCACATCGTAATCGTGGCAGCGCCGGGGCACCAGCCCAAAGACCTCGCGCATGATCGCGGCCCACTCGGTCCCGTGCGGCGCAATGCGCTGGCCGTGCAGGCGATAGGCAATGAGATGGCTCACCTCGTGCGGAACCGTGTTGCGCAAGAAGTCCTCGGAGTTTTGCTCCAGCAAGCTGTTATTAATACGTATGGCGTTCTTGCCGGGATACGCCACGGCGGCCGCCATTCCGCGGAGATTGAAGGTCAGGAGGGGACGTTCAAAGCGACGCTGGAAATAAATTTCGGCACGACGGTAGCAGGACTCGACCGTCCGGCGAACCAGCGGTTCGAGCGATTCCGTTGCGTCGGTTGCATCGCGGAATTCAAAAGCAAACGTTTCCTGGGTCAACGGGGAGTTGTGCGCCATGCGCCTATTTTGACACGCTCTGGGCTTTTTTCTGCACCAGCCGGTCGTCGCGATAATCCGCGAAGGCCTGCTCAATCTGCTGGCGGGTGGTCATCACAAACGGTCCGTATTGCACCACGGGTTCATTGAGCGGCAACCCGGCCACCAGGATAAATCGTGCGCCGGGTTTGCCGGCCGCGATTTCCAGTTCTTCACCCGGGCTGAGTACCGCGAGCGAGTGTTGCGGCAGGGCGGTGCCGGCAAGGCTGGCCGCTCCCTCAAAAACATAAATGAACGCCGTCATCCCCGTATGGAGCTTGTGCGCAAAGCGGCGATTTGCTTCGAGCGTGACATCCAGATACTGGACTTGGGTGTGCGGGTCATCGATCGGTCCTTGCTTGCCGCCGTAGGTTCCGCTGAGCAGCCGCACGCGCTGGCCATCCGCTGCCACCAGCGGAATCGCCTCGGGTGAAAATTCCTGGTAGGCGGGGTCGCTCATCTTCTCGGCGGCGGGGAGGTTGATCCACAACTGAAACCCGCGCATCAGGCCTTCATTTTGTTGCGGCATCTCCGAGTGGATCACACCGCTCGCGGCCTTCATCCACTGGGCGCCGCCGGAACGCAGGTCACCGCGGTTACCCATGCTGTCCTGATGGAGCATGTGGCCGTTGAGCATGTAGGTCAGGGTGATGAAACCGCGGTGCGGGTGATCCGGAAACCCGGCAATGTACTCGTCGGGGTTATCGCTGCCGAAATTATCCAGCATCAGAAACGGATCGAGGCTGCGTAACGCCGGTGTTCCTATGCTGCGATACACCGTCACGCCCGCCCCTTCGGTGACAGGGCTAGCCTGGATGACTTGAATAACGCGGCGTGCTCTCATGTTTTAGCCATGGGGTACAATGGCCATGATCCGGCAGGGAACCGGGTTTTGTCCAGCCGCCCGTTGCCCCAAATGGGTTTTTTTGCCCGTACATCATTCCTGCCCGTAAAAATAGCCATAGCAATTGGGCCATCTTCATGCAATAGTGTGTCGTGTTGCAGTACAGTTCTAGTTAGTCCGGCAGCCCTCCCGTGTTTCTTTCGGAAGTCAGCCCTGCCTTCGCTTTCAGGAATGAACTGCAAAACATCGCAATTCAACTAAATGAGGTATTTTTGTGAATACAGGTACAGTTAAGTGGTTCAACGATGCCAAGGGCTTCGGTTTCATTACCCCGTCCGACGGCAGCAAGGATGTCTTCGTGCATCACTCCGCCATCCAGGGTTCGGGCTTTAAATCTCTGGCCGAAGGCCAACAGGTGAAGTATGAGCTTACGCAGGGCCCGAAGGGTCCGTCGGCAGCCAACGTTCAGCCGGCCTAAGACTTAATTCTGCGCAAGCAGGTAGAGTGAAAGACCCCGCCATCCGGCGGGGTCTTTTTTTTGCTGTTATTTAGCGTTTGTGGCGGCGGCCGGTTTTCGGCCACGCGGGCTCCAGATGGATTGCCCCGTCAGGCCGCGCGTGTTCAACTGCTCGGCACACTGCGTGGCGTAGGCGTGCACGTCCTTGCGCGAGCCGCGGCGTTGACCCGAGATGGTGGAGCGGCCGCTGTCGAGAATGTAGCGATACCAATCCTGTCCTTCGCCGCCGTCCGGCGCGCAGATTTTTTCCACGGTCGCTACCTTGAACGGGCGGAGTCTGGAGGCCTGTTGTGCATCGGTCATTGCGGAACTCGTTACGTCAGTTATCTGTTGAGTCATAGGCCAGTCTCCGTCTGAAACGCGGGTTTTAGATGCTGTCTGTTTGGGAAAACCTGAACAATCCGGGCCGACTGCATTACCAAGAGACAACCCGAGGCGCGACTATACCATAATTAATCGTCTCGCTGAAGGCGTCACCGACGTTTTTTCTGTGTAATTTAGGGTCCCAGCTTGGGTTTATTTAAGCGCCCGGGTACGTTGAAACAGGCGCTACCCTGCTTCATAGGACGAGATCCGCGTGCGGTATTGATGCGAGGACGCCTGAGACGGACCGCGGCTTAGGCCTCCCGCCCTTATTTTCAAGAGGAAAAGAGACGCACGCCTTCCAACAAGAACCGGACCATCCCGCTTACCAGCAGCGCCACGCCCACGGACAACGAAACCGAAAACAACGCCTGCTTGCGGCCGATGGTCTTCAACATGACCGCGAACGTCGATACGCAGGGGAAGTAGAAAGTCAGGAACAGCAGAAATGTCATGATCTGTACCCAGTCCAGATGGGCACCGATGTCGAAGGTGCCGAGAGCCTGGTAAACCATCAGCAGTGACAGCTCCTTGCGCAGGATACCGAACAGGATCGGCACGCCCAGCACCACCGGCAGGCCCAGCCACCAGTGGGTCACCGGCGTGAACACGGTGTTGATGATGTCGTCGGCGCCGAAGTGATTGAGCAGCGCCAACACCACGCTGCCACCCACCAGCAAGGGAGTAACAATGGTTAAGACGTCCCGGGTCCGCATCCAGGTGTTGTAAATCAGCGAGTCCCAGGCAGGCAGCGCATAGGAGGGAATCTCCTGCACCTGTCCGGGACCGCTGTCGGGAAAGCGGCGCGCGAGCATGCGCCCCAATAGCGCGATCACCACCATGGTCAGCATGAAGATCGTGAACACGCCCAAGCCGCCCAGATATTTTCCAGCCAGCGCGAGGATAATGGCGGAGCGCGCCGAGCAGGGCACGAAAGTGATCAATAGCGACGCGATGACGCGCTCACGGCCTTTGGTGACGAGGGCGGCGGCGGAGATCGCCGGCACGTTGCAGCCGAGCCCGAGCAGAAACGGGACCGCGACGCCGCCATGCAGGCCGAGATGATGAAACCCGCGGTCGACGACGAAGGCGATGCGATGCATGATGCCAGACTCTTCCAGTGCCACCAGCAGCAACACCAGCGGGATCATGTACGGCACGACGATGCCGACGAGACCGATCAGACCGTCCAGCACGGCGCGGGCGATGACGCCGCCGGTCGACAGCGGCTGCCAGCCTGAAGCCAGGGTGATCAGCTTGGCGGAAGTCATGGTGTCGAGCCAGGTGCTGACTTCGAAGACCACGAACAGCACCGCGGCGAACACCACGAGGCTACCGAGCAGACCCCATTGCGGATGCAGAAATAATTCGTCGAGCCAATAGCGCCAGCCGCCGCCTGCGTACGGGGCGCCGACGCGGGTCGCCGCCTCGTACAAGGACGCCGCGCGGTGGTGGCGATCGGCATGCAGTTCCTCGGTGAGCGGCCGCGGCAGCGCCTGCTCGGCTTCGCCACGCAAGCGCAGAAAGTCCGGCAACAATTGGGGAAAGTGTTGCTGCATCTCCTGCAGAAAATAGCCGTCCGCCGCCGCGAGCTGCATGACCAGCAACGGGTGCGGAACGCGGAAGGCCATTTGAATTTCGGGGCGGTTCAAGGCCTTGCTCAGGGGCTGGAGTTTTTCGCAGATGTGCTTGCTCGCCGGTTGCGGGAGCGGACAGGTCTTCTCACGCACCGCCGCGACCGCCGCGGTGAAAAGTTCCGCGATGCCGTGACCCATCAGCGTCACCGTTGGCACCACCGGTACACCCAGCAATTTGCTCAGGGTGTTGCTGCCGATGTGCAGCCCTTTCTTGCGCGCCTCGTCCATCATGTTGAGCGCAATCACCATGGGGCGGCCCAGCTGACTCAATTCCAGGGTGAGCTCCAGATGGCGTTCCAGACTCGTGGCATCGACCGCCTGGATGATGACATCCGGCGGGGAGAAGGGGGCCGGTGGCCCGCCCGGCTCGTGCACCGACACGGGAGGCAACTCATCGCCCCACAACAGATACTGCAACGTCACCCGATCGTCATGTTCGAGGTGGTGCAGGGAGTGGATGCTCGGGAGATCGATCACGCGTGCCTCGTCGAGGCCGATCTGGACGGCGCATTCGCCATAGGCACGATGCGTGCCGGCGAGTTCGCCGGTGCGGATCGACGTGCTCGATACCGCTTGGAACAGCGTGCTCTTGCCGCTGTTGGGCATGCCCACGAGGGCGATGCGTAAACGCCGTTCGCCGCGGAACAGCGGGGTGCGGAGCGGGATGGCGGTGGCGCGGGATGCTGCCTTCATAATGTATTGTTTCCCACGAGGGCACTGCGCGACAAGCAAAACCGCTGTGCTACAACTCGCGCAGCACGGTCAACGGGCTTTGGATTACCACACGGCGCGTGCCGAAATAGCCGGCCAGCCCGATCAATACTCCCCCGGCGAGCGGCGCCGCCAGCCATACCGGCCACTTGAAACTGTACTCGAGCTCGAAAGCGCGCGTGTACAGCAGATAGGCGATGAGTTCCGTGCCAATCGCGGCCAGGAACCCGGCGAGCACGCCGAGCACGGCGAATTCGGCGAAATGCGCGGCGCGCAGCTGGCGGCGGCTCGCACCCAGCACGCGCAGCAGCGCGCCTTCGTGGAAACGTTCGTCCAGGCTCGCGGCCAGGGCGGCGAACAACACCGCAAACCCGGCGGCGAGCACGAACAGCAGCACCAGTTCCACGGCCGCCGTGACCTGCCCGAGGATCACCCGCACCTGCGCCAGCACTTGGTCCATATCGAGCACTGTTACCGCCGGGAAGGCGCGCACCAGCGCGGTGAGCAGGGATTTATGATCCGGGGCGAGATGGAAACTCGTGAGGTAGGTGGCCGGGAAGTCTTCGAGCGCCCCGGGCGGGAAGATCATGTAGAAGTTGGGGTGAAACGAGTCCCACTGTACCGAGCGGATGCTGGCCACGCGTGCGCGGAGCGCTTCTCCGGCAATCGAAAACGTGAGTTCGTCATCGAGTTCGATGCCGAGTTTCTTGGCGAGTTTTTCCTCTACCGAAACGCGCTTGCCGGGCGACGGCGTTTCCCACCATGTCCCACGCACCAGGCGGTTGTCCGGCGGCACGCTGCCGGTCCAGCTGAGATTGAGCTCGCGCTGAAGCGCCTCGTTATTCGATTCTTCCTTGGTCACGGCCTGTGTTACCGGTTTGCCGTTGATCTTCGACAATCGCCCGCGCACCATCGGATAGAGGGCACTCGTCTGAATCCGGTTGGTGGCAAAAAATCGCTGCATCGCCGCGACATCCTGCGGCAGGATGTTGAACGCGAAATGATTCGGCGTATCCGGCGGCAGCTGCGTCTGCCAGGTGGAAAGCAGATCGGTGCGCAGCAGTGCAATCACCGCCATGGCCATGAGCGCGAGTCCGAAGGCGAGAATCTGTCCGATGCTGGTGCGTGTGCGGCGCCACAAATTATTCAGCCCGAAACGCCAGGCCACCCCGACGCGCTGTGGCATGCGCTGGCTCAAGGTCAGCAGTGCGCCCGCCAACGCCGCGAGCGCACCCGCGGCCGCAAGGCTGCCGGCCAGCACGCCGGCGGTAAGGAGCAGGCTGCCGGTGTAGCGCCACATCAGCACCAGCACTGCCGCGGCGGCCGAGCCATACACTATCCAGGCGGACGGTGGCAGCGGTGCCAGTTCGCGGCGCAATACGCGCAGCGGCGGCACGTGCTTCAGTCGCAGCAACGGCGGCATGGCGAAACCGGCGAGCGCGATCAGGCCGGTGAAGAATCCGAATGCCACCGGCGCCATACCGGCCGGCGGCAGGCCCGCGGGACGAAGATCTTTAAGCAGGTAAAAAATGGCTTCCTGGGCGAGCCAGCCGAGCGCGCAGCCGAGCGCGCTCGCCGCCAATCCGAGCAGCAGGAACTGCGGCGCGAACAGCGCGACGATGTCACGCTGGGTGGCGCCGAAACAGCGCAGCATGGCGCTCACGTCGAAATGGCGTGCGCTGTAGCGACGCGCGCCCATGGCGATGGCCACACCCGCAAGAATCACGGCGAGCAGGCTAGTGAGGCCGAGATAGCGTTCGGCGCGTCCCAACGCGCGGCCGATGGAACTGTTGCCGTCGCGTACATCGAGCAACCGGTGATTGGCTCCCAGGCGTGGCGCGAGCCATGTCTGGTAGCGCGCCAGATCGGCATCGGTGCCGGCGAAAAGATAACTGTAATTCACGCGGCTGCCCGGCTGGACCACGCCGGTAGCCGCGACATCGGCCGATGGAATCAGCACGCGCGGGGCAAAGGTGAAGAAACTGCCGGCGCGTCCCGGCTCGTAGCTGAGCACGCGCGTCACGCTGAAGGCGGCGCCGCCGATCTCGATGCGCCCGCCGACCGTCAGGCCGAGCGCCTGCAGCACGCGCGGCTCGACCCACGCGGTGCCGGGAGCCGGGATGTCACTGGTTTTCGTATCCGGCGCGTATAACGCCGGCGCGGTGCGCAACGCACCACGCGGCGGATAGCCCGCACCCACCGCCATGACACTCGCAAGCTGAAGTTTCTCGCCCTGCACCACCACACTCGTGAACTCGAGCGTTTGCGCCTGCCGCAAGCCCTGACCCGCGGCTTGCTTGAGCCAGCTCGACGGCACCGGCTCGGGGCTCGTCAGCCGCAAGTCCGCGCCCAGCAGGTCGGCCGATTGATATGTCATGGCACGATTCAGACGGTCGCTGAAGAATCCGATCGCGGTCACCGCGCCGACGGCGATCACCACCGCCGCGGCGAGGATGCGCAATTCCCCGGCGCGCCAGTCGCGCACCAGCAGGCGCAGTGCCAGGCGGAAATTTTTCAGTCCGCGCATCGGTCAGCGGTGATCGACGATGCGCCCGGCATCGAGATAAATGTGGCGTTCGCAGCGCGAGGCCAGGCTTTCGTCGTGCGTCACCAGCACCAGCGTGGTACGGTGTTCCTGGTTGAGGTCGAACAGCAGGTCGATGACGCGCGCCCCGGTGGTGCTGTCGAGATTGCCGGTGAGTTCGTCGGCAAACAGGATGGCCGGCTTCATGGCGAACGCCCGCGCAATCGCCACGCGCTGCTGTTCGCCGCCCGAGAGCTGGCGCGGATAATGCGAAAGCCGCTCGCTCAGCCCCACGCGCGCCAGCAGCTCGCGCGCATCGCGCTCGGGCCCGGCAAAACCCGCGAGTTCGAGCGGCAGCATTACGTTTTCGAGCGCGGTCAGGCCGGGCAGCAGCTGGAAGCTCTGGAACACGAACCCGACCTGGCCGGCACGCACGCGTGCGCGGCCGTCCTCGTCGAGTTTATCGAGACGCTCGCCGGCGAGAGTGACTTCGCCTTGCGTCGGGGAATCGAGCCCGGCCAACAGGCCGAGCAGGGTGGACTTGCCTGAACCCGACACGCCGATGATCGCGACGCGTTCACCGGTCTTGATCTCGAGATTCACACCCGACAAGATGTCGAGAGCGCCTTCGGCGGTATCGACCCGTTTCGAGAGCTGGGCGGCGGAGACAATGATTCCATTCGGATATTCAGGCATGCGTCGACTCTTTCTGGCAGTACTGTTGTTGATCGGGCTGGCGCCGTTGCCAGCCGCGGCACGCACCTTGCTCGTGGTCGGTGACAGCCTGAGCGCGGCCCACGGCATGGACGTGGGCTCCGGCTGGGTGGCGCTGCTGGGCAAGCGCCTTGAACGGCAAAAGTACGATTACCATGTCGTCAACGCCAGCATCGGCGGCGACACCACGGCGAACGGTCTCGCGCGGCTGCCCAGGCTCCTCGCTGCGCACCAGCCGGCGATCGTCATCATCGAGCTCGGCGGCAACGACGGCCTGCGCGGGCTCGCGCTCGAACAGATGAAACATAACATCACCGCGATGGTCACGAAAGCCAAGGCCCGGAATGCACGGGTACTGCTGGTCGGCATGCAGCTCCCGCCCAATTACGGCAATCACTATATGGAAGGGTTCCGGCGCATTTACCGGGAAATCGCGGCCGAACAGCAGGTGGGTTTGGCGCCGTTTCTTCTCGACGGCATTGCCACCAACCGTGCACTCATGCAGCCGGACGGAATCCATGCCAACGCGAAGGCGCAGCAGAAGATGCTGGAGAATGTCTGGCCGCATTTACGCCCCTTGCTCTGATGAGGAACGCGGATGGTCTATATTTTCCTTGATGCCCGATAATCCCTTCAAAGCCTCGGTTCTGGCCCTGATCAAAACCTCTCCCGTGGGCTTGAGCGAGTATGATCTGATACAACGGTTGCAGGAGCACGACGAAGCATTTGCCTTCGATGGCGAGAGCCCGAACCTCGCGCTTTTCCGCAAGCATTTCCTGGTGATGAACGCGTTGTATCAGTTGCAGACGGAATTGTTCGAGCAGGGGACGTATCTTTCGATATCACCCCTCGATATTCGTTTGGAACCGGTAGAGGATTCGGGGGTTTCGACGCTGCCGACCGATAATGCGGTGGCGCCGTTGCGCGCGTATTACCTCGACTGGGAAAACTTCAGCCAGACCAGCCGGGCGGATGTCGAAACCATGCTCAACCGTTTCATGGAGCGATATCTGGCGATCGATGAACGTCTGGAGGCGCTGCAAACCCTGGAGCTGCCCGCCGATGCGCCATGGGAAACCATCAAGCAGGCGTACCGGCGACTGGCGGCACAGCATCACCCGGACAAGGGCGGCGACCCGGCGCGCTTTCGCGCGATCCGCGGCGCCTATGAAATTCTGTTGCGCTGTTATGTAGTTTAAAAAAGGCACCGTGTGCGCCCGGCCTGTATTATAGTTGACTAATTCAGTCGGCTATTGCATGATGCCGGACAGTATCACTGAACGAGAGGATTGATTATGGAAATTCCACAACGCGACGGCGACGGTTATCTCATCGAACGCGACGCGTGGACGCCGGAGATTGCCCGGGCCATGGCGGAAGCCGATGGTCTTGCGCTGGATGAGGTCAAGTGGACGCACATCGCCAAGGCGCGTGAATATTATGAAGCGTTCGGTGTCGTGCCGCCGATCCGGAAATTCGCCAAGTATGTCGAGGCCGATCAGAAGGAAATATTCAAACTCTGGATGACAGGCCCGATGAAACCCATTACCAAGTACGGCGGACTGCCCAAGCCGACCGGCTGCGTTTGATTCACCGCAGCGCTTTTCCGGAGTAACCGCGGCAATGCCCAACGAGGCCAGGACACGCATGTGTCCTGGCCTTTTCTTTTTGTAATATTCGGATGGCCTTGGGCAACAAAGCCCTGGGGATACGGCCACTGCTGCTCGCGCACTTCAGGCGATATGCATGCCTGATGACGTGGCCGGCCTTACGCCGGCGGTGGCGCTAATTTGTCTCAAAAAAAAGGTCGGCGTGTATTCTGCCATCGCCTGACAGACACACGCCGACCCTTTGTTTAGTTTGATTAGGCCGCGAGCTTCTTTTTGATCGCAGCGATTACAGCTTCACTTGACGTGGCGCTGACCGTAATCAGCATGCCCTCTTTTTCATAAAACCCAATGAGCGGGGCGGTCTTCTTATTATAAGTATCGAGCCGGTGGCTGATGGCCGCTTCGGTCTCGTCTTCGCGCTGGACCACGGGGCTGCCGCATTTGTCGCAGATGCCTTCTTTCTTCGGTGGCATACTCTTGACGTTGTAGATTGCCTGGCACTTGGTATTGGAGCAGGTGCGGCGGGTGCTGAGGCGGTCGAGGATCACGTTGCGCGGCACGTCGATATTCACCGCCATGTCGAGTTTGATGCCGAGTTTCACCAGCAGCTTTTTCAGGTCCTCGGCCTGGGGAATGGTGCGTGGGAAGCCGTCGAGCAGAAAACCCTTCTTGCAATCGGGGTCCTGCAGGCGTTTTTCCATGATGCCCATGATGAGTTCATCGGGCACGAGATCGCCGCGGTCCATGTAGGCCTTGGCCTGTTTGCCGAGGTCGCTACCGGCCTGCACGGCGCCACGCAGGATGTCACCGGTGGAAATCTGCACGGAACCGTCCAGCTGGGTCAGCTGTTTCGCGACCGTCCCCTTGCCAGCGCCTGGGGCGCCCAACAGAATCAACTTCATCGTATTTTCCTCTCTTTTTGAATGATTAAGCCTGATGTCTACATTTGCAGGCCGGTGCGGGCAGACTACCTGCCGTGGCCCGAAACGAAGAGGCGCATTTTGCCCTCTGGATGCCGTCAAGATCAACCAGCAATGATCAGCTCAGGGCCAGGGAGGCCCGGTAGGCGGGGCGGTACGTAACTATATAGTATAGATTTGCCAGTATTAATGTGCATGGTGCGAGCCGGGGCGGGCCTTATGAAGAAGCCGGGCCACAATA
>JAUSDQ010000244.1 GCA_030650525.1 Sulfuricaulis sp.
GCCTGGCGTGCAGCGTGCTCGACAATGCCGGCTTCGCCCAGAAAAATGGCGCGGTCATGAGCCACATTCGGCTCGCGCGCTTTCCGGACCAACTCCATGCGGTGCGCATCGCCGTGGGCGCGACGGATCTGCTGATCGCCTGCGATATCGTGGTGGCGGCAAGCGCCGATGCGCTGATTCGGCTCGACCGCCAGACCACACGCGGGGTGGTCAACGACCATCTTCAACCGACGTCGGACTTCGTGCGAAACAACGACATGAGTTTCCCGTCGGCTGGCATGCGGCGCGCCATCGACGAGGCCGTCGGGGGCTCGGCGGAGTTTGTCAATGCCACGGTGCTTGCCACCACGCTCATGGGCGACTCCATCGCGACCAACTTGTTCATGGTGGGCTTTGCCTGGCAGAAGGGTCTGCTGCCGCTCAGCCTGGAGGCGATCGAGCGCGCCATCGAACTCAATGGGGTCACCATCGAGACCAATAAACGGACTTTTGCCTGGGGCCGGCTGGCAGCGCACGACCCGGCCTCGGTGGTGGCGGCCATCGCCAGCGTCACCCCGAATCCCCCCCGTGTCGAGCGGACCTTCGACGAATTGGTCTCGCACCGTTCCGAGGAACTAACGCGCTATCAAGATGCCGCTTACGCGGCCCGATATCGCTCCTTGATTCAAGCGGCGGTCACCAGCGAACGCGCACTACCCGGACAAGGCGGATTTGCGCTGGCCGTGGCGCACAACATGTACAAGCTGATGGCATATAAAGACGAGTATGAGGTAGCGCGTCTGTACACGCAAACCGGCTTCCGGCAAAAGCTCGATGCTCAGTTCGAGCCGGGCTATCGGCTGGTGTTCCACATGGCACCGCCCCTTCTCGCCAAGCGCGACCCCCAGACCGGTGAATTGCGCAAGCAAGCCTACGGTCCGTGGATGATGCGGGCCTTTGGCGCGCTGGCCGGGCTGCGACGCCTGCGCGGGACATGGGCCGACCCCTTTGGCCATACGCGCGAGCGACGTGGCGAGAGACAATTGATCAATGACTATGAGCGGCTGATTCGTTCACTCATCACCCAACTCACACCTACCAACCATGCAGCGGCGATTGAACTGGCTGAAACGCCTGCGCTTATCCGGGGTTACGGCCACGTGAAAGACCAAAATATCGCACGTGCTCGTCTGCTAGAAGCAAAATTGTTGGAGTCTTTCGGTCTCCCTCCCCTGTCCAAGGCGGCCTGAATGGCTCGCTCGCGGTAAGAAGGTAAGGCCCCGGCGCTGCCGGATGACTTACACAGATTTGACCCTGTGAGGCGGTCGTATGGGCTTCGGTTCAACCCAAGAAAAAGGCGCCTCGGATGAACGATTACCCGGGTCAGTTGTTCGTCGGTTTCCCTAGTCGCTAATTTCCAAATGGGCCACCTCGGCAAGGCGCCGCCATTTCGCAATATCATCAACGATCATTTTGCCCAGCGCCTGAGGCGTGCCAGGCTTCACCTCGGAACCTGCGTCGAGCATCCGTTGGCGTACTTCGGGCGAGCCAATAATGGCCACCAATTCGGCGTTCAGGCGGGCAATTACCGGCGCCGGCGTCCCTGCCCGCACAAAGAAGGCGCCCCAGGCAATCATCTCGTAGCCCGGCATACCCGATTCGGCCATGGTCGGCACGTTCGGCGCGGTCAGCGTGCGCTGCGGCGTGGTCACCGCCAGTGCCCGCAACTTGCCCGATTTCAGAAAAGCCTGGGCACCCCACAGATCACCGAACATGACCTGTACCTGGCCGCCGACCACATCGGTCATCGCCGCCGTCGCACCCTTGTAAGGCACTTGCAGCAAGTCGATGCCCGCCGCCTGATTGAACATCTCCGCGGCCATGCGGGCCGAGACGTAGCCGCTGGCAACGGACAGCTTGCCCGGATTTGCCTTGGCGTAGGCCACCAGTTCAGCCACCGTATTAACCGGCAAGGCCGAGTTGACCAGAAGCACGAGTGCGGTCGTAGCCGTCATCGTCACTGGCGCGAAGTCGCGCACCGGGTCGTAGGGCAACTTGCGACGCAGAACGGCATTGGCGACATGGGTTGTGGTTGTTCCCATGAACAGCGTGCGGCCGTCCGCCGGCGCTTGCGCCGCCGCCTGCGCTGCGAGAATGCCGTCCGCGCCCGGCTTGTTGTCGACAACGACCGGCTGTCCCAGGACGTGCTGCAACTTCTCTCCGATCAACCGTGCCCCTAGATCAGAAGAACTTCCAGGGGGAGAGGGCACGATGATGCGTATGGTTCCGCTATTCACCGCCTGCGCCTGCGCCGCGGTCAATGTCACGCTGGTCAGAACCAGCATCGCCAGCAGTCGTCTAAAGTAAGTCATGTCTGTCTCCTTAATGATTCAAGAATGTTCCACGTCATGCGCTGTCGGGATCGATACATGGACCTTGTCGCCCATTCTGTCGGTGCCAGCCTTCGGTGCATCGTCCATTGCGACGAATTTCAAACCCGGCGCGGGAAAGCGCGCAAATCGTCAACTCGCGGTCCCCACCTTATTTGCCGGGTCAAAATTGGCGACTCATCGAGCCGCGCTCAAGGCCATCAATTTGTCTGTTCCAACCTAACAAAATATCACTAAAACGCACCGCCGTCTCGAAGACGCATAAATTCCGCTTCTGACAATCCAAGCATGCCGCAGAAGACCGCCTGGTTGTGTTCCCCCAGTTGCGGGTTGATTCCGGGGACTGTGGGCTCGGTTCCGTGAAACCGCAAGGGGCTGCCCGGCAACACCACTTCTCCGATGTCCGGATGCATGACGTAATGCAGCATGCCTCGTTCATGCATATGCCGGTCATGAACGACCTCGTTCAGATCCCGCACCGGAGCGCAGGGAAAGTGGAACTCCTTGCTGGCGGCCATGATTTCTTCACGCGTACGCCCGATTGACCAGGCCTCGACGATGCCGTCCACCTCGTCCATGATCTGGCAACGCTCGGTGTGTGTCGCGAAGCGCGGGTCGGCCAGCAAATCGACGCGTCCCATCGCCTTCGTCAAGCCGGCCCAATGCGATTCCGGAACGCACATGATGGCAATATAGCCATCGGCCGCGCGGTAGCTGTTGTAGGGCGCCATCGCCAGTGCGCCATGACGGTTGCCGGTACGTGGGTTCGCTTTCGGGTCCTCGTAAAACAAGGACAGGTTGGAGGCCAGCGCGGGGTATATCGCATCCTGCATGGCCACCTCAACCACCCGTCCCTTGCCGGTGACGCTGCGCTCATACAAGGCTGTCATGATGGCGCCGTAAAGGTGAATGCCACCAAAAAAATCACAAATGGCCGGTCCGGCCTTGACCGGTTCCCGATCCGGGAACCCGGTGACCGACATGGCCCCGCTCATGGCCTGAATCGTGAGATCCATCGCCAGAAGATCCCGGTTCGGCCCGCTCGATCCGTAGCCGGACGCAGCACCATAGACCAGTCTGGGATTTCGCGCCAGCAATGCTTCCGGTCCGACGCCTAGCCTATCCATCACCCCGGGCATGAAGTTCTCAAGCACGACATCGGCGCGATCGACCAGCTTCAAAAAAATCTCCCGTCCTCCTTCGTTTTTCAAATTCAGCGTGATGGCCTGCTTGTTCGAGTTCAGCATGGCCAGCGGCAACGGCGACTGCCGGCGCGAACGCACGGCGTCGCCCGTTGGCGGCTCAACTTTGATCACGGTGGCGCCTGCCATGGAAAGCAAGTGGCCGCAATAAGGACCTTGGTAGATCTGTCCAAGGTCAAGCACTAACAATCCTGACAAGGGAGGAGGCGTCATTGGGGCAATCATGGTGTTGTAAGGTGGTGGTGTACTGCCGACTGGGCAAAAAGTTCAATCGGTGACCTCGACATGGGCCAACTCGGCAAGGTTACGCCATTTCTCGACATCGGCAGCGATCATGCTGCCCAGCGCCGCGGGCGTACCGGGCGCCACCTCGGTGGCCGATTCCAGCATGCGCTGGCGAACCTCGGGTGAGGCAATGATGGCCACCAACTCAGCATTCAGGCGAGCCACGGCCGCAGCAGGCGTGCGTGCCGGCACGAAAAAGCCACCCCAGCCAGTCATCTCGTAACCCGGCAACCCTGATTCCGCCACGGTTGGAAGCTGTGGCGCGGCCAGAGTACGGTGCGCCGAGGTCACCGCCAACGCACGCAGCTTGCCGGATTGAACATGGGGCATGGCACTCGCGAGGTCGCCAAACATGACCTGCACCTGGCCACCGATCAGGTCGGTGAGCGCCGCCACCGTGCCCTTATACGGCACGTGCAGCATGTCAACGCGCGCCACCTGCTTGAACAATTCCCCCGCCATGCGGGCGGAAACGTAGGAGCTGGCAACGGCCAGTTTTCCCGGATTTGCCTTGGCGTAGGCCACCAACTCGGCTGCGGATTTGACCGGCAAGTTCGGGTTGACCAGCAACACCAGTGCGGTGGTACCCAACAAGGTGACAGGCGCGAAGTCGCGTGCCGGGTCGTAGGGCAACTTGCGCCGCAGCACGACATTGGAGACGTGCGTGGAAGTGATGCCAAAGAACAGCGTTTGACCATCCGCTGGCGCTTGCGCCGCCGCCTGTGCTGCCAGGATGCCGTCCGCGCCCGGCCGGTTGTCGATGATCACCGGCTGACCCATGGCACGCTGGAGCCGCTCGCCAATCATTCGCACCGCAATGTCCGAGGCACCGCCCGCGGCCGCCGGCACGATGATGCGTATGGACCCGCTCGGAACGGCTTGTGCCTGTGCCATGGCCCATGGGACGCAGGCCAGCGCCAGCGACACTATCAGTTTCCTGAAATATTTCACGGTCATCTCCTTGTGTTATAGGGCCCCAACGGACCCACCATCACCGCCAACGATCCAAACTCGACGCCGGTAACTTTAACCAGCGCCACTCCCAACGGCATCGTCCAATGTGACAGATTTGCCAGTTCCGTCAGCTCAACCGAGACTGTGCAGGAGAGGCCACCGTTGCGCTGCCGCGCTGAAATGTGAGCATCTGCCGTCGCAGCAGTTTGCCGGTGGGCGAGCGAGGCAGCTCTTCGCAGAAATTGATTTCCGATGGTTGTTTGAGTCGCCCCAGCCTGGCCTTGTTGCTTTCCATGATCGCTTGCCGAATGACTTCGGGTTGGGTCGCGGCTTGCGGGGTCAACACCACGAACGAGATGGGCGTCTCACCGAACTTTTCGTCGGGAATGCCGACCACGCAGCAATCGGCGACGCCAGCAACTTCCATTATGGCGGCCTCGATCTCTTGCGGGTAGATGTTGACGCCACCCGAGATGATCATGTCGTCGGCGCGGTCGGTCAGGTACAGATAGCCGTCCTGATCGACATGGCCAATGTCGCCTAGGGTCTGATAGCCTTGCGTGCTGACGCGGCTGCTGGTCTTGCCGGGATCGTTGAAATAGGTGAAGGCTGTAAGCCCGGAAAAGAAGATCCGGCCAGTCTGGCCCGCGGGCAGTTCAGCGTCGTCATCGCCCAGTATGTGGATAACGCCTCGACGCGCGGGCCCCACCGATCCTGGTTTTTCCAGCCACTCGCGTGAAGTGATCGTCGTGACCCCGACGCCCTCGGTGCCGGCATAGTATTCAAGCAGGATCGAGCCCCACCAGTCGATCATGGCGCGTCTTACCGGATGCGGGCAGGGCGCCGCGCCAAAATAAGCCATCCGGTGAAGCGGCGCATGATGGGCCTCCCGACGTGCCTTGGGCAGCGCAAGCAGGCGCTGGAACATCACCGGCACCCATTGGCTGTGAGTGATCTGCTCCGACTCGATCATGCTTAAAGCGGTTTCGGCATCAAAGCGCTCCATGACAAACACCGTGCCCCCCCCGGCCGTGATGGCGAGGCTGGTTCGAAGCGGCGCCGCGTGATACAGAGGCGCGGTCGACAGATAGCGTACATCGGCCCCACCCAGCTGGAACAGTTCAAGCAGATCCCGTGCAAACGGGGGCGGCCCCGCGTAATCAGCCGCAAGCAGCGGCCGCCACACGCCCTTGGGCGCACCGGTCGTGCCGGACGTATAAAGCATCAGCGCGCCTGGCGCCTCGTCGTCAATCGGCTGGTCGGAGCTGGAGGCCAGCAGTGGCTCCAGTGCCTCAAAACGGTCGAGCGCGCCACCGAAGCTGAACCAGTGCTTGACCGCATCACACTGCGCGGGCAGCGATTCGGCCAGGGCTTGCATTGACGCCTGCGCGATCACAAGACGCGCCTGACAGTTGTTGACGATGTACGCCGCTTCGGGCGAGGCCAGTGTCGATGGCACCGGCGTCAGGTACAAGCCGCAGCGGTACGCGGCCCACACCACCGAGAAAATCTCCAATCCGTTGTGCAACAGACAGGCAACATGATCGCCACGCACCAGACCACGGCTGCGAAATACCCGTGCGAGACGATTGGCGCCGGCCTCCAGATCGGCATAGGTGAGCCGGTGGCGGCCATGCACCACGGCCAGCTGTTCCGGCCATCGACGCGCGTTGTCTCGTAGTCCGGAATTCAGCATGGCAGTGCTCCCTGGCCCGGGGTGCTTACAGTCGTTCGACGATGGTGACGTTGGCCATGCCGCCGCCCTCGCACATGGTTTGCAGTCCATAGCGCTTGTTGCGCTGCTTCAGGGCGTAAATCAGCGTGGCCATCAGCTTGGTGCCCGATGCGCCCAGCGGGTGGCCGAGCGCGATCGCGCCACCATTGACGTTCAGGCGCGCCGGGTCGGCGTGTGTCGCCTGCAGCCACGCCAGCGGCACCGACGCAAACGCCTCATTGACTTCGAACAAATCGATATCGTCGATCGTCATCCCGGCCTTTTTCAAGGCGCTCATGGTGGCCGGAATCGGCGCTTCCAGCATGATCACGGGATCGTGCCCGATAACCGAAATATGGCGGATACGCGCCAGCGGCTGGACGCCAAGCGCCTTGAGCCCTTTTTCGTTAACAATCATGACACCGCTGGCGCCATCGCAAATCTGGCTCGCATTGCCAGCGCTAATGCGGCCGCCTTCCTGGATCGGCTTGACTCCGGCGATGCCTTCGAGCGTGGCATCGAAACGGATGCCTTCGTCCTTGATATGCATCTCACCGGTGCCTGCGCCTTCGGCGGTACGCACCTCGATTGGAATAATCTCGCCGTCAAATGCACCACCCTGGGCCGCTGCCGCTGCGCGCTTGTGGCTCTCGAACGCAAACTGGTCCAACACGCTTCTGGACAATCCGTAGTTGCTGGCCATCATTTCAGCACCGGCAAACTGGCTGAATTCAGGAGCATCTGGATAGCGATTGAGGATGCCTGGGCTCATGTAGAACCCGAGCCCATTCTTGCGCGGCAGCGAGCTTGGCATGAACATCGGAACCCGACTCATGCTTTCCACGCCGGCGGCGATCACGACGTCCATGGTGCCGGACATGACGGCTTGCGCCGCAAAGTGCATTGCCTGTTGCGACGAACCACACTGACGATCGAGTGAAGTACCGGGCACCGACTGGGGCAGGCGCGACGCCAGCACCACATTGCGCGCCACATTGGTCGACTGTTCGCCGGCCTGGCTGACGCAGCCCATGATCACGTCATCGACCAGCGCCGGATCCATGCCGGTGCGATCCACCAGCGCGTTGAGGATCTGTGCGCCCAGATCGACCGGATGCCAACCCGACAAACGCCCACCGCGGCGCCCGCCAGCGGTTCTTGCCGCAGCAACAATATAAGCTTCAGTCATGTTCATTTCCTTCGTAAGTTAGAGCTAATGGGTTCGGCTTGCGCCATCATTGAATCAAATCGCCTGGTCTTCCTTCAAGCGGCTGATCACAGCCGGCGCGATGCCCCAGTCCCGCAGGATGGATTCGCTGTGCGCACCCGGAACGGCGGGTGCCGCGGGCATGGCCGACGGCGTACCACTAAAGCGCGGTGCCGGTGCCGGCTGGGTGACGCCTGCGATGTTGATGAATGTCTCGCGGGCCTGGTTGTGCGCGTGCTGCGGCGCCTCATCCCAATCCAGCACGGGAGCAAAGCAGACATCCGTGCCTTCCATCAGTTCGCACCACTGGGCACGGGTTTTGGTCTTGAAAGCATCGGCCAGGCGCTGCTTGAGCAGCGGCCAAGCCTGGCTGTTCATTTGGTCCTTGAACGCCGGATCGTCGATCCCAAGCTGTGTCAGCAACAAAGCATAAAACTGGGGTTCAATCGAACCAATCGCAACATACTTGCCGTCCGCGCACAGGTAGCTGCCATAGAAATGCGCGCCGCCATCGAGCAGATTCTCACCCCGCTGGTTACGCCACGCGCCCCCGGCCCTCAGTCCGTAGAACATCGCCGCCAACAGCGATGCGCCGTCGGTCATCGCGGCATCCACCACCTGCCCCCGGCCGGTATTACGCGCGTTCAATGCGGCGCAAACGACGCCAAAAGCCAGCATCATCGCACCGCCACCGTAATCACCGACCAGATTCAACGGTGGTGGCGGCGGCTCGCTCGGGAGTCCGACCGCATTCAACACACCAGTCAATGCGATGTAATTGATGTCGTGGCCTGCCGCAAGCGCCAGCGGACCCGTTTGGCCCCATCCGGTCATGCGACCGTACACCAGCTTGGCGTTGCGTGGCAGGCAGGTGTCAGGCCCGAGGCCCAGACGCTCCATGACACCGGGGCGGAAGCCCTCGATCAGCACGTCAGCTTTGTCGATCAATTGCAGGATCGCGTCAGCTGCGCCGGGCTTTTTCAGGTTGATCGCGAGCGAACGCCGGCCACGCGCAGTGACATCAAAGGGCGTGCCTGGCAAGCCGGCTTCGCCGGATCCGCCGGCAACCTTGGGACGGTCGATCCTGATCACCTCGGCCCCCATGTCCGCCAGCATCATGGCGCAAAAGGGAGCAGGTCCGATACCGACCATTTCGACGACTTTCAAACCTTCCAAGGGTCCTGCCATTTTGCACTCCGACCTGTTCAACTGGACAAAAGAATTCCATTAAGGAAATTCCCCATTGTCGAAATTATTCCCAATTCTGAGCCAGATGGCATCGTCTAAAGCGACAAAGCGCAGGATCAAGCCCAACGCGTGCGCGTCCATGGCCACTCAGCGCACCTCAAGCGAGCCACGCAGCTTCGCGGGAATGGGCGCGGGCCGGTTGTTTTCCCGATGGAGCAGAACCATCACATTGTCGGAAGTCGCGATACAACCGATGTCGTCGAATATGGCGACCCGAACCTCAATGGACGAACCGCCGATACGGATCACATGGCCAGTAAGTCCGATGTTTCCCAGCGGCGCGCGGCGCGCCAGGAAGTTGATGCGGGAGCGTGCGAGCACGATGGAAAAAGGCCCATTTCCGACATCGACGCCAGCGAGCTTGAACGCGTCAGACAAGACATGTGTGCGCGCCTGTTCCACATAGCGGCCCAACGCGAACGCACTGAGACACCAGTCCGAGTCGTGATCGCCCAGGCGCGGCGTCAACAAAGATGCGGCAGGATATTGATCCGCACGGTTCGCCGATTCCAAATCGACGGCGCTCAGCTCAGCCTCTGCCCCGGGCGGGTCAAGCGGTGCGTGCTGGCGCAACAAGGCATCTTGCACTGCCGCGGGGAGAACGGCCTTTTGCCCGTTGCGCCACAGCGCAACACGCCGATCCTGGACACCGACACAGACGCCGTCCTGGAACAGGCCCACGGCCAGCGTGCAACCATCGTCGCCGATGTGGGTTAACCGGACCCCGCACTGCACCGGCGCGGGAAAGTACGCAATTTGCAGGAAATGGGTATCCGTCGACAGCGGTTGCAGCAGCCACTCCCATTGCCATTCCTTGACGCCGATGGTCTGAATCTGAAAACCGATGCAGGCCTCGGTGTGCAGCCCCTGCACGGCGGCATTGTTCAGGTGGCGCTCCATGTCAACGTCAGCATAGCGCGATGGGATTTCCTTGACAAACCCGTAGGATCCCACATCACGCCGCCACGCTTGCGCCCTCATGGGATCGCCTCGATCAACTCGACGGCTCGTTTGGCGATGGCGCCCGCCTGATTACCCACCGCGGCCGCATCCGCGCCCGCGGCGTTGCCCGCCAGTGCGCGGGCGGCGATACCCTCAAGAATCACCGCGAAACGAAATTGGGAGAACGCGAGGTGAAAAGCGGTGACGCTCTCTTCGCGGCCACTGCATTGGCGGTAATGCGCCAGATATTCCTGCGGCGACGGAATACCGAGCCCCGGCCAGTCCAGGCCGCGAATTCCGTCAAACTCGGTCGGCAAAGTGTGCCATGGCATGCAGCTGTAGGCGACATCGGCCAGTGGATGTCCCAGTGTCGACAGCTCCCAATCGAGCACGGCGATGACGCGCGGCTCGACTGGATGAAACATCAGGTTCCCCAGCCGGAAATCGCCATGGCTGATGCAGGTCTCATCACCCGGCGGAATATGTTCCGGCAGCCATTTGATCAAGCGTTCGACATCCCGGTTGTCCGCCGTTCTTGACATTTCCCACTGCCGGGTCCAGCGTCCGATCTGGCGCGCGAAGTAGTTGCCTGGGCGGCCAAAGTCGGACAGTCCGAGCGCGGCCCAATCCACCGCATGCAGCCGCGCCAAGGTATCCGCCATGGCAAAAAAGAGCGCCTTTTTCTCCGCAGCCGGGACTTCCGGCAAGCGATAGTGCGGGAAGATGCGTCCTTCCAGCCGCTCCATCACATAAAACGGGGTTCCGACCACCGAACGATCATCGCAGTACAGCAGAGTGCGTGGAACGGGAACCTCGCTATTGGCCAGCGCGGTCAAAACCCGGTATTCGCGATCAACCGCATGTGCCGATGGCAACAGGTTGCCTCCACCGGGCTGCTTGCGCAACACCATCGCACGGTTGTCGAACGTGACAAAGTAAGTCGGATTCGATTGCCCCCCGCCGATGCGCTGTAATTCCATGCTTCCACGCAGGTCTGGCAGTACACACTGCAAGTATCTGCGCAATGGTTCGGGGTCGAACTCACTTCCAAGGGCGATTTGCGGCGGCACGGCAGCAGTGACTCCAGCAGGTTCTTGCCTCTCTTGCATGGATATTCCTTTTGATGTCGACCCCCGTCGGGTAAGCACTTTGCACGCGTTACTGACGAAGCTTGTTTGATCGGTTCGAAAAAACAGAGTTTATAGGTGGCGGGAAAACACCTGCTAGTCCAAAAAGACGATTCTTGACATCATTCGCACATGTCCTTGGTGGGTTCAATGCGCGAGAAACAATGCCTGGGACTCCCCGTTCGCTGCGCAATGACGGCCATGTGTCACCACGCGTTTCATCCGTTGCTCGACGTGCCTGGACACCTTCGTTGCCCCTACATGCTGCGGCGGTACTGCCCGCCCACTTCAAACAAGGTGCTGGTGATCTGTCCCAGCGAGCACACCCGCACTGCATCCATCAGCACCTCGAACACGTTGCCGTTGTCGATGACGGCCTGACGCAGGCGCGCAAGCATCGCCGGCGCAGCCGAGGCATGTGTCGTTTGAAAATCCGTCAGGCGCTTGAGTTGCGATTGCTTTTCCTCTTCGGTCGAGCGTGCCAGTTCAATGTGTTCTGACACCGCGTTCCCCTTCGGATTGCGGAATGTGTTGACACCAACGATCGGGTACTCGCCAGTGTGCTTGAGCATCTCGTAATGCATGCTCTCCTCCTGGATCTTGCTGCGCTGATAGCCGGTTTCCATGGCTCCCAAGACACCGCCGCGTTCCGCGATTTTCTCGAACTCGGCCAACACGGCCTCTTCGACCAACTCAGTCAACTCATCAATGGCGGTTTCAAGCACGAAGTGCAACACGGGATAACGATTGATGGAACACCTCTGCGGGCGTCTTGAATCCCAATCGTTTACGGGGTCGGTTATTCAACCTGTTTTCGATCATTCTAATTTCCTCGTCGGTGATATTCG
>JAUSDQ010000246.1 GCA_030650525.1 Sulfuricaulis sp.
GCCTGGCGCAAAGTCGCCACGTGATCGATATTAACGCCTAACTTAATCAACGCCGGTCTCCACCATGATTTCGGTTTTCGGCACCACCCGGCGAAACAGTTTGCGGCTGTGTAACGGCCGCTCGCCCAGATGCCGTGCCAAGGCCGCGCGCATCAGCGTTTTGGCGTCACGCAGGGCCACGGAATTGTTCAAGGTCTCCTCGCTCAGGGCCAACAGACTGGCCCCGCGTATCCGTACACCCTCGGTCGGGAGATTTACCTCAGGATGCGCCAGACGCATCGGTCCACGCTCGAAGACGTAATCATACATGGCCTGCGGATCGATCGGGGTTTTATCGGCAACATCGCGATCGAGCACAAGCCCGTACCCCAGTTCCCGCAGCAAGTGCTTTTCAAAAATACGCAAAACCACCTCGCGCGAATCATCCCGCTGCAATCGTTGCAAGGCGGTTCGATAGACCTCGAATAACGCATCGTGCGGGTCGTGACGATGCAATAGCCGCAATAGCACTTCATTCATGTAGAAACCGCAATACAGCGCCTGGCCCTCAAGCACGGCGCCCGGGGTATCCTGCTCGGCGGCGGTCAGCACGGCGAGCTCGCCCTTGCCGCTCCAGCCGATCAGTAGGCACTGGAACGGTTTCAGAATGCCGCGAACGCGGCTATTGGCGCGACGCGCGCCTTTGGCAATGAGCCCGATGTGGCCGTGGTGCGCCGTAAAAACCTCGAGTAACAGACTCGTCTCGCTGAAATTACGGTGATGCAGAATAAACGCGGGTTGCTGATGAATACGCATGCTTCAGACTTCGTCGGTGTAACCCAGGCTGCGTAATGTGCGCTCACTGTCCGACCAGCCTTCCCGCACTTTCACCCACAGGTGGAGATGAACCTTGGTCGCGAACATTTTTTGCATCGCCAGGCGCGCACGGCTGCCCACGGTCTTGAGACGCTGCCCGTCTTTTCCAATCAGGATGGGCTTCTGTCCTTCTCGCTCCACCCAGATGGTTGCCTCGACATGCAGCGTGCCTTTGACGCGTTTAAATTCCTCGATGCTGACCGCCGTGGCATAGGGCACCTCCTGCTGAAAGCCGCGGAATATCTGCTCGCGGACCAGCTCCGCCGCCAGGAAACGTTCGCCTCGATCCGAGATCTGGTCAACCGGGTATAGCGGCGGCTGCACTGGCAAGTATTTGAGCACGGCATTCTCCAGGTCGTCCACGTTCGCGCCCGTCCGCGCGGAGACCGGAACGATTTCGGCAAACTCCATTTTACGGCTCGACTGTTCAATCAGCGGCAGGAGCTGGAGCCGGTCCCGGAGCTCGTCCACCTTGTTGATCGCGAGGATCACCGGAACCCCCTGCTTGGCCACCAGCTGCAGAGGAAATTCATCGTCCTTTTTCCAGCCGCTCGCGGCAATCAGCAGCACCAGGCAATCCACGCCCTGGAGGCTCGCTCCGGCTACGCGATTCAGGTGACGATTCATCATGCCTTTATTACCCGTGTGTAGCCCGGGCGTATCCACATAGACAATCTGCGCGTGCTCGGTGGTTTTGATGCCGAGCAACCGGTGACGCGTCGTCTGGGCTCGGGACGAGGTAATGCTGAGTTTCTGGCCGACCAGGCGGTTCAGCAGCGTGGATTTACCGACGTTCGGCCGCCCGGCGAGCGTCACGAGACCGCAGTGCATGATTGTTTCGGACATCAGTGGCGGGAAAGCAAGTCCAGCGCCTGAGCGGCGGCTTGCTGCTCGGCGTAGCGGCGGCTGCTACCCCGACCGCGCACGGGCTCATCGAGGCCGGTAACATGGCAATCGACCACGAAACTCTGATTATGCTGTTCACCGGTTACTTCCCGGACGAGATAGGTCGGTGTGGGCAATGAAAGCCTTTGCAGATATTCCTGCAGTTGTGTCTTGGGGTCTTTGGGAATCGAACGCGGATCGAGGGTGGCCAGCCGGTCTTGATAAAGGTGCAATATCACGCGCGTGGCGTCGCTCACGGAACTGTCCTTACAGATGGCGCCGATAACCGCCTCCAGCGAATCCGCCAGGATCGAATCGCGGTCATAACCGCCGCTCTTGAGCTCACCTTCCCCCAGTTTCAGATAACTGCCAATTTCGATGTCACGCGCGAGTCCCGCCAGGGCGCCTTTATTGACCAGGCTGGCGCGCAACCGCGTCAGCTCGCCTTCGTCCAGGTCCGGATAACGGTTATAGAGTTCGGCGGAAATAGCGAACCCAAGCACACTGTCTCCCAGGAATTCGAGCCGTTCATAATTGTCGGCGCATTTGCTGCGATGCGTCAATGCCTGCTCGAGCAATGCCGGTTGCCGGAATGTGTACGTCAGCCGGCGGCCAATCTCATCGTGCAGCTTATTCAGCGCCACGGACCTCGATGCTGTGATTAAACGTCAACAAAGCGGATATATTGAACGCCATCGGCACAACCGCTTCGTAGTTGATACGGACTACCTTGTTTTTTCCCCTGGCCTCCAGGGTCAACGTGGATTCCAGATCGAAATTGTCCGCGCTGTCGATTTCAAGCCGTTTACGAATGGCCTCCTTGATTTGCGGGAGCGTCATCGTCCCGACATCGGATTGTTTGCCAAGACTCATGAGCGCGGTTCTTACCTTGAAGTCATCCATGTAGGGCGAAAATAATTTAAAGAAGAGGAACAGGAAAAAAGCCAGCGTGCCGAGCACGAACAGCAAGCTCCACATGCTCATGCCTGCTTGGCGTTTCGGATATTGCATCGTATTCTCCTTCATGTTACCAGTTTGGATTCGGGCATTAATATATTGAATCGCCGATACGGTCCCAGACGATCCGCTGCCAAAATAACTTATTCTGATCGATCATGTCCCAGCTGAACCATATCAGGAAGGCCTTGCCGACCAGATTCTGATCCGGCACGAAACCCCAGTAACGGCTGTCGTTGCTGTGATCGCGGTTATCGCCCATGGCGAAGTAACTGCCCTCGGGGACCACAATCTCCGGCAGCGGTCTGTCCAGCCGGTTAGTCGTCAGGATGTCGTGCTTCACGCCGCCAAGATTTTCCGTCACCATCAGGGCCTCGCCCTGAGCATTGCTTCCCGAGGGGAAAAAGTAAGGGCGGCCGTCAACCTGCTCCACCGGGCTTCCATTGATATAGAGCTTCTTATCCTTATATAGGATACGGTCGCCGGGAATGCCAACAACGCGTTTGATGTAATTGATGGAGGGATTTCCCGGAAACCGGAACACCATGACGTCCCCCCGTTTGGGGCTGCCGCTGTCAATAATCTTGAGGTTGGCCACGGGCAGTCGCACGCCGAAGGCGAACTTGTTCACCAGGATAAAGTCTCCGACATGGAGCGTCGGCAGCATCGATTCGGACGGAATACGGAATGGCTCCACCAGAAACGAGCGGATGAGAAACACGATAAGGATAACCGGGAAAAAAGCGCGCGCGTATTCAACCATGGCCGGCTCTTTGCGCGCCCGGGCGGCCTCCTCACCCTTGCCGGTCTGCAACAACGTCTTGGCCTTGCGCTCGCGGTTTTCCAGCCACAGCAACCGGTCGAGCGCCCAGATGGCGCCGGTCGCACACAGTATCACCAGCATTATCAGCGCGAAGTCCATGGCGTTATTTCCCATCCACGCGCAGAACGGCCAGGAAAGCCTCCTGCGGAATTTCCACGGTACCCAATTGTTTCATGCGTTTCTTGCCCTCTTTCTGTTTTTCCAGCAATTTGCGCTTGCGCGTGGCATCGCCGCCATAACACTTCGCGGTGACGTTCTTGCGCAGCGCCTTCACCGTCTCGCGCGCAATGATTTTGGAACCGATGGCCGCCTGAATCGCCACATCGAACATTTGCCGGGGAATGAGCTCACGCAGCTTCTTCACCAGATCTCGCGCCCGGTATTGGCTCTGTTCGCGATGCACGACCGATGACAGGGCGTCCACTCTATCGTCATTGATCAGCACGTCAAGTTTGCACACATCGGCGGCGCGGAACTCCAGGAATTCATAGTCCAGCGACGCATACCCCCGGCTCACCGACTTCAGCCGGTCAAAAAAGTCGAGCACGACCTCATTGAGCGGCAGTTCATAAATGAGCATGGCCTGGCGGCCGTGATAGGTCATGTCCTTCTGGATGCCGCGTTTTTCCACGCACAACCCGATGACGTTACCGACATATTCCTGCGGTACCAGGATGGTGGCAAGAATGATCGGCTCGCGTATCTCGACGATCTTGGACGGATCCGGCAGTTTCGCCGGGTTCTCGACGAGCAATACTTCATTGGCGGTGGCCACCTCGTACACAACGGTGGGCGCCGTCGTGATGAGATTCAATCCGTATTCACGTTCGAGCCGCTCCTGGATGATTTCCATGTGCAACATTCCGAGAAAGCCGCAGCGAAAACCAAAGCCCAGCGCCTGCGACGTTTCCGGTTCGTAATGCAACGAGGCGTCATTGAGTTGCAGCTTGGCGAGCGCGTCACGGAAAGCCTCGTAGTCGGATGATTCCACCGGATACAGTCCGGCAAAAACCCGCGGTTTGATTTCCTTGAAACCGGGTAAAGGCTTGTCGGCCGGATGCGCGGTATGGGTGATGGTGTCGCCGACGCGCGCGCTTCGCACATCCTTGATGCCGGCAACGACAAACCCCACTTCGCCCGGACCCAGCTCGTCCACCGGCTTGCGCTTGGGAGTAAAAATGCCGATTTGCTCGACCAGGTGGTCGCGCTTCATGGCCATCAGCCGGATTTTATCCCGGGGCCGCAAGCGTCCGTCCATGACACGCACCAGCGATACCGTGCCAAGATAATTATCGAACCAGGAATCGATGATCAGTGCTCTTAGCGGCGCGTTGGCATCGCCTGTTGGCGCGGGGATTCGCCGTACAATCGCCTCCAGAATATCCGCCACGCCCTCACCGGTCTTGGCGCTGGCACGAATCGCGTCCTGGGCATCGATGCCTATGATCTCCTCAATCTCCGCGATCGCGCGCGACGGATCGGCGGACGGAAGATCGATCTTGTTCAGTACCGGCAGGATTTCCAGACTCAGTTCCGACGCGGTATAGCAGTTGGCCACGGTCTGCGCCTGCACGCCCTGGGAGGCATCCACCACGAGCAGCGCGCCCTCGCAGGCCGTGAGCGAGCGCGATACTTCATAGGAAAAATCCACGTGACCCGGCGTGTCGATCATGTTCAAGCGATAGGTCTGGCCGTCGCGTGCCCGGTAGTCCAGCGCCACGCTCTGGGCCTTGATGGTAATGCCGCGTTCGCGTTCTAAATCCATGGAATCCAGTACCTGCTCCTGCATCTCGCGCGCCTCCAACCCCCCGCAGACCTGGATGAAGCGATCCGCCAGTGTGGACTTGCCGTGGTCGATATGCGCGATGATCGAGAAGTTCCTGATCAGTTCCTGGTTCAAGCTACTCACAAATGTAGCCCTGCTGCGCTCGTCTTGTTATTCACAATGTTGCAATTCTCCCGCCGAAACGGCGCCGGCGGATACCGCCTGTGTCGAGGATACGAAAAAGGCGCCCGAGGCGCCTGGAGTTAGGGTCTTAGTCAAATAGGCTCAAGGTACGGCTGGTTGTCGCGTCCGCCCTGCGAGGTGAAGCATACCTTATTTTGCGAGCGGCATAAACGATCAGGGCAACAGCGGGCCGGCGCGTTGCCAGGCCAGAAATAGCGTGGCCATGCCGCGCCGAACCCGTAACACGGCCGGTTTGCCCGGGGGGATGTGATCGAGCAGGCGATAAAAACCGGGGATATCGCCGGCGCGCTTGCCATCCACCTCCATAATCACGTCGCCAGGATGCAAACCCGCGGCGCGCGCCGGGCCTTCATCGACACCGGTAACGCTCACGCCATGATCGATATCGAAACTGCTCCGCTGCAAGGCGGTTATTTCGCTTAACCCAAGACCATAACGCGATTTATTATCAACGCGCTCGTGTCGCGCCGGTGTCCGGTTAGACGTTTCTTCCTTGAGCTCGCCCAATGTCACCGCCACCGTCTGCATTCCCCGGTCGCGCCGAAACACGTTAAAGCGTGCCAGCGTGCCCGGCGCCGACAGCCCGACCAGCGGCGGCAGATCCGTGGAATAGTTAATTAAGCGCTCCTCGAATTCCAGCACGATGTCGCCTGAACGCAGGTCCGATTTCGCCGCGGGACTGCCGGGAAGGATATCGGCTATCAAAGCCCCACGCGGTTTATTCAATCCGTACGCCACGGCCAACGAACGCGACACTTCCTGCAGGCTGACGCCGAGCCAGCCGCGCCGCACACGGCCGTTGTCTTTCAATTGCGCGCTGATTTTCATCGCGGCATCGATCGGAATGGCGAACGACACCCCCATGAAACCGCCGGTGCCGCTGTAGATCTGCGAGTTAATCCCCACGACCTCGCCCTTCAGGTTGAACAGCGGGCCGCCGGAATTACCGGGATTGATGGGTACGTCGGTTTGGAGAAACGCGACATAGTTTTCATTCGGCAAGGTCCGGCCCTTGGCGGAGACGATACCGGCGGTCGCGGAGCTGTCGAATCCGAAAGGCGATCCAATGGCCAGCACCCACTCTCCCACCTGAAGCTTGTTGGCGTCGCCGATGGCGACGCTGGGCAGCCCGGATGCTTCGATTTTTAGCAATGCCACATCGCTACGGCGATCCGCGCCCACCAAACTGGCGCTGAGTTCGCGCCGGTCGGACAGTCGTACCAGTATTTCGCGCGCGTTTTCGATGACATGGGCACATGTCAGGATGTAGCCGTCCGGTGAAACGATGAATCCCGATCCCAATGAATTTTCATCCAGCGCCTCGGGGTTTTCCTCGAAATACCGGTCGGTGAAATTACGCGATGAACGTTCTGCCGGTGGCGCCGGCAGTGGACGGTCGGATGAAAAACCCGCGCGGTTAATGTCCCGTGTCACGCTGATATTCACGACGGTCGAGCCGTGCTTGGCCACCAGCCGGCTGAAATCAGGCAGCTCGCGCGCCGCGGCTTGGGCAAAAGGGATGAACAGCAAAAAGCAAAGGCTGTAAATTCTGTGAGACGCTGTCACGATTCACGGCTCACGGCGCTGGCGCCACCGACCCGCCGATGAATGCCACGGTTTCCGCCGGGACTTCTCCGACCGCGGTAATCTGATAATCGTTGACGCGCGTGTTCATGGCGTGCACCGCGCCCATGCGGCTCGGTCCCACCGTGAATGGTTTGGCGCCGATTTCCTGCTTTTCAATAAACACCGACACCGCCGCCAAACCATCCGTGTAGACAAGATGCTCGACCGGCATTTTGCGCATGGGCATTTGACGGGTCAGGTGCATGGACAACCGATAACCCTTGGGCAGACGCGTCGCGATCCAGCCTGGCCTGCCGTTAGTCTTGCGGGTGTCGCCTGCTTCCCGATACCAAACCATGCTCTTGTCGCTCATGCCGGGAGCGAAGGCCGCGATCGGGATTTTTTTTCCGATGTCGATTTGCGTGAACATGAATTGTTCGAGCACCCTGCCGCTGGCATCCAGCAAATCGGCCTTGAGCAGCAGGCCGGTGTCGACATCGGCCCACAGCTGGTAACCGTAACGATAATTATCAGCGGGCTTGATAATAATCAGTTGCGCTACGCGGTTGGTAATGCGCTCGGAATTGCCCAAGCTCAGAACATAATACTCGTGCAGATCCAGCAGACGCTCGGGAAGGATGCCGGGGAAACCCGTGCTGTCCTGCTTGCGATGTTCGACCGTGACCGAGTTTTTGTCCGGCCAGTAGCACCGGACTTCATTATTGTCGCGAATAATTTCACGTGGCGAACCATTGAGCGACACCAGGCGTTCCATTGACGACTTATTGTCAACCTTGTGAAAGATGCGCATGGCCTCGAGCTGGCCTTCATGCTGGTAAACAAATACACCCTCATAATCGAGACTGCGGGCCGCGCGATTGATTTTCATCAGCCACTCGTGCGCCGCGTCGGCGGCCAAGGCGCCGGAGCAAACAATCGAAGCGAGGAAAAAGAGAGAAATACGGACTGGAAAACGGTTGATCATTTATTGTTATCGTAACCGACGGCCCGGACATAGGGCATCATGCCGCCGATGCCGGATGTTGAGGAAAATTCATCGTGCTCAATCAGATAGGCATTGAGCGCGTTTTCCGTCTCGGGCTCTTTCATATCCCAACGAGTGGTGCCGGAGCGGATAATCTTCGCCGTCTCCGGTTGGTTGGACGCCAGTTGTGGCCGTGCCGAAGCGGCGGGTTGATGAATCCACTGCACACCGGCGATGGCCAGCGCCGCGACGGAGGCGGCAATAGCGAGCGTGCCGGCGAGGCGAACTACCCGGTTACGCTGAAATACGGCGGCGCCGGAGGGCTCGGCATCGATGCGCTGCGCCACCCGCTCGGCTACACCGTGCGGAACAACGAACTCCAGGTCCTGGCGCAGTGCTGCGCGCATGAGGTGATAACGTTCCCAGGTGTTGCGCAGCGCGGTGTCGCCTTTGAGAACCGCGTAAACACGGTGTTCTTCCAGATCATCGAGCTCATTGTCGACCAAGGCCGACAGTTTCTCTTTTAGCTTTTCGTCACGCATGTTTGCTACCTCTCGATCAACGGTTGCAGTTCCTGATCGATGGCCTCGCGCGCGCGGAAGATGCGCGAGCGCACGGTACCGATCGGACAATCCATGACGGCGGCGATTTCCTCGTAACTCATGCCTTCGATTTCGCGCAAGGTGATAGCCGTGCGCAGATCGGCGGGCAGATGTTCCAATACGCGGTGCACGGTTGTGGCAATCTCGTCCCTCAGCATCTGACGCTCCGGTGTCGCGTTGTCGCGCAGGCCATCGCCGCTTTCAATCAGTTCCGCCCCGTCTATTTCCACATCCGATCCGGGCGGCCGCCGGCCCTGCGACTCCAGATAATTCTTCGCCGTATTCACGGCGATCCGGTACAACCAAGTATAGAACGCGCTGTCACCACGAAAACCTCCGATGGCACGGTAGGCCTTGATCAGGGCCTCCTGCGTCACGTCTTCCACTTCCGCCCGGTCGCGCACATAACGCGAAATCAGCTTGGCGAGCTTGTGCTGGTACTTCCTGGCCAGAAGGTCGAAAGCGGTTTTATCGCCCTGCTGCACCCTGACGACCAGTTTCTGGTCAATACTCCGCTCACTCATGAGGGCCTTCCCCCCAGCTGCCCAATGCGGGGTATTCTGCTACCAAGAGACCGTGGCGCCGGACTAAAGTTCGCTCGCCACGCCCGGAAAAGGGGTATTTATTGTTCAATTATCCATCCCTGAAGAGACCGTGACTCGGTAAATCCATACCCGAGACGTATGATAGGATATCGTAAACACGGCAAACCTGCTCTCCCCTCGAAAAAAATCGCGCATGAAGACTCCCCAGTCCTGCGACGTCATGATTATCGGCGGTGGTGTTGCCGGTCTCAGCCTGGCGTTGCGTGTCGCGGACAATGCGCAAGTCACCATCCTTGCCAAGGCGGCACTCACGGAAGGCGCCAGCCTCTATGCCCAGGGCGGTGTGGCCGCCGTTCTGAACGGGCAGGAAGATACCTTCGACTCGCACATCCAGGACACGCTTAATGCCGGGGCCGGTTTGTGTCGCCGCGACGTCGTTAATTTCGCCGTGCGCCAGGGGCCGGAGGCGATTCGCTGGCTGATTGACCGCGGCGTGCCGTTCAGCCAGGAGAAACAATCGAATGGCGCGCTGGAATATCACCTGACGCGCGAAGGCGGCCACAGTCACCGGCGGGTCATACACGCCGAGGACGCCACCGGCCGCGCCGTGGAGACCACGCTCGAGTCCCTGGTCCGCCGGCATCCGAACATCACGCTGCATGAAAGCCACATCGCCATCGACCTCATCACCCGCCGCAAGCTCGGCCATACCGGCCCCAACCGCTGTCTCGGCGTCTACGCCCTCAACCGGGCGAGCGGCCATGTGACTACCTACAGCGCCCGATTTGTAGCGCTGGCCACCGGCGGCGCCTGTAAGGCCTACCTTTACACCAGCAACCCGGACACCTCGACCGGCGATGGTATCGCCATGGCCTGGCGCGCCGGCTGCCGCGTGACCAACATGGAGTTCATCCAGTTCCACCCGACCTGTCTGTATCACCCACGTGCCAAATCGTTTCTGATTTCCGAAGCGGTGCGCGGCGAAGGCGGACGCCTGACACTGCCGAACGGCAAGCCGTTCATGCAGGATCACGACCCGCGCGGCGAACTGGCCGCGCGCGACATCGTGGCGCGCGCCATCGACTACGAAATGAAGCGCGGCGGTCTCGATTACGTCCACCTCGACATCAGCCACAAACCGGCGGATTTCATCAAAACCCATTTCCCGACGATCTATGCACGCTGCAAGGAATACGGCTACGACATCACGCGCGAACCGATCCCGGTGGTGCCGGCGGCGCACTATACCGGCGGCGGTGTCATGACCGGCATCGAAGCCCGCGCCGATCTCGACCGGCTCTACGCCGTCGGCGAATGTGCCTACACCGGCCTGCACGGGGCCAATCGCCTGGCGAGCAACTCCCTGCTCGAATGCCTGGTGTTCGCCAAATCCGCGGCCGAAGACATTCTCAAAAAACTGCCATCCGCCGGGCCGGCGACTGAAGCGCTGCCGCCCTGGGACGAAAGCCGCGTCACCGACCCCGACGAGCAGGTCGTGGTATCGCACAATTGGGACGAGCTGCGCCGCGGCATGTGGAGCTATGTCGGCATCGTACGCACCACCAAGCGCCTGCAACGCGCCCAGCACCGCGTGGACATGTTGAAAGAGGAAGTCCGAGAGTTCTATAGTAACTTTAAGGTTACGAACGATCTTATTGAATTACGTAACCTATTATTGGTGGCTGAACTGATCATCCGCTCCGCCCTGGCACGCAAGGAATCGCGCGGACTGCATTACACGCGCGACTATCCAAAGGTCCTCCCGGGCACTCCCCAGGATACCGTGCTTACGCCGCCACAGTTTGAAGCTTCAGTCTTGCACGCCAAGGCCTGAATCAGGCACACCCCTCAGGTTTCAATGTAGGTTGGCGGTGAGCGCAGCGAACCCCAATAATAAAAATACCTACGCCGCTACAGTTCGAAACCGCAGCGCGACGCGCCAACACCTGAACGGCTCCGGTTCCACGGCATCAGCAGCAATCGCGAGACTGACCGGCCAGCACCGGTTTTCAATTTTCAGCGCCAACAATGTCAGCCATGGGTGAACGAACCGGCTGCTAATCTGGCAGGCATGCCAATCGTCCCTGCCTGCGAAGCGCACCGACACCATCCCTTCGCCATCCATCTCGATCGCCTCGATGGCCGACGGTCCCCGGCGCCAGGCATGAATACGCAGTGATCGGTATAGACTCCAGCCCAGCAGCGCCCCCAGCGCCAGCCGGACCGGCCAAGCACCCGGAACCGCCAATAACAAAATCATTCCGCCCAGATGCACGAACAGCAGCACGCCCGTGAGGAACCGTGAAGCTTTTATGTTTAAAATCAGATTACTTTCTAATTTTTGAGACAAGGCGGATTAACTCTTTTTCGAGTGGATTTTCACTTCCCTGCAGATAGGCCAGCAGGGTGTTGTCCGGAGTGACAAGCAACTTATCGAATGCATCCTGCTCAGCAGGCGTGAGGCCTGAGTACTGCTCGTCAAGGAACTCTTTGAGAATCACGTCGAGCTCCAACATGCCACGACGGCAACGCCAGCGTAGTCGCTCTATCCGACGGCCATCCGTCACAAAACCCGCTTCGCCAGCATCATCTTAATGTGCCCAATCGCTTTGGCGGGATTGAGGCCCTTGGGACAGGCCTCGGTGCAGTTCATGATGGTGTGGCAGCGGAACAGCTTATAAGGATCTTCCAGGTCATCGAGGCGTTCACCGGTGGCCTGATCGCGACTGTCGGCCAGAAACCGCCATGCCTGCAGCAGCGCCGCGGGTCCCAGGAACTTATCGGGATTCCACCAGAATGACGGGCAAGCCGTTGTACAACAAGCACAAAGTACACACTCGTACAGGCCGTCCAGTTGCTCGCGCTCGGCGGGTGTCTGCAGCCGCTCAATCTCCGGCTCGGGGTCGTGATTGATCACCCAAGGCTTCACCGCGCGGTACTGGGTATAAAACTGGCTCAGATCCACTATCAGGTCGCGTATGACCGGCACCCCAGGGAGCGGCCTGAGTTCAATCGGCTGTTTCAGGTCCCGTAGCGGCATAATGCAGGCCAGCCCGTTGCGGCCATTGATATTCATCCCGTCCGACCCACACACCCCTTCCCGGCAGGAGCGCCGGAACCCGAGGCTGTCGTCCTGCTGTCGGAGCAGCATCAGCGCATCCAGCAGCATCACCGCGCCCGAGTCATCCGGCAATTCATACGCCTGCATCCGCGGCTTGGTGTCGGTTTCGGGATTAAAGCGATATATGGAAAATTTCATGAGCAGAGTTTAGCCCTTTGCCGTTGGTTGTCATCCACCAAAAAAGCGCGCTATTACTGCATTTTTTTCGGCCCAAACCGCGCGGACTCGTGCAGATTTATCACGCTCTGATGACCAGTAATCCCGGTATTTAGCGCTTTGGTCGGACCGGCATGATACGCACCTGTGATGACACTCGTTACCCACTCATACTTACCAAGTCGTTCCGAGACAATGAACGTTACCGTGTCGCATACGGGGGAAATCTTATGGGCAACTGGGAAGCCGTAATGATCTGGCCGGATAATCCGGTGCTGTCGGTGTTGATATTGATTGTCATCGCCGTGCCAATTTTATACGGGGCACGCCAAGCCATGCACAGCCTGCTGCGCGCGGTGTTCCGCAGCATCAGTAATCCGCTGCGTCTGGGATCGCAATGGCTTTTCAAGGCCGCCGACGAACTGCGCCGGCGTAACAAGCTGGTGTTGCTCACTTACGGACGCGAAGAAATCTCCCAGGGTATCGTCAAGGAATTCGATCGCGTCACCACGCTGGTGCAACGCGATCTGCACGGTTACCCGACGTTGCAGCGCAAACTCACGGATGAGATCACGCGCATCGAAGAAGAATACCAAAGGTGCGGCGAGGTACCGCCACCACCGCCGGAGTGGACCAAAGCCGTCGCCGCCATCGCCAAGATCAAGGCCAACGGCGATGGCTTGGTCGAGAAAATTCTGGAGGACATCCGCGACTCGATCGAAAAAATCTACGACAAGGTCGTGGCCGAATACCGCCTGTCCTACGAGAAACGCCATAACATTCTCAAGGGCTTCATGCCGTTCTGGCGCTCCGTCAATCAGACCTTGGGCCGCGTGGACAAAAACCTCACCGGACTCAAGGACAGCGCCGCCAAGATCGACGAGCAGATGGAGAAGTACGCGCAGATCAACGCCAACACCGAGAAGGCCGAACACGGCCTGACTTCATCGGCCAGCATCCTGTTCGTGGTCTCGGCTTTGGTGATGCTGATCGCGGCCGGCGGAGCGTTCGTGAACTTCTGGCTGATCGAGCGCCCGATGGAGGCGATGGTGGGCGGCTCCGAATACATCTACGGCAATCTGCAGGCTTCCTATCTGGCGGCGATGGTGATTATCTTGTTCGAAACGCTGATGGGTCTGTTCCTGATGGAATCCTTGGGCTACACCCATCTGTTCCCGCTCAACGGCATCAACAATAAAATGCGCGGCTGGATGGTGTGGATTTCATTCACCATCCTGCTGGTCCTGGCGGGTGTGGAAGTGGCGCTGGCGGTGATGCGCGACTTGATCGTCGCCGCCGACGTCGCCCTGAAGCAAGAACTGGCCGGCGGCGTCGCGCTGCCCGCGGCCAGCGCCTGGGCACTCAATATTCCCAAAGCCGCCCAGATGATTCTCGGCTTCACCCTGCCCTTCGCCTTGGCCTTCGTGGCCATCCCACTTGAATACCTGATCCATTCCGGGCGCACCGTGGTTGGCGTGTTGCTGGTACTAAGTATCCGTGGCCTCGGGTTCGCCATGCGTTTCCTGTCGAGCTTGTCGCGCCAGGTCGGCAAGGGAGTGGAACATCTGTACGACGCCGTGATCTTCCTGCCGCTCATGATCGAACACAGAATGAACCATCGCGGGCCGCCAGCCGCCGCCCTGTCGCCGGGTGATTCCGGCCGCGTGGCCGACTTCCCCAAACGCAGCGCCAGCGGGGAGCACGTACTATGAAGCGACGACTTGTGTCCCTTCTCCCTACGGGAGAAGGAAAGGATGAGGGCGATATTGATGCAGTAAGTGTAAATCCACCCTCACCCCTGCCCTATCCCGCAGGGAGAGGGAGATTCGTGTCGATGTTGTTATTGGGTGCTCTAAGCCTGCTCGCCACCTCCTGCGCCGACCGGCGCGCCCATGCCCAGGCGGTCTACATGCTGGTGGACACCTCGGGCACCTACTCGCAGGAACTCGACAAGGCGCAGCGCCTCGTGAGTTACCTGCTCGGCACCCTGAAGTCCGGCGACTCGCTCGCGGTGGCGCGGGTCAAGAGCCGCAGCTTCTCCGAGAAGGACATCATCGCCAAGGTGACCTTCGTCAAGGACCCGATGCAGGTCAACGCCCAGAAGCGCGCCTTTGTCGACAAGATCGGAACCTTCAAGGCCGACATGAAAAAAGGCAGCGCCTACACCGACATCACCGGCGGCGTCATCCAGGGCGCGGAATTCCTGAACGAGACCGAGGCCGGACAGAAAACCATTCTGATTTTCTCTGACATGCAGGAAGAACTCGACTACAAAACCGTGCGCGATTTTCCCATCAATCTCACCGGCATTCGCATCATCGCGCTGAACGTCACCAAGCTCACTACCGATAACGTCGACCCGCGTCGTTACATGGGGCGTTTGGAATGGTGGGAGAAGCGCGCCCGTGACGCCGGGGCCACCGATTGGAACGTGGTGAATGATCTGGAACATCTGGAGCGCATCTTCAAGGGACGGGGGTAAGTTCGCGTGCCCGGCGCCCATCTATAGTCGATGACGACATAAATCCGCCAGATCGATATCCTGCATCCACGGCCCGGCGTCGGTTTCGGGATTGAAGTGCCCAACCCGCCTTCTAAGAGCGTCTAACAAAATGAGAGTTGCCCATCCTGTCCTTCTCCCGGAGGGAGAAGGACTCTATTTTTGGCATCATGACGCCAGTTTTCATTTTGTTAGGGACTCTAAGCGATCGTTGCCTTTGCCGCCGGTTGAAGTAGACTCTTGAGTGTCCGTTACTGCAAAGGTAGGTTGGCGATGGCCCTGGTCGAGAAACTCCGCCCCATCACGGTGGAAGAATATCTGGAAGGCGAAAAAAGCAGCGATGTCCGCCATGAGTATGTCGCGGGCGCGGTTTATGCCATGGCGGGGGCAAGCGGCCTGCACAATCTGATCGCGCTTGCTTTCGCCACTGGCCTGCGCCAACACCTTCGCGGTTCGCCGTGCCGTGTATTCATGTCCGACATGAAGGTGCGGGTGCGGGACGCCTTTTACTACCCGGACCTCGTCGTGGTCTGTGGCGCGATCGATGCCGGCGCCTACTATCAGACCGCGCCGACGCTGGTCATCGAGATCCTCTCCGAGTCCACGGAGGCGCGTGACCGGCTCGAGAAGCGGCTGGCCTACCAAAGCCTCGAAAGCCTCCAAGAATACGTCCTGGTGACCCAGGACAAGATGCGGGTCGAGGTCTACCGTCGCATTGAGGATGGCTGGCAGATTGAGACCTACAGTTACGGGGACCGGGTCCGGTTTACCTCGATCAACTATGAGGCGGCGATCGAGCAGCTTTATGAGGACGCCCAGGGTTACCTGGGTGAAAAATAAACCCCGACTGTCCATAGAAAGCCGGATGCCCCCAATGCCTCCATCAGCGCATCGATATCTATTCGAAAATCTGTACACCGCAACCCACGCTTGATCGCGATCTCCCACAGACTGGCGGCGCTGTAATAAATATCGTTATGCGGGTCAAGCAATTGCGACTTTACGCCGCGCGGCAATTTCCGGCTGGCGGCCATCGCCCGCACTCCAGTGGGTGTCGCACAGGATGCGCATTACTTGCCGCCGAGAAATCCGGCAAGCGCCTCATCGGGCAACGGTTCATTGTAACCAGCCGTTAATCTGCACCAGATCGTCCTCGGCCAATATCCCCGCCGCCTGCTTCAGGCGCAGCAGATTAATCAGGTAATCATAACGCGCGCTGGCCAAATCACGCTTGGCGCGATACAGATCGCGGCTCGCATTCAGCACATCGATATTCGTGCTGATGCCAGCGGAAAATCCCTCGGTCTTCGCTGCCAGAGCGGATTCACTCGCCACAACGGCTTGTGTGAGTGAGGTTACTTTGGCCGTGCCGCTCGCCACTCCGAGGTAGGCGGCGCGCGCGAGACGTTCCGTGGCGCGCTGGGCCGCTTCAAAATCCTGTTGCGCGGCGGCATAACGATAGGCCGCCTCATCGGTGCGCGATCTCACCAGCCCGCCCTGAAATATCGGCATGTTTAGCTGAAACCCCAGCACGGTGTCGTCGCTACGTATGCCCGTTCCGGTCAAGCTGCCGCTGTCATCGTTGCGCGTGCGCGAACCGACGAAGTCGAGCGTGGGGTAATGGCCGGCCCGCAGGCGTTTAACTTCCGCGCGCATACTCTCTGCGGCTTCGTGCTTGGCGTGCAACTGGAAATTCTGCGCCAGGGATTTTTCAACCCATTGATGGATATCCGCCGGCTCTGGCGTGATCAACGGCATGTTCAATCCTACGCGCGCGAGCGCTTCCAGCGCGCGGCCGGTCACTTCGCGCAATGCCTCGCGCTTGTCCTGCCATTGATTTTGCGCCTCGATCTCCTGCGCCGCGGCGATTTCAAACCGCGCCCGGGCATCATGCACGTCGGTGACAGTGGCCAGGCCCACCTTGAGCCGTCCCTCGGCCGATTCGAGCTGGCGCTGGATCGACAGCTTTTCGGCCTGCGTGAATTCGACGCTGTCCTGTGCCGACAGAAAACCGAAGTACACTTCGGCCACGCGCAGGATCAGCTCCTGTCCGGCGGCGGCGTACTCAGCCTCGGCGCGGCGCACTTCGGCCTTCGCCTGTTGGAGACCGGCGAAAACGGCACCGTTATAAACCGGCTGAGTCAGATTCAAGGTGTATTGAGTGTTGGAAGACTTGAAGTCACCCGTGGGACGGCCGGGTATAAAGTTGTCGGTGATCGTTTCATTGTTGTTGCGGTTACGTGCCACCCTGGCGTTCAGGGTGGGCATGAAGGCCGCTTGCGCCTGGGGCAATTTTTCACGCCCCGCCAGATAGTTAGACTCAGCGGCGTGGAACTTCGGATCAAATTGCCGCGCCTGGTTGAACACCTCGATCAGATTTTCCGCATGCAGTTGCACCGGCATGAGCAGCAGCCAGGCGGCCAACACCGGCACGTACCGTCGCGAACAACAAGCGGTTGTCATAGCAACATGAGCACAGAATCGACACAATCAGGAAATTTCTTAGGAGTTCGTTGAAAAACTCTTTTCCCTTCTCTCCCTCCGGGAGAAGGTGAGGATGAGGGGGATATTAAAAACAAATGCTTAACGAAAGATGATCGCCCTCACCCCTGCCCTCTCCCGTAGGGAGAGGGAGTTTTTCAACAAACTCTTAGACGACCTTCACCCCATCCCAGTAATCGGCCAATACCGCATCGTTCGTCAACAGCGTCAACGGTTCGGCCATGCTCTGCGCTACAAGCAGACGATCAAACGGATCCTTGTGAATCGGCGGTAATTTCGCAACTCCGACGGCATGCGCGGCCGTAATCGGCAGCTCAAGAAAACCAGAGGCTTCCAATGCCGCCATCAGCGCTTCGATATCTATTCGGAAATCCGCGCGCTGCAACCCATGCTTGATCGCGATCTCCCACAGGCTTGCGGCGCTGTAATAAATATCGTTATGCGGGTCGAGCAATTGCGACTTTACGCCGCGCGGCAATTTCCGGCTGGCGGCCATCGCCCACAGCAACAGGTGGGTGTCGAGCAGGATGCGCATTACTTGCCGCCGAGGAATTCGGCAAGCACCTCATCGGGAAGCGGTTCATTGAAGTCATCCGGAATGCGGGCCTTCTTGTCCAAGAGCCCAAGCTTGCGCGCAGCCTTAGCCGCGACAAGCGGCACAATCCGCGCCACCGGTTTACCAGCCTTGGCGATGATAATCTCCTTGCCCTGCGCCGCCTCTTTGACATAGCGCGAGAGATGGGTCTTGGCCTGATGGATGTTGATTTTCGGCATGGGTGTCTCACGTTTATGACTAAGCTTAGTCTAGTCAATAAAGACCCGGGCCGTCAATAATCTGAGCCCTTCACTGATTTAGCCGTATGTCGCCGGCTGCCAATACGCCAGATCATACTTAATCGCGCCTTGTTGCCTCAGCTGCCTCCCTCTCCCGCGCTGGCGGGAAGTGAGACGGGGTTATCACGAATGCACTTAACATGCATTCGTGCCGTCGGAGTTGGCACAATTAATAACGCCCTCACCTACTCACTAATATGCACTACCCGCTCGCCGCCGGCTGCCCATGCATACAAAAAGCACGCGCCGCATGCATCGGCTCACCTCCCTACCCAGGAACCGGTGGCCGCAGGCCGCCGCACGAACTCTCCTTCTCCCGCTTGCGGGAGAAGGTGGCCCGCAGCCGGAAGAGGGAAGAGACCGCCCGGTTCCGGGACCCAATTTGCACCATGGTGGGTCGGGCGGTCTTTCCCCAACCGTGTGACCTACCTTCCACTCTCCCCTCTCCTACGACCGAGGGAGAGGGCAAAGGGTGAGGGAGACAAGGCATCGTCGTGAACTATGCCGGCTGCCAATACACCGCCAGCACCGCCTGCACATCCTGTGGCCGCTGATCGATCGCCTGATCCCAGGTGATGCCGCCGTTATTGGCGCTGAACTGGGCCATGGCCTGGATCAGCAGATCGACTTGGGTGTTGAGCAGGGTGCTATTGTTGCCGGCCTGGAAGACTTCGGTTTGATAGGCGCTGCCCTGGTACCAGTTGGTTACCGTGAGTTTATCGACGCTGTTGTGCAAGCGTATATCCAAATTCCCGCCGGATGTGGCGAAGACAAGATCAATCGGTGCGGCGACGGTTTGGACGATGTCGATGTTTCCCGGGGTGGGGTCGTTTTCGATCACCGTGTCCTCGCCGTCGTCGCGGTTAAAGTAGTAAGTGTCGTTGCCGGGGCCACCCTCGAGGGTATCGCTTCCCTTTCTCCCGGCCAGGCCGTCGTTGCCATATCCGCCCACGAGAATGTCACCCCCCGGACCGCCGACCAGGATATCATGGCCCACGGTCACCCCGTTGCCCGGGCTCCAATAATCGCCGTACAGATAGCTGCCCCGATCTCCCGCCATGAGCGTGTCATTGCCGGCCCCGCCTTCGAGCAGGCTGGTGCCGCGGCCGCCGGACATGACGTCGTCGCCGTCGCCGCCGTGCAGCAGGTTGGCGCCGGTGTCGGCGATTAAGATGTCATTGCCGGTTTCGCCGTAGAGATAGCCGAGGTCTTGGCCGGTGCCGAGGCCGGCGTCCAATAGGTCATTGCCGGCGCCGCCGGTGAGGGTGTCGTCGCCGTCGAGGCCGTTCAGGGTGTCATCCCCCTCCAGTCCAACGAGGGTGTTGGGGGCACTGTTGCCGGTCAGAACGTTGTTCAGGGCATTGCCGGTGGCGTTGATAGCCGCGGCACCGGTTAACGTAAGGTTCTCGACGTTGGCGCCGAGGGTGTAGATAATACTGCTCTGGACGGTGTCGGTGCCTTCGTTGGAGTTCTCTAGTACCGAGTCACCGGCACCAATAATGTAAATATCATCTCCTGTTCCGCCGGCGAGTACATTGGCAGAACTATTTAGAGAACCGTCCAACCTGTTATTAGCGACGTTTCCTGAGCCGCTGATGACGCTGGTGCCGGTGAGGGTAAGATTCTCAACATTACTGCCGAGCGCATAACTGATCGAGCTTTGGACGGTGTCGATGCCTTCGTTAAGGTTCTCGACCACCGTATCCGCCGAGTCATCCACCATGTAAACATCATTGCCGATTCCTCCCGCCATGGCATCGGCGCCGAGACCGCCATCCAGAGTATCATCGCCGCCGCCACCGGTGAGGGTGTCATTCCTGGCAAACCCGGTGAGAACGTTATTGGCGCTGTTGCCGGTTAACGTATTGGCCGCTTCATTGCCGGTGCCGTTAATCGCGGTGGTGCCGGTGAGGGTCAGGTTTTCGACATAAGGTGAGAGTGTGAAACTGACCGAGCTTTGGACGGTGTCGAATCCGCCGGAATATTCACCTTCAAAAACGGCGTCGCCGACGTTGTCCACGATATACGTGTCATTGCCGGCCTCGCCCACCAGACTATCCGCTCCGGCGCCGCCGTCCAGGGTATCATTTCCCCCGTTGGTGCCGATAATCAGATCCGCGCCCGCCGTCGGCAGATTGGAGGAGACCCGCGCCGCAATTGCCGCCTTGTCCCAGATCGTGCCGTCCGCGGTGAATCTTATTTGTTCGATACTGTAGTTGTAACTGGCGGACGAAAAAAAGTGATTGGACACCCGGACCAGATCGGGGGTGTTTTTGATCGCCAGGAATAAGTCGTTCCCGAGTTGTCCTACCAGGATATCGCTGGGCAACACATCGGCGGCGTATTGGATCGTGTCTGTGTAAACCAGGGTGGCGATGCCGTTGTCGTTAACCTTGTCTTGCTCCGTCCCGCGACCGAAGAGATAAGTATCCGCACCGTAACCGCCTTGCAAATTGTCCCGGCCCGTACCGCCGTCGAAGACGTCATTGCCGTCATTGCCCTGTAGCAGGTCATTACCGCCTGCGCCCGTCAAAACATTGTTGTAGCCGTTGCCACGCAGCTGGTTGTCGGCATTGTCGCCGGTAAGGCTGGAGGCGCCGAGGGAGACACCCAAGCTTAAGTTCTCAATGTTGGCAAACATAGCCAGCGTATAGGTCTGGGTGGCGCCGTACTGAACCACCACCTCGTCCACTCCTTCGTTTGGATTTTCCACTGCCGTATCGCCGAGGCCGAGATTATAGATGTCATTGCCCAAGCCGCCGGCCAACACATTCGCCGCGCTGTTCTGCCACCCAACGAGCGTATTCCACCCGGCGTTGCCGGTGCCGCGGATGGGGTTGGCACCCACAAGCGTCAAGTTTTCGAGGGTATTCCCCAACGTATAGGAGATAGCACTCTTCACCGTGTCAACGCCGCCAGTATCGACGATTTTGTCGCTCAAGTTGTCGACGTAATAGGTGTCATTGTTATTGCTTCCCGTCATGGAATCGGCGCCCGCGCCGCCGTCAATGATGGCCGGCCTATAAGGCGAGCCGATAATGATGTTGTCGAGCGCATTTCCTGTAAACATGGCGGTACTGGAGAAAAAACTGCTTTCGGTATATCGGAAGTTTTCAACATTGGCGGGCAAGGTGTAACTGGAGGTTTCCCACAACACCCAGTCGACACCTTCGTTGATTGCTTCCACCACGGTTATCGTGCTGCCGCTGCTCCTGCCGTTTAAATTATAAGTGTCATCCCCCACTCCGCCGATCAGCGTATCGTTGCCGGCGCTGCCCGGCGCGATCACGTTGTTCCCGGCGTTGCCCGTGATGACGTTGCTCAAGTCGTTGCCGGTGGCGTTGAGGTTGAAGAAGCCTGTGAGCGTCAGGTT
>JAUSDQ010000247.1 GCA_030650525.1 Sulfuricaulis sp.
CAACAATAGGTTACAAAAATGAAAATTCATCATGTTTGCATCAATGTCAGCGATATGGATGAGTCCCTGAAACTCTACCGTGACTTTCTTGGCTTCCATTGCTACAAGGACACAGTGATCCCCGATGGCAAGAATTTCGACCAACAAACATTGGACGATATTTTTCATGTCAAAGGCGCCAAGTCCCGCATGGCGATTCTGGTTTGCAAGGAAACAGGCACCATGCTCGAACTTGAGCAGGCCATCGTGCCCAAGATTCAAAAAGTTCCAAGGGAACAACTGCAGTATGGCTATGTTGGTTTTTCCGAGGTGGCATTCGAGATCACGGGAATCGAGACCTGGCTAGAGAAAGTCAAGGCCGCCGGCTATGAGACGCAAACGGACTATGTGTGGAGTTCCGCCAAGCTCGTCAAGTCCTTCCTGTTTTATGATCCCGACGGCAATATGGTGCAAATGATCGAAAAACTTCGATAAACGCAATTTATCCTCGCGCATCAGAGACCCGGAGGATGCCTTTTCATTGGGTCTGTGCTCACCCCGGCGAGTCAGGCGGCTTGAACGGCACGGCGCGAAAACTCCCACAGTTCCGCCGCCGACGCGGGGTCGAGCGCGTAGGATTCCACCCCGTTGGGGTTTGACGCACTGGCGCGTGGCGCCTGCGCGCCATCGTACAAATAGAGCCCGCCCTGATCGCTGAGTTCGTCGCCCATTGCCGCCCAGACCGAGGTGGCAGCCCCCTGCTCAGGCGACTTCATATCCGGTGCCAGCACCCCGCGCTCGTCGAACGCGCCACGCGCGATCAACTCTTCCCTGGTCATATGACGTTGCAGCGGTGTCAGAATTCGCCCAGGTGCCAGCGCGTTGGCTCGAATGCCATGCGCTTTGAAGCGCTCGTCAAAGGCCACCGCGAAAAGGACATTCGCGGTCTTCGAGCGGCCGTAAGCCTGCCATCGATCGTAGGGCGTTCGCTCGAAATTGGGATCCTCCAGATCAATGTTGGCGCGGCGATGGCCGCCCGATGACACCGAGACCACGCGCGAATGGACGCCGGACTTGTCCGCGCCCCTCCTGAGTTGTGGCGCCAGCAGGATTGATAGCAAGTAGTGGCCGAAATGATTGGTGCCGATCTGCATTTCAAAACCATCTTCGGTATAGGACTGCGGACAGGCCATGACACCCGCATTGTTGACCAATATGTTGAGCGGACGATCACCCCAGCGCTCGACGAAATCCCTCACAGATTTGAGGTCGGCCAGATCAAGCATGCCCCAACTCGCTTTGCCGGGCGCGGTGGTCTCGATCGACGCCAGCGCCGATGCGGCAAGCTCCGGTTTGCGCACCGCTAGCAGCACATCCGCTCCGGCTTCGGCCAGCGCACGCGCCGTCTCGAGTCCGAGGCCGGTGGCGCCACCGGTGACGATCACGCTCCGGCCCGTGAGGTCATGTCCTTGAACCACATCACGCGCGGTCGATCTGGCGCCAAATTTTGATCTTATAAAGTCCATGGGGACCTCCTTGCGCCAAAAATTTAAGGCTTGGCGGCCTGCGCGGCCAGCTCGCCCAGTCGCCGCTCGCCCTCCACCGTCTGCCCTCCCAAGGTGAGAAAGCGCTGGAGCGCGGCCTGTGTGTCGGGGTGGCTCGCCAGCGTATCACTGGCATTGGCTTCCTGCACGAGGTCCGTCACCAGATCGCCCTCCGCCAGCAGAACGACCGCCTTGGCCGCCGCCACGGCATGGGGAGGAAACGAGGCGATGCGCGCCGCCAGCCTCGTGACGAAGGGCGACAACTGGTCTTCGGGCAGGACGCGGTTGACCCAGCCCCAGCGCTCAGCCGTGAGTGCGTCAATGTCGTCGCAGCCCAGGATGGCCTCCAGGGCTCGGCTGCGGCCCACCAGCCGGGGCAGCCGCTGCGAGCCGCTGCCGCCCGGCAGCAGCCCCAACGCCACCTCGGGCTGGTTCAGGATCGTCTGCGGCGATGCGAAACGCATGTCGCAACTCAGGGCGAGTTCGCTGCCGCCGCCACCCGCGCGCCCCTCCAGAACGGCGATCGTGGCCTTGGACATCGTGCGCAGACGCTCGCTCATGCGCTGTAGCAGCCAGGGCTCGGTCCGCTTTTCCGTGATCGGAGCCAGGCCGATGATCAAGTTCACGTCATAGTGGGCCACGAACCAGCCGGGAACGCCGCTGCGCAGCACGATGACGCGCACCTGGTCGTCTCGTTCCAATTGGTCCACCGCACGCCGCAAATCCCGGAATAGGGCCCGGTCAATCAGATTGACCGGGGGGTTGTAAATGGTGACGGTGGCGACACCCTCTTCAAAGGAGAAGCGCAGCTTCTCGTATGCATCGTAATTCGTATCCATGAAACCTCCATCTTGTTGCTGGCCTGCACCCGGATTCAGCGCGCGGCGCCGGGAATCCACTCAGGCATGGTTTCGATCATTTCGAAACGCAGACCGACTTGCGGCATGGCATTGATCACGTAGGCCCTTTGCTTGCCGCTCACATTCAAGCCGCCCTTCTGCATCTTCATGTCGAACTGCGACACCTGCTGACAGCCCTTGGCCAATAGCGCTGCCCGCACCTCTTCCAAACCATCGACCTGGAAGGTAACGTTATGGACGCAGGGGCCCTGGGCGTCCAGCAGCTCCTGCCAGGAGTTGCCCGGCACCGGCTTGACAAACTGAAAAACAACGCCGCCCACGAGCATGTGGACAATGCGCATGCCGGGCGCGAGAGACTCAAGGTAAGAAGATATCTCCTGCTCAACCTGCTCGGCGCCGAACACCTCTTGCATGAATCGAGCCGCGGCATCCGGGTCCGGGTGCACCATTTCCAGATGGACAAAGGCTTTGATCTTTTCGCTCATCAATTTCTCCTGATTGGGCGCGTTTGGCCAGTGCCGGCGCAACGCTGGTTGACAGTTATGACCGAATTCAATGTGCGCTCAGCAGGTACTCGCGGATGCGATGCTGCTGGGATTTTTCCAGCCCGGCTTCGCTGTGCAGAAAGGCATCGACGCTTCCAAACTTGCGCTCGATATACGCGAAGCTTTGCGCCAGATAGTCGGCCCGAACGCCGGAGATCAAAGCCACGCTGTCGTCGTGCGCCGGCTGGCCCGACACCTCCGCCAGCAACTGTGCGGCGTCTGCCCGCGCACCATCGCCAATTCGCCGCTCGCTTTCCAGATAGTCCTCCAGAATCAGGGACCGTGGCACGCCCAACGCGTGGAGCAGCATGGCGATCACGAAACCGGTGCGATCCTTGCCCGCGGTGCAATGAATCAACAAGGGCGATGCGCCCGATGCCAGCCGTTGAAAGAGGGTGCGCAGTGCTGGCAGGGTGGCGAGCGGCAAGCTTCGGTAGATCTGAAGCATCAGGGCCTGCACGCCCGCCGGGCTCGCGTCATCCTCCAGGCGACTCCAGAACGATCCCTTGGCGCGCACATCGGTGCCGATATCAAATGACAAGACCTCGGTGCCGGCGCTCCGCCAGTGGAGACCGGGGTGAGCCGCCGACTCCGCCGCGCTGCGCAAGTCCAGCACGAGGCGGATGCCGCAAGTCGCGAGTGCCCCGGCGTCGTCCTCATGCAGTGCGGTCAGAGCCTCTGAACGAAACACATGACCGCCGCGAATCCATCGCCCGTCCTGCGTCCGCACCCCCCCCAGGTCGCGAAAGTTCGGGGCGCCGCTCAGGAGCACGGATGCGGCGTAGGCGTCTGTCGTCATGTCACCCTGCCCGCTAGCGCAGCCCCAGGGCGCCAACGAGGTCCAGGTCGGCCGCCGCATGCAGGGTGCGGAACGATGTCGCGTTGGTGATTTCCTCGTTCTGCATGTCAAACGGGTTGGCAACGGACGCACTCATGTCATGCATGATGTTCTGCCGATAGGAGAGAAACAGCGCGTCGAAGCTGGGCGCATCGACACCGGTTGCGCGCAGCGCTTCCAGATAGTGGCGCAGCAAGGGCACCTCGTTGGCCCGCCGCGTCTCGGTGTCCATGGCGGTGACCATTTGATGTGCAAGGTCGTGCCCGACCGTGCCGGGAAAGGTGGTTTGCCAATCCAGAAAGCCCGGACTTCCGTCACTTTCAAAGAACATGTTGCCGCCATGACAATCGCCGTGCAGCAAGGTCTCCGGCAGGGCATCGTTGATGGACCAGAGGCGGTGAAGCGCGCGCACGGCAAAATCGCGATCCGGCAATATCTCCGACACAAGGTGGCCGTAGGCTCGGGTCTTGAGCGCCTCCCAGGCCTTGGGCCGGAATAAATACTCCAGGAAGAGCCGTTGCGGCGTGCGCCAGTGCTGATAGTCGGCCAGCACGGGCGCCTGCCAGAATTTGCCGTGATAGAGCGCCATCTGTTCCAGGATGCGCGCCATCAAGTCGGCCGGCACCGGCACCAGATTCGAGCCGAAGCGCACCTTGCGCGCGGACAGATCCTCCAGCAGCAAAATCCCCTGCTTCGCCTCCTCGTCAAATCCGGCAAAGTAGTAGCCGGGAATATTGACCGGAAACTTGTCCCCGAAGTGGAGGTAGAACTGCACTTCCTGGATCAGGCCCTGCCATACGCGACGTCGCATGACGTCGCTGAAACCGCCCTTGATGTAAACCGCCTCGGGAAGATCCGCATGGCCGGCACGCTCGGCATAGTCGAGCACCAGTTGCGCCGAGGACGAGGTGCCTGCGTACACGGAGCCGCGTTGGTGGCCAGCAATGCGAATGCCGGGGAAGCGCGGTGACAGGGCCTCGGTCAACCACTGCGGGGTGACTTCCTCGAAGGACATTGGAAGCCGGGTGCGAGTCGCCGTCATGTGCGCGCCCCCATCGGCACCATGGTGCGAACAAGACTTCCGGCACTTGAACTCGTCATGACTTCACTCTCGCGATTGAAAAAAATACTGCTTAATCTCATCAAACTGGCGCTGGAGCCCGGCGCAGGTGGCAACGGGGCGGCCGTGCCAAAGCGGTCCTTGCGCCGCTCGGCCGTCGCCACCTTCACACCAGGAAATGAGTGCGCCAGCGCCAGGGTCAGCCACCGCGGCGTCACCTCGTCGTCGAAAACTTGTGTTCGTCGTTGCCGATGAGATTAGTTGCCGGCAGCAGAGCTCACAAGCACCCACTTGCCGCCCCTGACCTGCATGATGAGAGCCTCCATCGGTGGCAAGTGGTTACCAGGGGCGTAAGAGATCGGCACGGTCTCGAACACCGTCTTGAAGTTCTTGACCCGCTCCAGGCCTTGCTGAAGCGTCTGCGGCGTCAGGTTGCGTCCGGCGTTCCTCGCACCCTCGGCGAACAGCATCATGGACACATAGGTTTGATTGACGCCGTCCTGCATGTCTTGTCCGAAGCGCGCCTTGTAGCGATCCCGGATGGCCTGCAGCGCCGGCGTCACTTCCTGCGCCGAGTTCATCCATTGGCCCGTGACATAAAGGCCTTCCACCGCCTCGCCGCCGAGCTTGATGGTGGCCGCCGAGGAGGCGCCCGAGCCGGCCATCATGTCGACGGGCCAGCTCTGCTTCTTGGTCTCGGTCTTGGCGCTGGCAGCTTCCCGGGTGTTACCCATGAGCATCACCACGTCAACGTTCGCCGCTTTCAGGCGCGCGATCTGGGTCGAGAAGTCGATCTCGCCACGCTTGTAGCTGGTGCGCTCCACCAGGCTCAAGCCATGTACCTTGAGATGCTCCTCCACCGCGCGCAACACGCTCTGCCCGCTTTCGTCGTCCTGATAGAGAATGCCGTAGCGGCGTTTTCCGAGCTTCTCGTAAGCATGCTTGATGGCTGCGCCGACCTGCGGTCCATACGGCGTTGTTAACGCGAATTTGAGCGGGTGGTGAGGCTGGTAAGTGGATTCCGAAGCCGCTCCGGGAAACAGAAAAGGCACACCCCGGTCCAGCGTCAAAGGCATGGACGCGGTCGAGGTCGCCGTGCCCAAGGTCCCGATCATGGCGAACACCTTGTCCTGGGTCAGCAATTTCTGCGTTGCCAGCACCGCCTTCTTCGGGTCATAGCCGTTGTCCTCGACCACCACGCGGACCTTGCGGCCGTGGATGCCACCGGCGGCGTTGATTTCCTCCGCGCCGAGGATCAGGCCATCGCGAAACGGCGCGCCCAGCGAGGCCAGCGGCCCGCTCAAGTCCTGATGCGAACCGAGCACGATTTCGCTGTCGGTGACGCCCTGAACTGCTTGCGCATGCGCTGTTCCGGCTGCCAACACCGTGGCCCCCGTTGCGACCAGCCAGCCCAGCTTCAGGAAAATATGTTTGAAAAGTGATGACACATGCATTGCTTTGTCTCCTATTTTTGGAATGGTCTCGGTGCCCACGGTCATCCTGACGCAAAGCAATTCTCCCTACGTCGTCCAAAAAGACACTTCTCAAGCCTGGAAGATTCAAGCGACGGCCAAGAACTGTCCGTTCGGACGACACGGATCGAGTGACTTTGCAAACATGCTGGCAGCCACGAGTGGCATGGGTCAGTGCAGCGGGAGCGGTCACTGACCGTGCGACACTCCAGCCGCTGCCGCTCGCAAACGCGGCGTTGGTGGCGGCGGCAATGCTTGAACACGCAACTATTTTCGAGGAGACAAACCATGCGACGACTGATATTCGAAGCCGAACACGACACCTTCCGGGAATCCGCGCGGCGATTTTTCCAGCGTGAGATCGGCCCCAAGGTGGCGCACTGGCGGCAACAGGGGGCGGTCGATCGGGACGTCTTTCGCAAGGCGGGAGAACAGGGCTATCTGCTCATGTGGGCCGATGAGAAGTACGGCGGGGCGGGCGTGTCCGATTTCCGCTTCGAACAGATATTGTGCGAAGAAAATGTTCGCCACGGCGACCTGGGTTTCTACCACGTGTTGCACTCGCGCCTCGTCGCGCCCTATATCGCGCACTTCGGCAACGAAGAACAGAAAATGCGTTTCCTGCCGAAGTGCGCCAGCGGCGAGACCATCCTGGGCATCGCGATGACCGAGCCCGGAGCCGGGTCGGACCTGTCCGGCATCGCGACCCGCGCCGAGGACAAGGGCGACCACTGGCTGCTCAACGGCGCCAAGACCTATATCTCGAACGGCATCCTGGGCGACGTCTTTATCGTTGTCGCGCGCACCTCGACCGAGCGCAAGCACGCGCTGGGCTTGTTCCTGGTGGAGCGCGGCATGCCGGGCTTCGAACGCGGCCGCAAGCTGGAAAAGATGGGCCTGCATGCCCAGGACACGGCGGAACTCTTTTTCGAGAACGTCAAGGTGCCCAAGGCCAACGTGCTGGGCGACGCCACCATGGGTTTCAAGTACCTGACGCATTCGCTGGCCGAGGAGCGGCTGATCGCGTCGGTCAATTCCCTGTCGCACGCGCAAGTGGCTTTTGACATCACGCTGGACTACATCAAGGAGCGGCGGGCCTTTGGTCGGCCGATCGGCACGTTCCAGAACACGCGTTTCAAGATGGCTGAGATGCGCGCCAACCTCGACGTGCAGCAGACTTTTCTCGATCAGGCGGTGTTGGAACACAATCGGGGGCAGTTGTCCGCGGAGACCGCGGCGGCGGCAAAATTACTCACCTCGGAGTTTGAAAATCGCGTGCTCGACGAGTGCGTTCAAATGCACGGCGGCGCGGGCTACATGGACGAATACCGAATCTCACGCATGTTTAGCGACGGGCGAATCTCGCGCATTTTTGCCGGCACCTCGGAGATCATGAAGGAAATCATCGGCCGCTCGCTCGGACTCGATGATCGCAAGTTGTCATAGCGATCCGCGGCGTGGCGGCCGATGAGGGTGCCTGCCACCGCGAAAAATGTCGGTTGAGATGACCCGGGGCGGATCAGTTTGTAGCGATGATTGCAGCCGAACGAACCGAAGTTATCTGAACTCAATGGCAGAAGGAGAAATAAGTTATGGCAGTGATTCAAAGATTGGCGGGCAGCGTGGCGGTGGTCACCGGCGCAGCGCGGGGCATCGGCCGTTCGATTGCCGAACGCTTTGCCGCTGAAGGCGCG
>JAUSDQ010000250.1 GCA_030650525.1 Sulfuricaulis sp.
ATGTCTTTTTGCCTCATCCCATCTCGGAGCATTGCCTCTAGCCGGTCCCTCGCAAACTGGTCCAAATGCGCGTAGGTGCGTGTTTTCCTCATACAACTCAATGATATTTGAGTTGCACTTCAAAACAGAATTTTCAACGGATAGGGCTGTCTGCGGCAGGCCTAACAATCCGATTGAAACCGCCGCAATGGAGACCAAGTTCTATGACACCTTCAACCTCTTTGACCCTGGGCGGCTTTCTTCAAGGTCTCCAAGGCAACATGATGGGGCTCATCAGCTCCCTCTTCGCTGTTCTCATCATTCTGCTCATCGTGCACTGGTTCATAAGTAAGTCGCTGGGTGAACAGAACATCGAGCAAGGTAATGCGGCCCGCAGCTGGGTCAACGGCATTGCCGCTGTCGTCGCTCTCGTGGTGATTGCAGGCTTCTGCATCAGCGCGGCGACGTATGCCACCAATGTGATCCCCCGGACTGGTCTCGACCGTTCGTTGATCAACCAGGACATGAACACCAACATCAAACGCTGAGCCAACCGGCAAGGCACAACAGACGGAGAATACCACGATGCGTAAACTCTCACTGATTGCCGCTGTGGTGGTCGCGCTCGCGATCAACTTCGGCGGTTCGGCGTTTGCTGCGGAACCGCGTGCGATTCCTCCCGACATGATCGGAATGATTCTCACCCCGACCGGGTTCGATGGCAAGATCTACGAGTCCGGACAGGTCGACATCGGCGCCACGGGCTGGTTCGCTGACTGGGGCAACAAGCTGGTGCTCCTGCAGCGTGGCGGTTTCGCCATCAAAGAGCAGTTCGTCCAGAACGATTCAAGCAACGACAAGGATCGCGAAGACCACCGTTGCATCGTCGGCCCGAAGCGCGAGCCGATGTCGCTCGATGTGCGCCTACTCTTCGCCATGCCGGACCACACCAAGCCGGCAGGCAAGGAGGCCATCTTGCGTATGGGGGTGCTAGGGAAACCTGTCACGGCAAAGTCGGAGCAGTATGGCGGCAATCGCGTTCTTGTCCTCGATGCGGGCTCGGTCTACTTCCAGCAGGTCCAGCAGCAGGTGCGCGGCAAGATCCGTGACGTCTGTCTGAGCTACGCAAGCGTCGATACCGTCTTCAATGCGATCGCGAAGAATGGAACACCCGAGGGTTTCACCGACAAGCTCAAGATGACGGTCGGCACGGTCCTGGCCGAGAACAACTCGCCGTTGTTTCTCGTCACGGCCATCGCGTCTAACGTCAAGCCCGACCCTTCGGTGATCAGCGCCATCGCGTCCGGCCAAGCGGCCGACAAGCTGACCGACGCGATGCAGAAGATCGACACCTTCATCAAGGCGGACCCGACGGGTCAACGTGCCTTCATCTACAAACTGATGATGATGCAGTCGATGACGGCGAAGGTGGGCGAGAAGGGCGGCAACAACACGTTCTTCATGACCGATGTCGGCGTGCCCAACGGCACTCCCGTGCCGATTCGCTAACGGCCCGAGTAACTTCAACAAAATCCGGAATTCCGGTGCCGCGCGACCCTCACGGGACGCGCGGTTTTTTCTTTTTCTACAGTGATATACTTATTTTTATGTCGCACGACGAGAGTGGGGTAGATCACCTTAAAGATTCGCTGTACTCCCGCAAATGGGGCAACGGTATGCAGGATGTGCGGGTTCCTTTGAGCCCCAGCGAGGCGCATGCGCCTGTCGCGTGGGAAGGGGAGATGAAACCAAGAGAGCCCCGGCTCATTGTACCGCCGGCGCAGGCGCGGATGAAGATTGCCACCAAGTTTTTTATCGGCTCTGCTATATTTTTTGTGCTCGCAATCGGCGGCGCCCTTATATTCTTTTTTAGCGGCGGCAATTATATTTCACCGGATAATATTGACCTCTCGGTGGTGGCGCCCGCGCTTATAGACGGCGGCACTACGGCCAGTTTGCAGTTCATTATTACTAACCGCAACTCCGCCGAGCTCCAGCTTGCCGACCTGGTCATCGACTACCCGGCAGGCGCG
>JAUSDQ010000252.1 GCA_030650525.1 Sulfuricaulis sp.
CCCTGGATGCGCGCGCGGAAATACTGCTGAAAACCCTGATCGAGCGATATATCGCCGAGGGTCTGCCCGTGGGTTCACGCACCCTGGCGCGCCAGGCGGGGCTGGAGCTGTCGCCCGCCACGGTACGCAAGGTGATGGCCGATCTCGAGGACATGGGGCTGGTGCGTTCGCCGCACACCTCGGCCGGGCGCATCCCCACGGAGCGCGGTTATCGCGTTTTCGTAGACACCCTGCTGAAAATCAAGCCCCTGAATGCCATCGATTTGCACAAGCTCGAACAGGAACTGCAGGCCAATCACGATCCCCAGCATCTGCTCGAGAACGCCTCGCAGATCATGTCCGAAGTCTGCAAGCTCGCCGGCATTGTGATGGCGCCACGCCGCGAAGAACAGCTGGCTTTCCGCCACATTGATTTTGTCAGCCTCACCGGGCAGCGCATCCTGGTGATTCTCGTGACCCAGGATGGCCAGGTGCATAACCGGATTATTCAGGCGGATCGGGAATATGCCTCGAACGAGCTGGTCCAGGCGGCGAATTACTTCAACGAGACCTACGCCGGCGTGTCGATGAGCGACGTGAAACGCGCGCTGCTCAACGATATCCAGCAGGCGAGCGATGACATGCACCGGATCATGCAGATGGCGGTACGCATGGCACGCGAGGCGCTGAGCACCGAGGACGAGTTCGACGATCTGGTGGTCAGTGGCGAATCCAACCTGATGGATATCCCCGAGCTCGGCGACGCGCGTAAATTGCGCAAGCTTTTCGACGCCTTTACCGCCAAGCGCGATTTGCTGCATCTGCTCGATGAGAGCATGCGCGCCGGCGGGGTGAAAATATTCATCGGTACCGAATCGGGTTATGAGGTGCTGGCCGATTGCAGCGTGGTTACCGCGCCCTACAGCGCCGACGGCCGTATTGTGGGAACGCTGGGGGTGATTGGCCCCACGCGCATGGCCTATGAGCAGGTGATTTCCATCGTGGATATTACCGCCCGGCTCTTGAGTGGGGCCCTGAGCGGTGGCGATCACCCCGGTCGGCTTGAATCCACGGGCCGATAGCCCCATACATTCCACGGTATATTTAGCTGGAGAAAGTGAATGAGTGAATTGAAAGCAGCCTTAACGGCTGGCCAGAAGGAAGAAGAAAACGCCACTCCGGCCGTGGCAGCCAGCACGGCCCACGATCTCGAGCCCGCCCCGGAGATAAAACAATTGCAGGCGGAACTGGAACAGGCCCGCACGGAAGCGGCGGAGAGTCTGGATCGCTATTTGCGCGCCAAGGCCGAGACGGAGAATACCCGCAAGCGGGCGGAGGCGGATGTCGTGGCGGCTCATAAGTATGCCCTGGAGCGTTTTGCCTCCGAGATCGTTACCGTACGCGACAGTCTGGAGCTGGCCCGCATGGTGGAATTGCCCGAGGGCTCGAATCCGGCGGTGCAAAAGATGCATGAAGGTCTGGATTTGACCCTTAAGCTCATGGACAGTGCTTTTCAGAAATTTGGCCTGACGCGGCTGGACCCCAAGGGAGAGAAATTCGACCCTGAGCGTCACCAAGCTATTAGTATGGTGGATTCCGAGGCAGTCCCGCTCAACCACGTGGTGAACGTCGTCCAGAAGGGCTATCTGCTGAACGACCGCTTGCTGCGTCCGGCCATGGTGGTGGTCAGGCGGGCACCCGCGGCGGACCAGGGGACCGGGCGGGCTTGAAATCCCCCCGATTCAGCCCCATCTCGAATCATGAAATATTTTGAACATTTGAGGCAATAACAATGGCGAGAATCATCGGTATAGACCTGGGCACGACCAACTCCTGCGTCGCGATCATGGAAGGCGACAAGGTCCGCGTGATCGAAAACAGCGAAGGCGATCGCACCACGCCGTCGGTCGTGGCCTACACGGACGAGGCCGAGGTGCTGGTGGGCCAGGTGGCCAAGCGCCAGGCGATTACCAACCCCGCGAATACGCTCTACGCCATCAAGCGCCTGATCGGACGCAAGTACGAAGACGAAGTCGTGCAGCGCGACATCAAGATGGTCCCGTACAAGATCGTCAAGGCGAAAAACGGCGACGCCTGGGTGCAAATCAAGGACAAGGCCATGGCGTCGCAGGAAATTTCCGCGCGCGTGCTGCAGAAAATGAAAAAGACCGCCGAAGATTATCTGGGCGAGGAAGTGACGGAGGCGGTCATCACGGTGCCGGCTTATTTCAACGATTCCCAGCGCCAGGCGACCAAGGACGCCGGGCGCATCGCCGGCCTCGAGGTCAAACGCATCATCAACGAGCCGACCGCGGCGGCGCTCGCCTACGGCATGGACAAGAAGCCGGGCGATAGCAAGATCGCGGTTTACGATCTGGGCGGCGGCACCTTCGACATCTCCATCATCGAGATCGCCGAAGTCGACAAGGAGCATCAGTTCGAGGTGTTGTCCACCAACGGCGACACCTTCCTCGGCGGCGAAGACTTCGACAAGCGCATCATCGATTACCTCGCGGACGAATTCAAAAAGGACGCCGGCGTGGACCTGCACAAGGACCCGCTCGCGCTTCAGCGCCTGAAGGACGCGGCCGAGAAGGCCAAGATGGAGTTGTCTTCCAGTCAGCAGAGCGAAGTGAACCTGCCGTACATCACGGCGGATGCCAGCGGACCGAAACACCTTAATATAAAGATCACGCGCGCCAAGCTTGAGGCGCTGGTCGAAGACCTTATCCAGCGGACCATTGAACCGTGCAAAGTTGCGCTCAAGGATGCCGGCCTCAAGGCCTCTGACATCGACGACGTGATTATGGTCGGCGGCCAGACGCGCATGCCCAAGGTGCAGCAACTCGTTAAGGATTTTTTCGGCAAGGAACCGCGCAAGGACGTAAACCCGGACGAAGCGGTTGCCGTCGGCGCCGCGATCCAGGGCGGCGTGTTGGGCGGACAGGTGAAAGACGTACTGTTGCTCGACGTCACGCCGCTGTCGCTCGGCATCGAGACGCTGGGCGGCGTCATGACCAAGCTGATTCAGAAGAACACCACGATCCCGACCAAGGCCTCGCAGGTGTTTTCCACCGCCGACGACAGCCAGACGGCGGTGACGGTGCACGTGTTGCAAGGCGAGCGCGAGATGGCCACGGGCAACAAATCGCTCGGACGGTTTGATCTTTCAGACATCCCGCCGGCAGCGCGCGGCGTGCCGCAGATCGAGGTCGGGTTTGACATCGATGCCAACGGCATTCTGCACGTCTCGGCCAAGGACAAGGCCACCAACAAGGAAAACAAGATCACCATCAAGGCCGGATCGGGCCTGAGTGAGGCCGAAATCCAGCAGATGGTGAAAGATGCCGAGGCCCACGCCGAGGAAGACCACAAGGCGCGCGAGCTCGCCGAGACGCGCAACCATGCCGACAGCCTGATGCACAGCGTGCGCAAGTCGGTGAAGGAAATGGGCGAGAAGCTGGAGGCCGCGGAGAAAGAAAAGATCGAGGCCGCGATCAAGAGCCTGGAAGAGGCCACGCGCGGTGAAGACAAGGACGACATCAAGAGTAAGACCGACGTCTTGATGGAGGCCTCGCACAAGTTGGCTGAGCAGATGTATGCCCAGGCCAAGGCCGCGGAGTCACCCGGCGCCACGGAAACCGCCGGCGCCGAACAACCCGCGGGTAAAGAAAATGTGGTTGATGCCGAATTCGAGGAAGTGAAAGAAAACAAGGGCAAGAAGTAAACTCTGCTTGCCTGGGGGGAACAAGGGCGCGGTGGGCGGTCTGGCCAGGATTGACCACGGTGCCTTTGCTGTTTGATGTTCTGACATTCATGCAGGACAGGTGGCGGGAATGGCGAAGAAGGATTACTACGAGACACTCGGTGTGGCGCGCAACGCGCCGGAGGCCGACATCAAGAAGGCCTACCGGCGTCTGGCGATGAAGCATCACCCGGATCGCAACCCAGACGACAAAACCACCGAGGCCAAGTTCAAAGAGGCCAAAGAGGCCTACGAGATCCTCTCCGATGCGCAGAAGCGCGCCGCGTACGATCAGTTCGGTCACGCCGGTGTGGATCCGGCCGCCGCCGCGGGGGCGGGAGGTTTTTATTCCTCGCGTGGCGGAAACTTCGCCGATATTTTCGGCGATGTATTCGGCGACATTTTCGGCGCCGGCCGCGCGCGCGGCGCGCAGGTGTTCCGCGGCGCCGATCTGCGCTACAGCCTCGAGCTTGCGCTCGAAGACGCCGTGCGTGGGACGGAAGTGAAAATCCGTGTGCCCACCATGGAGGCGTGTGAAACCTGCAAAGGCAGCGGCGCCAAGCCCGGCACCTCATCCACGATTTGCCGCACCTGTGCCGGTCACGGCCAGGTGCGCATGCAGCAAGGTTTCTTTTCCATCCAGCAGACCTGCCCCAACTGTCATGGCAGCGGCAAGACCATCACCGATCCCTGCCCAAGTTGTCACGGCGCCGGGCGGGTACAACATACCAAGACGCTCTCGGTCAAGGTTCCCGCCGGCGTGGACGAGGGCGATCAGATCCGGCTGGCGGGCGAAGGCGAAGCCGGCGAGAACGGCGGGCCGCCGGGCGATCTGTTTGTGCAGGTCCGGCTCAAACCCCACGCGCTTTTCAAGCGCGAGCAGGACAACCTCTATTGTGAGATGCCGGTGAGCTTTGCCACGACCGTGCTAGGCGGCGAACTCGAAGTACCGACGCTCGACGGCCGCGCCTCGATCAAGATCCCAGCCGGCACCCAGAGCGAGAAGCTGTTTCGTCTGCGCGGCAAGGGTGTGCGCAATGTGCGCAGCGGCCAGGTCGGCGATCTTTATTGCCGCATTAGCCTCGAAACACCGGTGAGTTTGACCTCTAAGCAGAAGGAGCTGCTGGAAGAGTTCGACCGTCTGGTGAAAGCAGGTGGGGCCCGTCACAACCCACGCGAACAATCCTGGCTCGATAAACTCAAAGGGTTTTTCGACTAGAGCTGACCTCACCTCACCTAAGCTAATCGGTTACGGTTGGGGAAATTGTTTCTAAGAATTTAGATATCATAGGGTTAGCGAATAGACTTTATGCGCCTGCTTGGATCGACCCTTAATCAGGCCCTTCCTGAGAGCCGCAAGCACTGTACGGTTTTTAATATTTTGTAGTTTTGTACCAAATTTACTGACAGAATAATGGCTGTCGATAAGTAGCAGGCAAGGAGAATTACCCGAAGGACAGAAAACAATGGCATCAGCTCTGTTAAAAAACGCAGACAGGAGGAGTTTTATGGGTCGCAACAAGAAAACGGCAATATCTTTCCTACGGGGTGGCTTCATGGCTGGGGCATGGGTGCTTGGCGCGCTGCCCGCGCAAGCCGCCACGGTGAGTTACCTTCTCGAAGACTCTAATCAGTTTGCACCCGGGGTTCCGTACGTGCGGGTTACCGTGGGCGACACGGGTGCTCTGGGCGCGATCGACTTTACGGTCACACCGCTCGCGGCGCTCGATCCGTTCCGTTCCGGCGAAGAACAGTACGGCATTCACCAGTTCGGTTTCCACGGGCCGGCGCTCGCTCTGGCTAACATTGCCGGCGTGCCAGGGGGCTGGGAGATGCAGCCCGGGTATGATCTCGATAAATTCGGTGCGTTCATGAACGTACTGCACGACCGTACCCACGACTTCACACAAAACCCGCTGGTCTTTTCGATCATCGGCATTGACGGCGACACGATCGCCGATTATGCCCCGTGCGCCGATAAGCGAAGCAGCGCCTGTTTTGCCGCCAAGGTGCACAGCGTCATTGTCAAAGACCGTCCCGATCTCGATTACGCCTATGTCGGTGGTGGCTCGCCAGTACCGGTTCCAGCCGCGGTGTGGCTGTTCGGATCCGGGTTGTTGGGGCTGATCGGCGTCGCGCGGCGCAAGGCAGGCCGCGATATGTAGGATGGGTGGAGGCGTTTTGCGCCGGAACCCATCGGAACATGATGGGTTGCGCTGCGCTTCACCCATCCTACGAGCTAATACAGAAATTACTTAGCAACCATGCAATCACGCACGGAGGTCGTGTCATGAAAAGTCTGTTCAACCCCAAGAAATCAAGTCTGACCCCACACCTGCGTTCGTCAGCTACACGAACAGTTTTTTCCGCTTTTTCCGGGCTCATGATGTGCTCAGTCGCGCATGCCGCTACGGTCGACATCGACTTCGACTCACTCGCCGGAATGACAAATAGCCCCGGCTCAAGCGCGCCCGTCGCCAATCAGCTCTCAACTGGGTTCCTGTCGTTAGGCGTCTCTTTTAGCTCGCCGGCAGGCTACGTCGCTGTAGTCGTGCACGCGCCGAATCTCACGGTTAGCATGCCGAATGTCATTGGCGGAGTCACGGCAGACGGCAAACTGAGCTACGGGTCTCCAGTGACTATTTCATTTTTTGACCCGTCTAACCCTGCGATCTTGGGTGTTACCGACTTCGTGAGCATTAGAGGCGATCAGGTGCCGTTGCCCGTAGCGGATGCCTCGATGCAGGCGTTCGATGTGCTGGGTAATTCTCTTGGAGCGGTATCCGCATCCGATTCGACGGCTGGATTAGCGCTCTCTTTCACCGCGTCAGGCATTCACTCCATAACCCTGACCCAGAACTCTGCGTCAGGCTCGTTTGATGGAACGATCGGGTTCGATAATCTCTCATTTAACACTGTGCAGGCAGTTCCCGTTCCCGCCGCGGTGTGGCTGTTCGCCTCGGGACTGCTGGGGCTGATCGGTGTGGCGCGGCGCAAGGCGCACACGGCAGGACAACGGATTGATGCGTGATCTTCAGGTGTAAGAACCAATAGGAAGATGAACCATGAACAAGCCACTTCCGTTTCAAGTACTGACATTCATCGCGGCGCTGGGACTTTCGGGCGCGGCCAACGCGGCGCCCATAACCCTGTTCACGACGGATTTTGACAGCACCATACCTACCGCGATATCGCCCGGAACAGCCACGCTCACCGGTGTTCAGGGCTACGCAGGGTTTGGACCGAGCGGTAATCAGTTTGGTGGTAGCTTTCTTCGAAGCGAAACCGCCAATGTCGTGACGCTACAGTTGAACAGCCTGCCGGCGCATACTGCCATCAACTTGTCATTTCTTTTCGCGGCCATCGACTCTCTCGATGGCACCGGAACTTTTCCGCAGGGCGATTTTTTCAGCGTCGTGGTGGATGGCTCTACGGTTTTAAATGAGTCTTTCGCCAATGCCACTCCCAGCCAGATCCAAAGCTACGTCCCACCGGCAGGGGTGGAACTGGCGCGCCGCGTAGATCTTGGATTTTCCGGACCCGGTTCGTACTACACCGATAGCGCCTACAACCTGGGCGCCGATCCGATTTTCAGCAACATCCCCCATTCTGCCTCAACCCTGAGTATCCAGTTTTTCATCCAAGGGGTGGGTATTCAGTCTCTCAGCGATGAGTCGTGGGCGATGGACAACTTGACCGTCACAGCCGCGCCGATTCCCGTCCCCGCCGCCGTGTGGCTGTTCGGCTCGGGGCTGCTGGGGCTGATCGGCATCGCGCGGCGTAAGGCGCGCGTGTCGTGACAACGGATTGTTTGGGGTTCGCTTACGCTCACCGCAAACCTACGGGACCGGCGGGCAGGAGGAGTGTGATTAAAACATGGTGTTCTTCGGTTCTGTTAGGGATGGCCGTGGGGGTGGCGCCAATTATCGCACAAGCCGTTCCCGTTCCCGCCGCGGGCTTCTATGAGGAAGTGACGGCTTACCCAATAGAGAAGTTTGGTTACAACCCGGGAACCCTCACCATCCAGGAATCCATCGCGGGGAGAGGCTCGGCCGAAGGCTATGCGAAGACCACCGGAGGATTATTGCCCACGGCGAGCATGGATTTCCATTTAACCGGTCATGATCCGTACGGCATCAATGGCCGGGCCATTGCGAAGACCGGCTACTACTGGTCGATAGAGCAGGTAGGCGGAGCGCCCTATTACGCCACGGTACCGGTCATGGTCACCACGAGCGGCTCCGTTTCCTATGACGCCGTCGGTGACGTGAAGATCGGATATTTATACGCCGAGGCGGGTTTTAATTGGCTGTCGTCGTACGGCGCGTTCAAAGCCGACCTTACCAACGCCGTCGGTCCTTCCGGCACCGAAAACTTCGATCAGTCCTTTAAAAAGTTTGTCGGTATCGGCAACGTCTATTCCGTCGGGCTCACCGCCTGGGGCCACGCCGAGGCAGATGACGGCGAATCCATTCACTTCAGCGCCTACGTGGATCCGCTCATCGTCATCGATCCGAGTTTTTCGCGTGCGAGCGACTTCAGGGTGGTATTCAGCGAGGGGATTGGCGCGGTACCTCTTCCTCCCACCATCTGGCTGTTTGGCTCGGGGCTGCTGGGTTTGATCAGTATCGCGCGGCGTAATGCAGGACGTAGGGCGCAATGAGCGCAGCGAATTGCGCCGGATGTCTTCCAGCGCCTAGGCGACGCGCATTCGGCGGAATACGGCCTGCGGCCTATTCCGCGCCACGCGCTGATCGCGTCTCGCACGAAAAAATGAAGTAGCCAGATATTGAATCAACCCGGGCAGATGTTCTATCCGCCCGGGTTAACAATCGTCCCGGTTTTTCCAGCGGTTGGCATCCTCCGGTCAAATCATCTATCCTCTCCGGCAACAAGGTTCCAGACAGGGAAGTAGCATGATCGATATCGCTGTCACCGGCGCCACCGGACGCATGGGCCGCACGCTCATCGAGGCCTGCGCCCGCGCCGAGGGCGTGCAGCTGAGCGCGGCTATCGAACGCCCCGGGAGCGCCGTGATCGGCAGCGATGCCGGGGAGCATGCCGGGGTCGGCAAGCTGGGAGTTATCCTGAGCGCCGCCCTCGACGGACTGGATTTCGACGTGCTGGTGGATTTCACGAACCCGGAGGCCACCCTCGCCAATCTTGAATACTGCCGCCAGCATAAAAAGAAAATCGTGATCGGCACCACCGGTCTCGACGAGGCGGGCCAGAAACGTATCGCCGAAGCGGGCCGGGACATCGCTATCGTGTTCGCGCCGAACATGAGCGTGGGCGTGAACCTCTGTTTCAAGTTGCTCGAGACCGCCGCGCGCGTGCTGGGCGATGACGTGGACGTCGAAATCACTGAGGCGCATCACCGCTACAAGGCCGACGCGCCGTCGGGGACTGCGTTACGCATGGGCGAGGTGGTGGCGCAAGCGCTCCAACGCGATCTCAAGGAATGTGCCGTTTATGAGCGGCACGGCATCAGCGCTGAGCGCGCGCGTAAGACCATCGGCTTTTCCAGCATTCGCGCCGGCGACATCGTCGGCGATCACACCGTCATGTTCGCGGGTGGCGGCGAGCGCGTCGAGATCACGCACCGCGCGGAATCGCGCATGACCTTCGCCAACGGCGCGTTGCGCGCGGCGCGTTGGTTGATGGAGCGCAAGGCCGGACTATATGATATGCAGGATGTGCTCGGATTGCGTTGAACAAGACAGAGGCAAGGATGCACAAGAATTTTCTGAAAGCCATTTTTAAAATGGATGTAGGGTGGGCACCGCCCACCATCAGACAAGCATCGAAGCCGCCGGTGGTGGGCAATGCCCACCCTACATTATTATTTGCGGCGGTCTTCACCGTGCTGACGGGATGTTCCACGACTGGTAATAAAACTCCGAGTCTCAGTCGGACTCTGTCCGTCATCACCAGCCCGACGGCGCGCACACTGACCAGCGTCGCCCGCAGCAGCGATCCCAAGAATGCCCTCAAGGAGAGTCTCAAGAGCCGCAAGTCGGTTTACGAGCAGAATCCCTATGCGCTCGTGCAGGACGTGCGTACCCTGAAGCGCGATTACGACAACCTGATGTCGCTGCTGACCGGCAAGGTCAAGAAGACCTGGGGTAAGAAGGAAGTGAAGCTGCCGTCGCGCGTGCAGTATATAAAGTACACGCAGAACTACATGAGCCGCGCGGTGGTGGACTTCGACGCCGGTCTGGTGACGGTCGAGACGCTGGACGACAAGGACCCGCGCACCAGCCTGAAGAACGCCATCGTCACCACGCTGCTCACGCCCAACGACCCACGCGCGGTCGATCTGTTCTCCGACAGCGCGATCACGTTGACGAGCGAAAAGGAACCCTATCTGCTCGGGCTGGTGGTGGACCAGAACAAGAAACCGCTGGCCGCGCCGGCCGATGCGGAAGCTTTTGCCGATCATTTGCTGCAAACGCAGACCGCCACGCGCGCGATTGAGCTCGATGGCGCCAAAAAGAATGCGCTGTATGTGAAGATTCCGATGGTCGCGAATTTCGCGAACAAGCAGGCCGAGAAATACAGCCATTTCGTCGAGCGGTTCGCCGCGCAGTACCAGATCAGCCCAAGCCTGGTGTACGCCATCATCCGCACCGAGAGTAATTTCAACCCGTTTGCGATCAGCTCCGCGCCGGCCTACGGCCTGATGCAGCTCGTGCCCGGCAGCGGCGGCCGCGAGGCCTACCGGCGCGCCAAGGGTGCGGATGAAATTCCGTCGAAGCAATATCTGTTCGACGCACAAAATAATATCGAGCTCGGCACGGCCTATCTCAGTGTGCTCACCTACAAGCAGCTCGAACCCGTCGCCAATCAAGTGTCGCGCGAATATTGCGTGATCTCGGCCTATAATACCGGCCCGAGCAACGTGCTGCGTACTTTTTCCAAGGACAAGGTCACCGCCGTGAATACCATCAACAGTCTGCCGCCTTCCGGCGTGTACCAGAAACTGCGGTCGAATCTTCCCTATGAGGAGACCCGTCAGTACTTGCACAAGGTGGTTAATTACCGCAGGCAATTTGTCAGCCGGGTGAATTGAACGTTTCGTCAAGCATCAAGGAGCGATCCATGCATCACAAAATAATTTTACCGTTGTTCCTGATCGTGTTTACCCTGCTCGGCGGTTGCGGCTACAACACGCTGCAATCCACCGACGAACAGATCAAGGCCGGCTGGGCCGAGGTGCTGAACCAGTACCAGCGCCGTGCCGACTTGGTGCCGAATCTGGTGAATGTCGTCAAGGGCTATGCCGCGCACGAGAAAGAAGTGCTCACGCGCGTGACCGAGGCGCGCGCCAAGGTGGGTTCGATCCAGGCCACGCCGGAGCTTATTAACGATGAACAGGCGTTCGCCAAGTTTCAGGCGGCGCAGGGCGAGATGTCCTCGGCGTTGTCGCGCCTGTTGTTGGTGGCGGAGAATTATCCCCAGCTCAAGGCCGACGGCCTGTTCCGCGATTTGCAGGCGCAGCTCGAGGGCACCGAGAACCGCATCGCGGTGGCGCGCAACCGCTACATCAAGACGGTGCAGGATTACAACATCGTGGTGCGCCAATTCCCGAGCAATCTGACGGCGATGCTCTTCGGTTACAAGGTCAAGCCGAGTTTCACCGTGGAGAATGAAAAAGAGATCGCCAAACCGCCCACGGTGGATTTTGGTGCCCCGGCCGGCGCCAAGTAAGCGCCTCTAACAAAAACGAAATTCCACCGCAAAGGCGCGAAGAACGCAAAGGCAAGGTTCTGTGGCGCGGAAATATTTCCATATCCTTTGCGTGCTTTGCGTCTTTGCGGTGAGTTTGGCCTGCGCCGAAGTCGCGGTCCCGCCGCTGGCGGCGCGCGTTACCGACCTGACCGGCACGCTCGCGCCGTCGCAGCGCGATACACTGGAACGCGAGTTACAGGCCTTCGAGAGCCGCAAGGGCAGTCAGATCGCGGTGCTGATCGTCCCCACCACGCAACCCGAAGAGATCGAGCAATATTCCATCCGTGTGGCCGATGCTTGGAAGCTTGGGCGCAAGGGCATTCAAGATGGCGTGATATTGCTCATTGCCAAGGATGACCGCGCTTTACGCATCGAAGTCGGCTATGGACTGGAGGGCGTGATTCCGGACGCGGTGGGCAACCGTATCGTCAACGAAATCATCGTTCCTTTTTTTAAACAAGGCGACTTTTACGGTGGTATTCACGCCGGTGTAAATCGGCTTATTCGTCTGATTGACGGTGAGCCACTTCCGCCACCGGCAGCGCGCGACCGTTCCTGGGCCGGTCTTCGGGATCTGTTACCGTTCGGATTTATCGCCGTGTTAATCGGCGGAGGGTTGCTACGCGCGTTGTTCGGAAGAATGGTCGGAGCCGGCGTTGCCGGCGGCGTTGTCGCCGTGGTTGCCTGGATTATGCTCGGTTCGCTGCTGACCGCCTTGGTGGCGGCGATCATGGTATTTTTGTTTGTGCTGATGGCGGGTGTTCGGATGGGGCCGAGTGGATATGGCGGTTGGGGTGGCGGCATGGGTGGCGGCGGTTTCGGCGGAGGCGGATTCAGCGGTGGGGGCGGCGGCTTCGGCGGCGGCGGCGCCTCGGGGAAATGGTGATGAGCCTGTTACGCGTGCTTCGACATCTGATCATGCCGCCCTGGCGAGTGCGCCTGGCATTACCGGCGCGCACGCTGCGCGCCATCGAGACGGCCATCCACGAATGCGAAACCACGCACGCCGGGGAAATCCGTTTTGCCGTGGAAAGCGCCTTGCCCTTGTTTCCGTTATTGCGCGGCCAAATGGCGCGCGCTCGCGCGCTGGAAGTCTTTTCGCACCTGCAAGTGTGGGACACGGAATACAACAACGGCGTGTTGATTTATCTCCTGCTCGCGGACCATGACGTAGAGATCATCGCCGACCGGGGAGTTCACGCCCGGGTGGGTAGCGAGGGCTGGGAGAAAATCTGCCGCGAAATGGAAGCCTTGTTTCGTGAAGGGAAGTTCGAAGCAGGCGTGTTGCATGGTATCCACACCGTCAGCGGCCATCTGGTCAGGCATTATCCCGCGCGGGGAAAAAGTCGGAACGAACTCGACGACAAACCCGTCATACTCTAGGCGTCGCCCGCGCGACCGAGTCAGTCGCCGGTCGGTGTTATACCGAATTCCAGCACTTTTTCCATGGCGGTCAGCGATTCGGCGAGCTTGCGGTAGTTGTCCCGTTTCTGCGTGCGCACCGTCATCTGGTATTCGAAGAATTTTCCCTCCTCTTTCAGCTGGTAGCTCATATTCGCCACCGAGAAGTCCTGCCGGCTGATGAGTTCGCGCAACTCGGACTCCGTGGGCGTCTCCTGTCGCTTGAAACGTACATCGAGCCGCGCGTAATAAAGCGTGGGCATGATCGCCTCGATCCAGCGGAACAGCGACAGCGTGCCCAGCGTCAGTAACGTGGCCACGATCGCCGGGAAGTAAAAACCAATGCCGATGAGGATGCCGATCGAGGCGGTAATCCAGATGGAGGCCGCCGTGGTGAGTCCGCGCACGGTCAGGCCGTCCTTCATGATCACGCCGGCGCCGAGAAAGCCGATGCCGGTCATGATGCCCTGCGCCATGCGCGTCGGATCCACGCGCATGGTTTCCTGCGGCGCGTTGGCCAGCAGCTGCCACTGATAGACCGTCAGCAGCATCAACAGGCTCGAGGCGGTGCAGACCAGTATGTGGGTGCGAAATCCCGCGGGACGGCCATGGTAGGTGCGCTCCAGACCGATGAGCGAGCCGGCGAGCACCGCCAGGCCGAGATGCAG
>JAUSDQ010000083.1 GCA_030650525.1 Sulfuricaulis sp.
TGGAAGCGAATCGTCTTGGCCAGTAGCTGGAGCGGCTGGTCGAAATCATCGTCTCGTTTCGGCTGCAGATCGGGATAAACCCGGTCGTTGACGATCCTGAACCCCAGACCGCTCATATGTAATCGCAGCTGGTGGGTTTTACCGGTTACCGGCTGCAAACTGAAAAGCCCCCGCTTGCCTTTCACTTCCCGAAGCTGGATGTGTGAACAGGAATTGACGACGCCCGGGACGGTTTTCATGCGGAACCGCGGTTCGCCCCGGACGATGCGGTTTTCGACGGTCCATTGGGTTTCCCGCGGCGGCCGATTCACTTCCGCCAGCGCGTGATAGGTTTTCTCGACTTTCCCCTGCATGAAGAGCTCATGGTAAAGGCCGCGGGTGTTTGGGTTGACGGAAAAAATGACGATACCCGCGGTTTCGCGGTCGAGCCGGTGCAGTGGCGCGAGCTCGGCGATAGCGGTTCGGCGGCGCAGGCGGTTCAATAAACATTCTTCCACATAACGGCCGCCTGGAATCACGGGCAGAAAATGCGGCTTGCAGGCCACCAGCAGCTCGTCATCCTGAAACAGGATTTGTTCTGCAAAAGGAATGACCGGCTCGTTTTCGATTTCCCGGAAATAGAATATCCGTTTCGAGGGGGAATACGGCGTCTCCGCGGTGATGGGCTTGCCGTGGTCGTCCAGCACCTTGCCTGCGCGTATGCGTTCCGTCCAGCGGTACCGGGAAATGGCCGGGAACGTCTGGCACAGAAATTCCACTATCGATGGATAGGGCTTGGCCGCTGCCGGCATGGTCACGACGGAAGGATGTTTGGCAATTCCCATTTACCCCATTCTCCGCGTTGTCTCGAAATAAATCCATTTCAATCAACAAGATGCTAATGAATTCTATTCAGTTTGGGTTCAGCCTGGGGTAGGTACTCTTATCCCTGAAGTAAGCGGAAAACCTTAAACACTAACGCAGGAGATAAACATGAATCGCAAACTACTGAGTGCCGCCGTTCTGGCCGTGGCGACCACGCTCTCCGCACCGCTGGTGCTGGCAGAACGTGGCGATCGCGATGGTGACCGGGACGGTTACCGCGAGGTCCGCGTGCATCAGGTGGAGGAGCGTTATTCGCGTCACGATAACGGCCGGCACCGCGGATGGTACCAGGACAAACACGAGTACAAGCACAGGCAAAGGCAGGGCGGTCACCACGACTACTATGAGCGTCGTGAATACTCCGAGTACGGACCGCGCGCTGACCGGGACAATGACGATTATTACCCGGAACGCCGTTCCAGTTCGTCGGCGCCCATTATTCTCGGGAGCGTGATCGGCGGGGTGGTCGGGCACGAGATCGGTCGCGGCGATCCGCGTGACACCGCCGTCGGTGCCGTGGTCGGTACCATCATCGGCTACGAGATCGTGCGTCACCGTGACTGATGACCACCGGGTCGTGACAGGCGGAATGCGGCTGGGCCATCCGGCGCGCGGGATTTTTACCCGCGCCGGCCGGAGATCCGCAGCGCCGATGGCAACGATCCCGCCACATGACAGGAAGCGCGAGCGATGCGGAACGTAAAATTCGGGACATGCCCGCTGGCCGGCCTGCTGGCGTGGACTGCGGCGACTGCGGCGGAGGCGCGGCGCGACGGACGCTTGCCACACCATAACAGCATGCGCCAAGACGGTCTCTCGCCTGGCCTCGAGCGGTTAAAGTTTTCCGAGATAATCGTTCTTGCCGATGTCCACGCCACTGTGTCGCAGAATGTTGTACGCCGTGACCGAATGAAAATAAATATTGGGGAGCACCAGATTTAGCAGATACGGCATCCCCTGGAAGGTCATGGTTTCCTTGCCCAGTTTTAAAGTGATCGTCTTTTCCTCCGAGCCGTCGATCTGATCGGGCGTGAACGTCTTGAGATAGGCCAGCGTTTTGTCGAGGCGGGCCATGAGTTCCGGAAAGCTCGCTTCGTTGTCTTCGTACTTGGGCGGTTGCAGCCCCGCCAGGCGCGCGGCGCCGCCCTTGGCGTTATCGGTCACGATTTGTACTTGCCGCGCGAGCGGGAACATATCGGGGAACAGGCGGCTGTTCACCAGCACGGTGGGATCGATTTTCCTGGCCGCGGCATGGGCCGCGCCCTTGGCGAGCACCGCGGCGAGGTTGTTCAGCGCGCGTATAAACGCCGGAACGGATGCTTGGTACATGGATATTTTCATTGCTGGCCTCCGGTGAAGAGGGCCCAATATATCAGGGATAGGCCGATTCTTAGCAGGGGCGTCTATAAGAAATTCTGAACGGGTGCGGGCCGATCGCGGGTATCCGCAGCGATCAGTTTCCGAAGCTGAGCACCGAAAGAGCTATAGCTTTGCCTTAAAGACGACGTCGTGTTCGCGCGCGCGTTCCTTCACGCACACCCCGAATGACTGGCCGGGGCGGGCCTCGTTCACGTGGACATGGTCGATTTCCATCGACCCGACCGGTTGCGCGAAGTCGCTGGTGTGGCCCTCGATGTGAATGAATTCTCCCACGCGCAGGCTGCCGGTCTCGAGTTGCACGATGGCCACCGAAAGATGCGAGTAGTAATGAGTGACGATGCCGATGCGTTCGGTGCCGGGCGGCGCGGCCGGGGCGGCCGGTTGCAGCAGCGAGACCGGTGGGCGGGCGGCGGCATGCTTTTTCTTGATAGCGGTCTTGGCCTGCGTCGCGGTTTTCTTCGCGGCCGCCATTTTTTTGCCGGCGGCCTTTTTGCGGACCGTCGCTTTACCGGTTGAGGTTTTGTTTTTCTTCGCTTTGGTCTTGGATTTCTTTTTGGCAGCCATCCGGAGCACCTCCACTTTGAAATCGGAATGAATCCGGGAAAATGATGCCAGCTTTATTAGTAGCCCGCCAGATGTTGCGAGTGACCGACGCCGTATACACCCGCCGCGCCTCCGGTGTTTCCTGGTGGGGGTTGGGAGAAATGTATGCAAATCAATTAATTAATATTACCGAGGAGAACGGTAAATAGTGCGCACCACGGCATTCATTGGGTTCCTTCTCCCGGAGGGAGAGGGGAAAATAATGTGCACTATTTGCCGGTCGGGTCAGTAATTACCGTTCAGTCTGCGTTCAGCCTCGGCTAGGTACTCTGCTCCCTGAAGTCAGCGCTAAACCCTAAACGTAAAAGGAGATGATCATGAACCGCAAAATACTGAGTGCCGTTGTCCTGGCTGTGGCCACCTCGCTCTGCGCGCCGTGGGCGCTGGCGGATCGTGGCGGCCGCGATGGATACCGCGAGGTTGGCGGGCAGCACGCGGAAAAGCAGTATTATCATCACGATCGTGGTTACCACCGTGGTTGGTACAAGAATAATCACCACGGCCATCACGGTTACAATCGACCCGCGTCGCGCCATCACCGGGGACATGACAATTATTACCCCTCACGGCGCGCCGCTTCCGATTATCGCCGGTAGCGTGATTGGCGGGGTGGTGAGACACGAGATTGGCCGCGGCGATCCGCGTGACACCGCGGTCGGTGCCGTGGTCGGGACGGGTGACCGCTGGACCATGTCCGGGGCGTACGTGGCGGGACCGACCGGCGCGTGGGTGCTTCACCCGCGCCGGTCGGATAACATGTGCAACCGATGGCGACGATCCAGACACATGACGGGGGCGAGGGGCGATGAGACATGCGCGGTTCGTTATTTGTCTGATGGCCGGCCTGCTGGTCTGGGCCTCCCTGGCCCCGGTCGAGGCGCGGCGTGACGAGCGTTCGACGCGCCGTGAGGCCGCGCGCCCGGATGGCCCGTCGCTCGATGAGGCGGTCGAACGCGTGCGGCGCGATACCGGCGGACGCGTGCTCGCGGCGGAGGCGCGCGAGCAGCGCGGCCGCACCAGCTACCGCATCAAGGTATTGTTGCCGAACGGGTCGGTGCGCGTGGTCGACGTGGATGCGCAAAGCGGCGAGCCCCGTTAGCCGCGTCGCGCCATGCGTCTCCTGGTCATTGAAGACGAAACCGCCCTGCGCGAGCATTTGTGCGGCCAGTTGCGTGCCGCCGGCTACGCCGTGGACAGTGCCGCCAACGGTAAGGACGGCCTGGTGCACGGGCGCGAATATCCCATCGACCTCGCCGTTGTCGATCTCGGTCTGCCCGACATCGGCGGTATCGAGGTTATCCGCGCCTGGCGCAAAAACGACCGGCGTTTTCCGGTGTTGATCCTCACCGCCCGCGGGCGCTGGCAGGACAAGGTGGCGGGCCTCGAGGCGGGCGCGGACGATTATCTGGTCAAGCCGTTTCAATTCGAAGAGTTGCTGGCACGCACCAAAGCGCTGTTGCGCCGCGCCGCCGGGCTGGCGCAACCCGTGGTGACCTGCGGGCCGATCGCGCTCGACACCGCGGCGCAGCAGGTGCGCGTCGGCAAGCAGATGCTGGAGCTTACCGCCTACGAATATAAGGTGCTGGAATATCTGATGCTGCACGCCGGCGACGTGGTGTCGAAGACGACCCTCACCGAGCATATCTACGATCAGGATTTCGATCGCGACAGCAACGTGATCGAGGTGTTCATCGGCCGTCTGCGCAAGAAACTCGATCCCGACGAGCGCCTGAATCCGATTGAAACCCTGCGCGGCCGCGGCTACCGCTTCACGCTGCCCTGCGGCGAGTCCTGATGCGTTCACTGCGCGCGCGCCTGCTGCTGGTCTCGGCGCTGGTGCTGGCCGGTTTTTTCGCGCTGACCGGGGTCGCACTCGATCAGGCATTCCGGCGCAGCGCCGAGGGCGCGCTGCACGAAAGGTTGCAAGGCCATCTCTATGCCTTGCTCGCCGCCTCCGACCTCAACGCGAACAACCGACTGGAGTTGCCGGTGGAACTGCCCGAGCCGCGCTTCAACACCGTCGCGTCCGGCCTGGTCGCCGAAGTGCGCGACGCCCAGGGTGCCACGGTTTGGCGTTCGCGTTCAGCGCTCGGTGTGACATTCAAAGAGGCAGCCGTGCCCCAGATCGGCGAGCGCGTGTATACGGAGATCACCAACGGCCAAACCGCGGAGCGATTAATGCTGAGTTTCACCACCCGCTGGGAGACCGGCGGCCGTCAGTCGCGCCAGTATGTGTTTCATGTGGCCGAGCGGCTCGATGTGTACGCGGCGCAGATCCAGCAGTTCCGCCACAGTCTGTTTGTCTGGTTGGCCGTGGCCACGCTGCTGTTGCTCGCGATCCAGGCGCTGATCCTGCGCTGGGTGTTATCGCCGCTGCGGCGTCTGGCGCAGGACCTGTCCGAAATGGAGGCCGGCCGTGCCCAGGCGCTGCACGGCCGCTACCCGGCGGAGATCCAGCCGCTGGCGGATAACCTCAATGCCCTGATGGCGAATGCCCGCACACATCTGCAGCGTTATCGCGATGCGCTCGGCAACTTGGCGCACAGTTTGAAAACGCCGCTGGCGGTTTTGCGTGCGAGCGTCGAGGCGGGGACGCCGGCGCAGGAACTGCGTAGCGTGGTGCAGGAACAATTGCAGCGCATGAACGAGATTGTCGAATACCGGCTGCAGCGCGCCGCCGCCGCCGGCCGCACGGTGTTGGGCGCGCCCATGCCGGTGGCGCCCGCGGCGCAAAAAATTCTCGGCGCCCTGGACAAGGTGTACGCCGGTAAATCGGTGCACGCCGAAATCGACATCGCGCCCGAAGTCATGTTTCGTGGCGATGCGGGCGACCTGCTCGAGATCGTGGGCAACCTGACGGACAATGCCTACAAATGGGCGCGCTCGCAGGTGCGGGTCCATGCCCATAACGATCCGGCGGGTGGCACGGGATGGGAATTCACCTTGCGCGTGGAAGATGACGGGCCGGGTATCGCGCCCGATCAAGTTGAGCGTGTCCGCGAGCGCGGCGCACGCGCGGATGCCTCGACACCGGGGCATGGCCTGGGAATCGCCGTGGTGCAGGAAATGGCGGAACTTTATGGCGGCGAGCTGGTGATTTCTCGCAGCCCCCTGGGCGGTGCCGCGGTGGAAGTGCGATTGTAATAGAATACCTGTCATCAATTAAATCTTGGAGGTATCCGCTTATGAAACGATTATCGATTTTAGCCACCGTCGCGGCCTTCGCGGCATTTACCGCCGGTTGTGCCACCGATGAGTACGGCAACCGCCGACCCATGACCGACGCCCAGAGGGGCGCGATCATCGGCGCGGTGGGTGGCGCCGCCGTGGGCGCGATGGGCAACAAGAGTAACCGCAACCGCGGCGCGATCATCGGCGCGGTCGGCGGCGGTATCGCCGGCGGGGTCGTGGGTTCCTACATGGATTCGCAAAAGAAGGATTTTGAGAAGGTGCTTGCGTCCGAGGTCCAGGCGGGTGCCATTGCCATCCAGAAAGTGAACCAGAACGACCTGCTGATCACCATGACCGGTCAGACCGCCTTCGATTTCAATTCAACCGAGATCAAGCCGGGCTACTACACCACGATGGACAAGCTCGCGAACATATTATTGCGCTATGGCAAGACGCAGCTCACCATTATTGGCCACACCGACAACGTTGGCAGCGACCAGTACAACCAGACCCTGTCCGAGCGCCGCGCCCAGGCAGTGAACGATTACCTGCTCAACAAGGGCGTGTTGATCCAGCGGCTGGTTGCGCTCGGCCGCGGCGAGGCCGCGCCACGCGCCACGAACGACACCGAGGACGGACGGCGCCTCAACCGGCGCGTGGAGATCGTGGTCGAGCCGATTATTGCCGACACCCAGAATCAGACGCCGGGATAAGCCGCGTTGGCGGGATTCGCTTTACGCCTGCTGATTGCCGCATTCGGGCTGTGGCTGGCGTCGGTGTGGGTGCCCGGCATCGAAGTGAAAGGTGTCGGGACCCTGCTCGGGGCGGCGCTGCTGCTCGGGATCGTCAATGCCATCGTGCGACCGTTGCTGGTGATCCTGACGCTCCCCATCACGGTATTGACGCTCGGATTATTTTTGCTGGTCATCAACGCGGCCATGCTGGGGCTGGTCGCGTTGATGTTCGATCATTTTACTGTCGCCGGTTTCGGGCCGGCACTGCTCGGATCCATTATCGTGAGTCTGACCGGCTGGTTCGGATCGTGGTTCATCGGCCCGCGCGGACGCATCGAAGTCATCGTCGTGCGGCATCGGGGATAGTGCCTCCAACAAAAAA
>JAUSDQ010000260.1 GCA_030650525.1 Sulfuricaulis sp.
GAATCGCCGAAGACCATCGCGTGGGACGATGCGGCCGCCGAGCGCATGAAGAAGATCCCCGCGTTCGTCCGGGGCATGGTCGTCGGGGCCGTCGAAGAGTCTTGCCGCAAGAGCGGCCTCGACCGCGTCACCGTCGAAGAGCTCGAGCGGATCCGCGCGCGGATGCCGACCCCGAAGATCTTCGGGTCAGTGCCGCCGGAGTCAATCCTGTGAGGGGAGCCTAACCTTCGCGAGTTGGAACCAGATGACCGGCTGGTTGAGGCAGATCGAGGGGCTTCGAGCCGCCGCTTGAGCCCGCGTGACGGCCACGGCGTTTTGCCGTAATCTGGAGCGAAGGAGTTCCAGCATGGCAGCGCTTGACTGGTCCCAGTGCCCGGCCATCGAAAGCATCCCCGGCAAAGTGAGCGGCGCCTGGGTGTTCAAGGGTACCCGCCTGCCTGTGGCCACCGTCATCGAGAACCTCGAGGATCTCAGCATCGACGAGGTCATCGAGCAGTTCGACGTGACGCGCGAGCAGGTCATGGCCGTACTGGATTTCGTGGCTGAGAGCCTTCGCGCGGACCCCGTCCCGACCGGTGCTCATCCTCTTTGGCCACGGCACGCCGAAGGGACTGGCCCGTGCGTTGTCCGGGCACACCGTCCACACGGCGCAAGCCAAGGGCTGGGACACGCTCAGCAATGGCGAGCTCTTGAGCGCAGCCGAGGAAGCGGGGTTCGAGTTGCTGCTCACGACGGACCGCCGCATCCGCCACCAGCAGAACCTGCGCGTGCGCCGCATCGCCCTCGTTGTCCTGACGGGCAGCACAATGTGGTCACGCGTTCGGCAACATGCCGATCGCATCGCTGCCGCCGTTGCTGCCACGATGCCTGGCAGCTACACCGAAGCCTATCGTCCCAAACACGGATCGAAACTTTTTTGCCGCCGTACTGACGCAGGACAAAAGCCATGATCAATTCATCGGACATTCTTATCGAAATCGGTTCCATCCTTGTAGTGGATGACGTTCAGGCCAATTTGAAGCTGGTCCAGGCGTTTCTCGAAAAGGATGGATTCCAAATTCATCTCATTTCCAAAAGCTCGGAGGTCGTTTCCTGGACAGAAATCAATCAACCTGACTTGATCCTGCTCGACATCATGATGCCAGACCTGAACGGTATTCAGGTTTGCGAACGGCTCAAAGCCAATCCAAAAACGGCTAAAATTCCCATCATTTTTCTAACGGCCAGGACTGGAACGGAAAATCTCGTGCAAGGATTTCGAGCAGGAGGCGCAGATTATGTGACCAAACCCTTTCACAAAGAGGAACTGATGGCACGGATCCGCACCCACTTTCAGATCCAACGGCTGCAAAAGACCATGGAAAAGAATAATGCCCTCCTTCAGGAATCCCTGGAACACATCGCCCATCTCAAGAACGCCATGCTCCGTATTTGTGCGTGGACCAAGGAGGTTGAAGTGGACGGCCAGTGGATTCCGATTGACGAATACCTTTCCAAACACCTTGGACTGCGACTCACCCACGGAATGAGCGTGAAGGGCACTAAAATATTTTCTGGAGAAAAGTAGGCCGCTTTGTTTCTGCCGATCAGGCAGCCAATGTCCTTCTGCTTGAGCGGATGCTGCGCGGTGCCAGGGCAAGGGTCAGAAAGATCGCTACGTGATGCTGTCCCCGAAGCTGCTCAAGATCTTGCGCGAGTGGTGGCGGGTGAGCCGACCTCGGCACTGGCTCTTTCCGGGTGCTCGCCCCAGGTCGACACAAGGACCATTCTCGGACTCAGCGCGCCTGCGCCGCACCGATCCGCCGCGCGCTGCGCATCGAGCCCGTCGAGGCGCTGCGGCACGCGGGCTGATAGATCTCAGGCGCTGCGATTGAAGCTCTCGGAGCCGTTCCCGAACGAACGATGGGCGAGGAGCGGGTAAACGATGGACTCCGGCGCTTGCTCGCGCATCACTGGCGTGCTGGAGTTCTCCCCTGTTCCGCGAAGGCCTGCGCGATTTTCAACGCAAGAGGAACGTGTCCGCGAACGAGATGTTTGACGTCACGGCCACGACGATCCCGCGTTCGCGGAACGTCATGAAAGACACGACCATCCCGCCCATCAACTCCCCGTCGTGGCCGGCCACGACCGTTTGTTCACCCGCCAGCGCGACGGTCTCGAGGTCCCAGCCAAGACCGTAACCGGTTGTCCGCGCTCACGAGAAAACGCGTATTATGCAGTGCTCAACGTAATACGCGGTTTTAGGTGAGCGCTGACATTGACAGGGCAAGCGCCGAGACCGACCAGATCCCGGCGCAGATCAGGACCTACTCCGGAGGGGCCGGCGGGTGCCCGGCGGGGACGCACTACATGGGGATACGGCCGAATGGGGATATCACGCCCTGCCCATACCTCCCGGTCTTCGCGGGGAACCTTCGCTCCGCGAGTCTCGCGGAC
>JAUSDQ010000274.1 GCA_030650525.1 Sulfuricaulis sp.
CATTAGCGTCCCACAGGAATTCGTGAAATCCGACGGAAAAAAGCGGTTCGGCTGCAAGGTCTTGGCCTGCGATAAGGCAGGTGATGAACCCAAGAACCTCTATACAGCCGAACCGGCGGCACCTTACGGTGCTGCGCCAACTCTGCCAGCTCATTCCGAATCATCTGGTGCCGAAGCTCGCGCGGGAGACCGGCGTCGATCTGAAGGAGCGCACCTTCAGCGCTTGGAGCCACGTCGTAGCGATGCTCTATGCACAAATCGCCCACGCCTGGAGCCTGAACGACGTATGCGACGCGTTGCGATTGCATCTGGCTCCGCTCGGTGCGATTCGAGGAGCCCGGCCGCCGGCGCGCAACACGCTCAGCCACGCGAACAAGGTGCGGGACTGTGCGATGGCCGAGCAGTTGTTCTGGGCGATGCTGGGCCATTTGCAGTCGAACTTCGCCGGTTTCTGCCAAGGCCGCCGAAAACTCACCTGGCGTTTTCGTCACGCCATCAACGTGGTGGACTCGACGACCATCCAGTTGATCGCGACGTGCATGAGTTGGGCGAAGCATCGACGGCGGAAGGCCGCGGCCAAGTGCCATCTGCGTATGGATCTCGCCAGTTGCCTGCCGCGCTTCGCCATTGTCGACACCGCCAAGCAGCACGACAGCATCCGCGCCAAAGAGCTGTGCGCCGGGCTTGCCGAGGGAGAAATCGTGATTTTTGACAAAGCCTACGTCGACTACGTTCACCTGTGGTCGCTCGAAGAGCGCGGGGTCTTCTTTGTCACCCGGGCGAAGGACAACATGGACTACACGGTGAAGAAACGCCTGCCCAAGAGCCCGGACAAGCGCATCCTCAAGGATGAACTGGTCGAACTGAACACTCCTGCCTCCCAGAAAAAGTATCCGAGGCTCCTGCGGCGGGTAACCGCCCTGGTCGAAATCGACGGCAAGGAACGGGAGATGGTCTTCTTGACCAACAACACGGAATGGGCCGCCTCCAGCGTCTGCGATCTGTACCAATGCCGGTGGTCGATTGAGACGTTTTTCAAAGAACTGAAGCAGACCATGCAACTGGTGGACTTCGTGGGTCAGTCCGCCAACGCGGTCAAATGGCAGGTCTGGACGGCCTTGCTCGTCCATTTGCTTTTGCGGTTCCAAGCTTGGCAGAGCCACTGGGCACATAGTTTTACCCGTCTGATCACGTATATCAGGTCCGCACTGTGGCTTGATCGCGATCTGTATATGCTGCTTAAAAGCTGTGGGACAGCCAGCGGGGACTTCCGATGGCTGGGCCGACCAGAACAGGCGTGGCTGCCTGGTTTTACTCGCAATCCTATGGGACAGCAGACGTGATATATAATCGTGAACAAACGTCCGCATCGCCCAAATCCTCAACTCCTCGCTTCGGTCAACAACCTATCCTTCGGCTCATTACCAAGCACCTATGATCGGTAGTTTTCACCCCGTGGGACGCCAATG
>JAUSDQ010000299.1 GCA_030650525.1 Sulfuricaulis sp.
CCGCACGCTCGAAGCATCGATGACTCAGCTGCGGCGCGCGGTGGATATTGTGAAGTCCATTTCGGAGTCATTCCGGGTCGGCCCGCTGGGCCGGACCCGTTCGCGGCGGACGTCCCGAGCGACCCAGTGCACACAAGGCGAATAATAACGATTATGTTTGCGAGTGAGTACAGGCCCCGCTTCGGCGTGGTTTTCTTTGTGGCGCTACTTCGAGCGAGCTTGCATCAATTCTTTTATGCAGCCCTCGACTTTCGCCGCACGCTGTTCCCCGACGAGCACTTGTCCGCTTACGAGTCCTTGGCGAACCATTCCATTCACAAGGTCGACGTTCGAATTGCAGCTTTCGACAATCCATCGATCTAACTCCTTCAAAGCCGCGGCTTTCGCTTGCGCGTCAAGATTTGGATCGGCGCCCGCACCGATAGTGAAATTGACAATCACAGCGGCGGTCACTCCTAGTGGACCAAATCTGACACTTCGATTCGCCTGGGGATTCCCTGACGGACTCGCGTGTGCGAGTCTGGGGAATGCACGAGCGAACGAACATCCGATTGAGAGCCTCCGACCGCAGGAAGCTTGAAGCAGTGGTGGCTAACCGCAACAGCCCGCAAAAGCACGTCTGGCGCGCGAAAATCGTTCTTCTGACGGCCGACGGTCACGGCACTGCCGAGATCATGCGTACAACCGGCAAAGCCAAGACAGTGATCTGGCGCTGGCAGGACCGGTTTCGCGATCAAGGCGCGGCAGGACTTTGGCGGGACAAGACGCGGCCGTCTCGCATCCCGCCGCTGAGTCCTGAGGTGGCCGAACGTGTCATTGCGCTGACGCAGGCCGGCCCCCCGCCGGAGGCCAGCCATTGGACCGGCACGGCGATGGCCAAGGCAGCGAAGATCAGTGTCAGTTCGGTGCAACGAATCTGGCGTGCTCATGGTCTTCAGCCGCATCGGGTGCGCCAGTTCAAGCTCTCCACCGATCCGCGGTTTGCGGCCAAGCTTAACGAGATCGTCGGGTTGTACGTCAACCCGCCTGAACACGCCATCGTCCTGTCGGTCGATGAGAAAAGCCAAATCCAGGCGCTTGACCGGACCCAGCCGGGGCTGCCGATGAAGAAGGGGCGCGCCGGCACCATGACCCATGATTACAAGCGCCACGGCGTTACCACTTTGTTCGCGGCGCTCAATGTCCTTGAAGGCAAGGTCATCGGCCAATGCATGAAGCGTCACCGCCATCAGGAGTTCATCCGGTTCTTGAACGTCATCGACGCCAGAGTGCCCAAGAAAAAGACGATCCATGTCATCGTTGATAACTACGCCACCCACAAGCATCCCAACGTCATGGAATGGCTTGAGCAACATCCGCGGTTCGTCTTCCACTTCACTCCGACCTCGGCCTCCTGGCTAAACGCCATCGAGGGCTTCTTCGCCAAGCTCGCCAAGAACCGTCTCAAGCGCGGCGTGTTCCGATCCCTGAAAGAGCTCAAAGATGCCATCCACCGCTTTCTCGATCACACCAATGCAAATCCAAAGCCCTTTACCTGGACCAGGGACCCCAACAAAATCATCGCCGCCGTCAAACGCGGGTACCAAGTGTTAGATTCAATCCACTAGAGAAGGCCGGCACGCCTCCTGAAAAGATGACGGCGGAGCAAGCGCGCGAATTCCTAGGAAAAATATTCGAGTCGCCAGATCCTCGCATTAAGAACTACAATATGGGGATTCAAAATGCGCGAAATCATTCAGCGCCTGCTTCGCAGGGGCGGCCGCGAGTGAGCGCGTGGGGCGAGCAATG
>JAUSDQ010000300.1 GCA_030650525.1 Sulfuricaulis sp.
GTCTTCAAAAACTCATCGCGCCGAGTGGGCTTGCGGTAGTTCTCGAACGTCTGGTCGGCTGCCATGGCAAGGGTTTGTTGTTTCATCGGCATGTAACGCTTCAATCCTCTTTAGCGTGGACCTTAATCATCAAATCCTTAATGTGACACCGAAGGAGAATCTGTAATCATGTAGTTCATGGACGAAGAACCCATCCGGGTTTTTGCCAGCTTGATCTCGTGACCTGCCACAAGCCTGAGGTGGACCTCGTCCGGACCATCAATAAATCGCAACGCCCGGCCCCAACTCCACAAATCGGCCAAGGGTGTATCGGGTGTCAGGCCCATGGCCCCGAATACCTGCATGGCGCGGTCGAGAACTCGTGTTTGAAGCCTGCCGGCCATAACCTTGATGGCGGAGACGTCAACTCGCGCGGCAGCATTGCCACCACGGTCAATCCGGTCAGCCGCACGGAGTACCAGCAAACGGGCCTGGTCAATCTCGATGCGAGACTCAGCGATCCAGTCCTGCACGTTTGCGTATTCATTGAGGTATCGACCGAATGTGCGCCGCTCCAACGACCTCTCGCACATCAACTCCAGCGCAAGTTCGCACTGACCGATGGTTCGCATGCAATGGTGCACACGGCCTGGGCCCAGTCGTGCCTGAGCCAAGGCAAAACCCTTGCCTTCTTCCCCCAAAAGGTTGGTCACAGGCACTCTGACGCCGCGGAACAGCAGTTCACAATGTCCATCAATGGCCACGTGATTCATGATCGGCATATTTCGGACCACGGTGAGACCAGGTGTTCCCATCGGGACGAGAACCATGGAATGGCTCTCGTGCTTCGACCTGTTCTCGTCGTCAGCCATCCGCCCCATGACGATCAGGAACTTGCAGTCAGGATGGACAGCCCCAGTAATGAACCATTTTCGTCCATTGATGACGTAGTCATCACCTTCGCGGCGAATCGTCGTCTGGATATTGGTCGCATCTGAAGACGCGACGTCGGGTTCGGTCATTGCAAAAGCCGAGCGGATTTCACCATGCAACAAGGGCTGCAGCCACTGAACATTCTGCTCCGGTGTCGCGAAGAGATGAAGCAACTCCATGTTTCCAGTGTCAGGTGCGTTGCAGTTAAATACCTCGGATGCCCATGGGATGCGGCCGATAATCTCCGCCAACGGTGCGTACTCAATGTTCTTCAAGCGAGTACCAGGTTCATCATCACGCAGCGCAGGTAGAAAGATGTTCCACAAGCCCTCATCTTTCGCCAGGGACTTCAAATTGCTCATCAACTCGGACGGGTAGCGCCCGGCGCCCGCCTCCGTGTGCCATTCCCGGTTATGTGGCACAACATACTTGTCCATGAATGTCTGGACACGTGTGCGCATCAATTCTGTGTGTTCTGAATATTCAAAGTTCATGGTTCGGATCTCAATTGTTCTTGCCTCGGGAGGCTGACCACTACCAAGGGTAGACGGCCGGCATGTCTTTGGAAGGCTTGGCTTTGAAGTCTGGTTTGCGGCGCGCCAAGAACGCCGCCACGCCCTCCTTGCCGTCTTGCAGACTGGTTTGAAATACGCCAAGGGACTCAACCTTGTGGGCTAGAACTGCTTCGTCCTGGCCCATGCTCCGGTAGACCATTTGACGAATCATTGCAACCGAAACTGCTGACTTCCCGTCAATGAAGCTTTGGGCCAGGCCAAATGCAGATTCCATCAACTTATCGGCCGGAAACACATCTCGAATCAAACCCCCTCGCTTGCCCTCGTCCGCGGTAAATGGGTCCGCACGGTACATCCACTCAAGCGCCTGCGAAATGCCCACGAGCTTTGGCAGCAACCAGGTAGAGCAAGCCTCCGGCACGATGCCAACCCTGCCAAAAACGAAGCCGATGCGAGCAGCGTCGGACGCCAGTCTGACATCCATCGCTAAAGTCATGGTTGCGCCAATACCGACCGCGGGACCATTGATGGCTGCGATGACCGGCTTTTTGCACTGGAGGATTGCCAATGCAACCCTGCCTCCACTGTCACGCACACCGTCGGCATACTCAGGGGTTCGATAACGGTCATCCATATCGGCCAGCGTAAGATGCTTCGATTCGTCAAGCCCAAATACGTTACCGGCCGCTGACAGGTCCATGCCGGCGCAGAATGCCCTGCCTTCACCCGTGACAATGATCACTCGGACGGTATCGTCCTCGCTGCTTTCCGAGAAGACTCGGATCAACTCTTCAGCCATTACCAGGGTAAAAGCATTGAGCCGGTCAGGGCGACTCAACTTGATGACCCTGACGTTCTCCTTGTCAGCGATGTCCAATGTCGTGTAAGTCACAGAAGGTCCCTTTATTTCCAGCTCTGAGGCGCCTGTGGGTCGTCAATCAATTCAACCGCTCGTTGCGCGAATTTTCCAGCCAGTGCCCCCATCTCGGCGGCGTTTCCTGCCGCGGCAGTTCCGGCCTTTGCACGAGACTTGATTCCTTCAAAGATCACTGCCATGCGGAACAGCGAAAAAGCAAGATGGAACGGGGTCAGCTCCTCGTCATGGCCTCCCGCGGCTCGATACCTGACCAGGTATGCGGCTTGACTTGGCAACCCAAGCGCATGATGGTCAAGTCCAAGAATAGGATTGGACTGGCCACCGCCGATTCGCTCGGCGACTGGGGAGCCATGAATATCTGGCATTGCACTGTGCAGATAGCTGCCCAGCCGCTCTAAATCCATGCCCAGGTTGGTTGTCATGAAGCCTATTTGTGATTTTGACTTGGGCAACTCTAACGGGCGGGCGCGCACAAATCGTCGTCCAATCCGACAGTTGAAAACTGCGCCGTGAGGCCTGACTGGCAGGCGCCCAAGCGTATGTCACCTGCCGCCTGGCCATGCGACCGGGCAAGCGTCGTTCCTTGAACAGGGAAGGCGAAGCTGACGCCATGATCGACAAGGCGGCGCCTTATACTTGTGGCCAATATGAACGGATGACCAGTCGATGGCGTTGGCATGTCGGCGAACGGTGTCCAGTGGAAGATCCGAAAACCGGCCCCTAGGAGGGGAGAAGATTGATGCGACGACTAATATTCGAAGCGGAACACGCCACCTTCACGAAAGTGAATGACGGTTCTTCCGGCGCGAGATCGACCAGAATGCCCACCGCAAGTCGGGTGGTCAGGGCCATCTGCTGATGTGGGCCAACGAGCAGCATGGTGGGGTGGGCGTGTCAGACTTTGGCCACGAACGGATGGTGTGCCAAGGGACCCATCACGTGGGGCGACGCAGTGACCGGCTTCAAGTACCTAACGCATTCGCTGGCCGCGCGCCGGGCCTGGACGAAAGCAAGATTTCGCGGTGAAACGGACCCGATCGGACCTGCTGCCGCTGGCTCGCGCTTTGGAGGTGATTGGCGACCCCTGGAGCTTTTTAATTGTCCAGGAGGCGTTTTTCGGTGTACGGCGTTTCGAGGCGTTCCAGCGCAATTTGGGCATCTCGCGCAAGACCCTGGCTGATCGCCTGAACCGGCTTCAGGAACGGGGGCTGCTATCCAAAGTCATCTATGAGGCGCGACCACCTCGCTACGAATATCGCCTGACGCCTTCCAGTCGTGACACCTATGCGTATGCGCTGTGCCTGATGCGCTGGGGCAATGAGTGGCAGGCCGATGCACAAGGACCTCCGGTGGTCCTGCATCACAAGCCCTGTGGGCACCCCTTGACGCCGCTGGCCGTTTGCGGCGCCTGCGCCATGGAACTTCGCGCCGCCGACATGGAGATCAGTCCGAGCACCGTCACCGTCCCCCTGGCATCGACGAACACCCCGGTGCGATCCTCTTCGCGACCAGAGTTGTACACCGCTGGCCGCCCCTCGTCGATCAGCCGCGCGGTTGCCGTCATCGGTGATCGTTGGGGGTTTTTCGTGCTGTGGTTGTCATTGGCCGGAATCACGCGGTTCGATCAGTTCCACGAAATCCTTGGCGTTGCCCGTACCGTGCTCGCGGCTCGTCTGGACAGTCTGATTGATCTGGGTTTGTTTGAGCGGCGCCCGTATCAGGAACGGCCGCCACGATACGATTACTGTCTTACAGAAAAGGGCCGCGCACTTTGCCCTGCACTCCTCGCCATGTTCGATTGGAGCGTGCGCTGGCATGAACACGGTGCCTTTACCGCTTCCATTCACGTGCTGCACCGTCCCTGCGGCAGCGGCCTGCGGATGAAAGTCGTGTGCGAGCACTGCCGTGAAGTCGTGCAAGCGCGCGACGTCGAGGTTGGCGCTCAAAGAAGCTGGTAGACGGATTTTCACGGTCGTTCGGCGTTCGTCGCTCGTTAACGTTTTAAATGACCTGTCGTTGTTTTTCTCGGGTCGATTCCCGGCGCTCCTTTTCCATACAGTGGATTCAGGCCTGAAGTTAAAAAACTGTCGGTCAAATCATCAAAAGTGTCGCTTTGGACTATAGGCAGTCCAAAATCTAGTTAGTAGCATTAAGAAACTGACTTGGCAGTAGGGTCAGTATTCCGAGCCACACCGGTGCTCGATTACCAGGAGACAGCAAATGAAGAGCATGTTTGACCAGTTCAAAAACTGGTACGAAAAGCGGCACGACTACGCCCGCGACTGGAAGAAACGCACTGGCGGCCAGGTGGTGGCGACGATGTGCACCTACACGCCCGAGGAGGTGCTGATGGCTGCCGGCATGCTGCCAGTGCGTGTGCTCGGCTCCCACGAACCGCAGAACGTCACCGAGCCGCATATCTTCGCCATGTATTGCCCGTTCAGCCGCGATTCGCTGGCACAGGGTCTGCTGGGTCGCTACGATTACTGCGAGGGCGTGACCCTGACCGCATCCTGCCTGCACTATCGCAATACCTTCAATTCCTGGCGCATGCATGTGCCGACGGTGAAGTGGGACTACATGATCCCCATGCCCAACGAGGTGCAGTCGCCCCACGCCAAGGCCCATCATCGTGCGCTGGTCGCGAAGTTCCGCACCTTCGTCGAAGGTCTGGTCGGCAAGCCGGTCACCGATGCCGATCTGAACGGCGCCATCGACACCATCAACGAAAACCGCCGCCTGCTGCGCGAGCTGTATGACTACCGCAAGGAAAGCAATCCGCGCGTCAGCGGGACGGAAGCCCTCTATGCATCGCTGACCGCCCAGTTCGTAGACAAGGCCGAGCACAACAAGGAACTCCGCCGTGTGCTGGCCGAGCTGCCCAATCGTCCGCGCGACCGCGAGGAAGGCGTACGCTTCATGACCATTGGATCGGAAAACGACGACGTTTCGTTCATGGCCATGGTCGAGTCGGTCGGCTCCACCATCGTCATTGACGACCAATGCTCGGGTAGCCGCTACTTCTGGAACGAGGCACGCCTGCACGACGATCCCATCACCACCATCGCCGACCGTTATTGCGAACGCCCGGCCTGCCCGACCAAGGACTATCCGGCGCATACGCGCTTCGATCATGTGTTGACGTTGGCCAAGGATTACAACGCGAAGGCCGCGATCTTCTTGCAGCAGAAATTTTGCGATCCGCACGAGGGCGACTATCCCGATCTCAAGAAGCACCTGGAAAGCAATGGCATTCCGACGCTGTTCCTCGAATTCGACGCCACCAATCCCATCGGTCCCTTCCGCATTCGGGTCGAGGCCTTCCTCGAAACGCTGCGCGAAGACGAATTGTTCTAAAGGAGTAAAGCAACATGGCAAGATATCCCACCGAGCCGATCAAGTGCTGGAAGAAGGTCAAGGAGTTGCGCGACAACTACTACCGCAACTATGCGCAGGCTCATGAAAAGGGCGGCATCCGCTGGTCTGGGTCAGCCTCGGCCATCGATGCGATTCCGGCCGGCCTGGGCAACGACGTCTATTCACTCACGGGCGAACCCTACGGCGCCTCGGTGTCCACCGATCACAAATTCAACAAGCAGTGCCAGGACGCCGCCGAGGCCGCGGGCTTCTCGCGCGACCTGTGTGCCTACATGCGAACCTACTGGGGTTCGATGATGCTCGACAAGTACGGCTTTGGCGGCTCCTTTCCGAAGCCGGATTTCATCTACCAGGCGGTGTCCTGCTGCTCCCACTCCAAGTGGTACCAATTCGTCTCGGACTACGAGAAGGTCCCGGCGTTCTTCATGGACCTTGCCATTGGCACCTACACCGATGGTATGAAAGACAGTGGCTTTACCTATGTCTACAACCAGTCCATGGAGAGCATCGAGTGGATGGAGAAAGTGACTGGCCGACGGTTCGACGACGAACTGTTCATCGAGGCGGTGAGGAACACCATGCGAACGACTTCCTTGTGGGCGCAAATCTGCCAGCTCAATCAGGCGAAGCCGGCGCCACTCGACGAAAAGTCGATGTATGCCTTTTACGTCCTGGCAACGCTGTCAAAGTCTTCCAAGTGGTGCGCCGATTTCTACGAGGAACTCCTTGACGAGATGAAGGACCGGGTTGCCCGTGGCATTGCCGCGGTGCCCAATGAACGCTGCCGGATCATGTCGGACTCGCAGCCGCCCTGGGGCTTTTTGCGCATGTTTCGCTATCTCGAGGAGTATGGCGTCGTGTCAATCGGTTCCTTCTACACCTTTGCCTTGCAGACGCCCTGGACCAAGGACGAGAATGGTCGTTGGGCTCCGGCGACACCGCCGTGGGAGCGTGGCATTGAGATGAATACCCGAGAACAGGCGATGGAGCAATTGATCCACTGGGATCTGTCCAAACAAATTTCGCACCAGGCCTTTGATCCGCGCATCAAGTCCGATTTCATGCTGAAGATGGTCAAGGAGTGGGACGTCGACGGGGTCATCATGCATTTGAACCGGGGCTGCGAGGGCGTGTCGCTGGGCGCGATGGAAAATCGCATCGCCATCGCCGAGGCCGGCGTGCCGATCATGACTTACGAGGGAAACATGGGCGACGACCGCGAGTTCGACGAGGGGCGCACGCAAAATCGGATCGATTCGTTCATGGAAACCCTTGGCCTGAAACGCGACTTCGCGCACGCTTGATGAACAAGGAAGGACCGAAGAAAATGATTACCGCTGGAATTGACATGGGGTCGCGCACCGTGAAAGTGGTGTTCCTCGAAGAGCTCTCGGCACCGGACGCACCGCAATTGAAGTGGGGCGTCAAGGGCAAGCACATCATGTTCCCCGACGAACTCGACATGGACGAGGCGGCGGAGAAGGCGCTGAACGACGGCCTCGCGGCAGCGGGTTTGCAGCGCGAGCAAATCAACCGCGTGGTCTCGACCGGCGTTGGACGCAAACAGGTGAGGTTCGCCCATGACAACGTCACCGAGGTCGCATCGGGCGCGCGCGGCGCGGTCTTCATGTGCCCAACCGCCAGAACCGTGATCGACGTGGGGGCCGAGGAGGGGCGCGGCCTCAAGGCCAGCGCGGAAGGCCGCGCGATTGATTTCGCCGGCAATGAAAAATGCGCCGCCGGCGCTGGCGCCTTCGCCGAATCCATGGCGCGCGCGCTGCAACTCTCGCTGAAGGATTTTGGTGATGCCAGCCTGCGCTCGGACAAGGTGATTCCCATGAACGCGCAGTGCACGGTTTTCGCTGAATCCGAGGTGGTTTCCCTGATTCACTCCTCAATACCCAAGGAGGACATCGCCAAGTCGGTGCTCGACGCCGTTGCCAGCCGCGTCTGCGCCATGGTGCGCCGTGTCGGCATTGACGGTGACGTCATCCTAATTGGCGGCATGGTGAATAACGCTGGCTTCGTGCAGTCGCTGAAGCTGTCGCTGGGCATCGACCAAATCAAACTGCCCGAAATGCCCGAGTACATCAGTGCATTGGGCGCGGCCCTGATCGCCGCCGAGCACACGGCCTGAGCGGCCAGCCACCATACTGAAAGGAAATCGACATGAGTGCAGGAGATAAAAAGGAATACTGGCGCTGGGAAGAAAGCTGCTGGGTGGATGAGGGCAAGAACTGGCGCGACGCCAGAATCGTCACCGCCGGCGTTGACGTCGGCTCGGTCAGTTCGCAGGCCGTGGTCTGCGTCGACGGTGAGCTTTATGGCTACAACAGCATGCGCACCGGCAACAACAGCCCGGACTCGGCGACGAACGCCATTCAGGGCGTGCTCGACAAATCTGGCATGACGCTCAAGGACATCACCTACGTCATCGGCACCGGCTACGGCCGGGTGAATGTTCCGTTCGCACACAAGGCGATCACGGAAATCGCCTGTCACGCGCGCGGCGCCAACTACATGGGCGGCTCGAAAGTGCGCACCATCCTCGACATGGGTGGCCAGGACTGCAAGGCCATCCACTGCGACGAGAAGGGCAAGGTCACCAACTTCCTGATGAATGACAAGTGTGCGGCAGGCACCGGGCGCGGCATGGAAGTGATCGCCGACCTGATGCAGATTCCGATCGCCGAACTCGGCGGGCGCTCTTTCGAAATCGACGAGGAGCCGGCGGCCGTGTCATCGACCTGTGTCGTCTTCGCCAAGTCCGAGGCGCTCGGCCTGCTCAAGTCGGGTTACACCAAGAACAAGGTGATCGCGGCCTACTGCCAGGCCATGGCCGAGCGGGTGGTGTCGCTGATCGAGCGCATCGGCGTCGAGAACGACTTCTTCATCACCGGCGGCATCGCCAAGAACAGCGGCGTCGTCAAGCGCATCGAGAAGCTGCTGGGGACCACGGCGGCGGCGACAAAGTACGACAGCCAGATTGCCGGCGCGCTGGGCGCGGCGCTGTTCGGCCACACCTTGATGATGAAGCAGGGCGCCGCCAAGGCTGTCGCCTGATCGCTCGCGAAAGACCACCATGATCGCCAATTACGGTTACAAGGACGGCTCCGGCGAGTACTTCATCAGCATCGACACCGACAAGTGCATCGCCTGCGCGGCGGACCGGGCCTGCCTCACCGGCTGCCCGCTGGCCATGTTCGAGACCCTGGTCGACGACTATGACGACGAAGTGGTGCAGATCAAGGCGCAGTTCCGGCGCAGCCTGCCCTACGACTGCGTCGGCTGCAAACCGGCGGGAGGCTACACGTCTCTGCCCTGCATGTCCGCCTGCACGCCGGGCGCCATCAAGCATTCCTGGTGAACACCATGCGTATCGTCATTCCGATCAAGCCCGTGAGTGTGCAGAAGTTCGGTCGCGAAGCGGGCGGCTGGGAGCGGGTTTCGACCCTTTCCGAGCCGCTGCTGACGAAGATGATCGACAACTACAAGGTGCTCGGTTACGAGGTTGACGTCCGCGATGTGCAGCGCAGCGAAAGCAGCTGCACCAGCTGCTTCGATGCCGGCAGTGCGCTCGGCGAGGTGTTTGGCACCCTGTTCGTCCGCCACGCCGCCGCCGCGGCACGCGAGGACGACGGGCTGTTCGACTGAGGCCGGCTGTTTAGCCGCTGTTGCGCATGTGGATCGACTGCCACTGTCATACGCGCTATTCGTATGACAACTATCTCGAACCGCTGACCCTGGTGCGGCGGGCGCGGGAACTCGGGCTGGACGGCGTCGTCGTCACCGAGCACCATTCCTACGAGGCATCGGAACCGGTCGAACTCATTGGCCGCGAGGAAGGTCTTTTGGTGTTGCGCGGCGTCGAAATTTCGACCGATGGCGGCCATGTGCTGGCCTACGGCGTCGAGGATGACGGCTGGAACATCTGGGGGCGCGACACCTACATCCCGCTGCTCGAGGTGATCGAGCGGATCAATGCCCTCGGTGGCATCTGCGTGCCAGCGCATCCCTTTCGCGAAATTGGCTCTGCGAGCCGCCTTGAACAGTTGCTTGACCTGGGCGGCGTCGCTGCGGTGGAGACGCATAACGGCGGTAACGTCGCGCGCGACAACGATCTGGCGATGCAAGCCGCCGCCACCAAGGGCTTGCCGACGCTGGGCGGCAGCGATTGCCACAAGAAGGAAGCGGTTGGGCGCTGCGCCACCGAGTTCGCAACGGCGGTGGCCGACATGGCGGGATTCATCGCCGCTGTGCGCCAGGGCGCGTGTCGTGGTGCCTACTATCCGGGCTTTCGCCCGATCTGATTCTGGAGCAGGAAATGAACGCGGTGCAGGAAGTGAAGTGGTGGGGCGCTAGCCGACCCCGAGGGATGCAGGCCTTCGGCGACACGGTGGCCATTCAGATCGACGGCCGCAAGGTGGACGTGCCAGCCGGCGCATCGGTGCTGAACGCAGCCGCCCATCTCGGCGTGTATATCCCCGCGCTGTGCGCCCATCCGGACCTGCCGCCCGCCTTGCAGCGCGGCGCGGGTGATGCCGGCTGCAATCTCTGCCTGATCGAGATCGAGGGCGAGCCCGGACTGCACAAATCCTGTTCCCTGACCGTGAGCCAAGGCCTGCGTGTCAAGACGCAATCGGCGGAGATCGTGGCGGCCCGCCAGGCGAACCTGGCAACGCTGTTGGCCAGGCATCCGCACGTGTGCCTCACCTGCCCGCAGCGCGAAGGCTGTTCACGCAGCCAGTGCTCCTACGGCAATCCGCCGGAGACGCGTTGCTGCACTATCTTCTCTAGCTGCGAATTGCGCAAGATTTCGGACTTCATCGGCATTGCGAACACAACGCCGAACTACAAGCACGATTTTCTGCCCGTGGTCAAGGACGAACCCTTTTTCGACCGTGACTACAACCTGTGCATCGACTGCCGGCGCTGCCTCGTCGCCTGCAACGACATCCGAGGCGTCGGTTGTCTCGAAGTGAAGACCGTCGATACGCCGCAGGGCCGGCGCAGCTATGTCGGCACCATCGCACCGACCCTGATTGAATCGGGCTGCAAGTTTTGCCAGGCCTGCGTCACGGTCTGCCCGACTGGCGCGCTGACCGACCGCACGCTGAACCCGGCCCGACGGGAGGAATCCATGGTGCCGTGCCAATCGGCCTGCCCGGCGGGCATCGACGTACCGCGCTACGTCCAATTGGCAGCCGAAGGCAAGTACAGCGAAGCCATTGCCGTGGTGCGCGAAAAGCTGCCATTCCCAGGCATCGTCGGCCGCGCCTGCTTCGCCATGTGCGAGTCGGCCTGCCGCCGCGGTCAGCTCGACGACCCGCTGTCGATCCGCGGTCTCAAGCGCGTCGCCGACGACAACGACACCGGCTTGTGGCGCCAGTACTCGAAGCAACTGTCGCCCAGCGGACGCAAGGCGGCCGTGATCGGGGCCGGGCCCGCCGGCCTGACCGTCGCCTATTACCTGGCGAAGAAGGGACATGCCGTGACTGTGTTCGATGCCAGTCCGGCGGCTGGCGGCATGGCGCGTTGGGGCATCCCCTCCTACCGCGTGCCGCTGGCCGTGATCGACCGCGAAGTCGCCGAAGTGGCAAAACTTGGCGTCGAATTTATCCACGACAAGCGTGTTGAAGACATCGACGAGCTCTTCGCCAAGGGTTACGACGCGGCTTTCATAGGCATCGGTTGCCAGGGCGGCGACAAGCTGGACATCCCCGGCGACGAGCTGCCGGACGTCGTGGACAGTCCGAGCTATTTGCTCGCCGCGACCATGGGGTTGGTCAACCAGCCCGGTTGCGGCATCTGCACTGGCAAGCGCGTGGCTGTTATTGGCGGTGGCAATGTTGCCACCGACAACGCGCGTTCCTCGCGCCGCTTCGGCGCCGAAGTGGACCTGGTCTATCGCCGCACCCAGCAAGAAATGCCGGCGCGCGACGAGGAGTTCGAGGGTTGCATCGAGGAAGGTGTGAATGTACGCTACCTGCTGTCGCCGAAGCGGATCGAACGCGCCAGCGGTGACAGCCGGCTGCAAATCACCTATGCCAGGATGGCGCTCGCCGAGGCCGATGCCTCGGGCCGCCGCCGGCCGGTCGATACCGGCGAGGAAGTGGTCGAAGGTGTTGACCTGGTGATCGCCGCCGTCGGCCAGCATCCGCAGCAGTTCGCCGGCTTTGGCGTTGCAACCGACCCGAGGGGGCGCGTCGTCGTGCGCGAGGATTCCATGCTCACCAGTCGGCCCGCCGTCTATGCCGGTGGCGACTGCGTTCTCGGCCCGTCCACGCTGATCGAGTCCATTGCGCAGGGCCGGATCGCGGCCGCAGCCATGGACAAGCAACTCGGTGGCGACGGGAACATCGAGGAGAAACTGCTGCCCGACGGCTGGGACAGCAATCCCTTCCTGGGCCGCGACCGCGCCTTCAACAGACAGCGTAAATTCCACCCGATTCGGCTCGAGCCCGCGGAGCGCGCGGGTTGGGGCGAAGTCGAAAAGGGCTTCACCGACGCCACGGCCCGGGCCGAAGCCGCCCGCTGCTTCAAATGCAATCTGGCGCCAAAAATTGCCGATGCGCTCTTGCCACCCGAGTCCTGGCTGGAATTCACGGCCGAGGTGGTTTGCGGCATGAGCCCGGCGTCCGGGGTCTTTCAACTGCTGGATGCGGACAAGAACGTGCTCATGATCAAGGGGGTGGAGAACCTCCGCGAGGGCTTGACGGCGCAGTTGGAGCGCGGCAACGGGGCGGTGGCTTTCACTTTTGAAGAGGCGGCCATGTACACGTCCCGGGAATCCCAAATGATTCAGGCCTACCTGCAAGCGCATGGGAAGATGCCAGGCGGCGGCTCGGACGAGCTGGACGATCTGTTCTGAGCGAAGGACAAGAATCCAGGCTCCCATGGCAACCATTCCAGTTTATTCAGTACCATCGGTCACCGCCGGATTGCCGACGCCAGCCGTCAAGCATCGGCCGTTCAAGGCCCTCAACCCAGTCTTCATCATGACTAGCATCAAAGATTTTATGACGGTTGATCATCGCCATTGCGACGATTTTTTTGCCGAATCCGAACAGGCCGTGGCGGCGCAGGCGTGGGATCGCGCCGGCGCCGCCTTCGGAAGTTTCCAGGCCGCGATGCAGCACCATTTTGCGGCCGAGGAAGAGCTTCTTTTCCCGGCCTTCGAATTGAAGAGCGGCATGACCATGGGCCCTACGCAGGTGATGCGGGTCGAGCACGCCCAGATGCGTGAGCTCATGGCCGCCGCGCAGGCGTCGCTGTTGGCCAAGGATGCCGATGACTACGCCGGCAATGCCGAAACCTTGCTGATCATGATGCAACAGCACAACATGAAGGAAGAGCAGGTACTCTACCCCATGTGCGACGAGCAACTGAAGGATCAGATGGCTACCTTGCTGCTGCAGTTGCAACAAGCGCTTTGACCCACCGAGGTATCTGTCAGATGAACCAACCCAAGGTGATCAAGGTGATCGACGCGCGCGGGCTTGAGCCCCCCGAGCCTTTCGTGCTGACGATGGATGCGCTGAACGCGAGCGGCCCGGGTGAGGCGGTGCTGCTTCTCTTGTCGCGTGAGCCGTACCCGCTCTATCAGGCGCTGGACAGGAATGGGTTTTCACATCAGACCCGGCGTACGCCTGACGGCACCGTCGAAATTCTGAGTTGGCGAAATCCCGACTAATGCAGGCGCTGTTGTCATTTGAGCAGGCGCCGCCGATCAGCGCGCCCTTGCGGTTCTTCCTCACGGCGCCGCTGTTCGCGATGCTTGCCGGCGCGTTGCTCTTGTACAGCGGCCCCGAAATATTTGCCTCGCGGTGGACGCCCGCGGCACTGGCACTGACCCATCTGATCACGGTGGGTTTCATGCTGCAAGTGATGCTTGGTGCGATGCAGCAATTGCTGCCCGTTGTGGTTGGCGCCAATCTCGCGCGGCCGCTGCAAGTCGCTACCATGGTGCACGCCGCGATCACGCCGGGGGCACTTTTCCTGGCTGCCGCCTTTTTGACATATGAACCTCTGCTATTTTGGTGTGCCGTCGCCTTTCTTGCGACTGGCGTGACGATTTTCGTTGTCGCGGCGGCGCGTGCCCTGTATGGCCTTCCATCGACGAATCCGACGACTCGCGGCCTGAAATTGTCCCTCTTGGGCCTGAGCGTGACCGTGTTTTTCGGCATTCTGTTGGCAGTCTCGCTGGGCCTGTCCCTTGATTTCCCGCTGGTTCAAATGGCTGATCTCCATTTGGGCTGGGGCTTCATGGCATGGGGCTGCACCCTGCTTGCCGCCGCGGGCTTCGTGGTCGTTCCCATGTTCCAGTTGACACCTGACTACCCTGCCTGGTGTGGGCGAAACTTCCTGATCGCTGCGTTTGGCGCAGTCTCGCTGTGGACGATGGCCGATCTGGCCGGGTGGGCAGCGCCAGCGGCGCTGCTTGCGGCGGTGGTGGTGGCCTCAGGCGCCGTGTTTTCCATGGTGACCCTGCATATTCTTCGCCTCAGCAAGCGCGCGAAACGCGATGCATCGCACCATTTTTGGACGGTTGCGATGTCGTCCGCGTTGGCCGCCTGTGCTTTGTGGCTGGCCGCTCGGCTTATCGTTTCAGTTGGCGAATGGCAGGTCTGGCCTCTGCTGTTTGGTGCACTCCTGCTGTTCGGCTGTTTCATGTCGGTCATGATGGGCATGCTCTACAAGATCGTTCCTTTTCTCGTCTGGCTGCATCTGCAGAATCGTGGTCGCGGCCGAGTACTGGCGCCGAACATGAAGAAGGTTTTGTCGCAGACGCGGATAGACCGGCAGATGTGGGCGCACTTCCTGGCCTGCGCACTGTTGCTGCTCTCGGTCGTCTGGCCCGCGTGGTTTGTCTTTCCAGCAGGTCTGGTGTTGATCATCGCGAACGGGTGGTTGCTGCGCAATCTGCTTTCCGCGACCGCAGTCTATCGCAACCACCTTGTCGCAATCGAGGCCGCCATCGTGAGACCCGTTGAAGAATAGGTTGTGTCGATGTGCCTGGGATAAGGCCGAACTCGGCTTCAACGATGTCATGGTACACGCCGCCATCGCCCGGACTGGCAGTTGAGTCAGAAGCATCGCTGGCCAGAAAATGCGGGCCAGATTAATAAACTGTCTTTTCGGACGATACCCGGCAGACGGCCTCACTCCATACTCACGCTGCAAAAATGACTACCCATTTATGAGGAGACAAGGCCATGTATGTTCATTCACTGTTTAAAAATATTTCCACAAAGTTGCGTTGGTTTTTAGCGGCGGGGGCCGTGGCATTGACCGCTGGCTCGGCGCTGGCGCAAACGGTTCAGGGCGTCAGCGACACCGAGATTCTGATTGGCTCGCACCAGGATTTGAGCGGCCCGATCGCCTCGACCGGCGCGCCGATTCGCGAGCTCATGCAGTTCGCGGTTGACGATGTCAACGCTGCCGGTGGCATCCACGGGCGCAAGCTGCGCCTGATTGTTGAAGACAGCAGCTATGACACGAAGAAGGCGGTGCTGGCCACGCAAAAGCTGCTGACCCAGGATAAAGTGTTCGCCTTGGTCGCCACCTTGGGTTCGCCGACCTCACTGGCGTCGATGCCGCTGGCCATAGACCGCGGCATCCCCTTCTTGTTTCCGGCAGCCGCTTCCGATTCCGGCTATTTGCCATTTCACCCGCTCAAGTTCGGCCTGATGACGCCTTATTCCGACCAGACGCGGGCCGCCGTGAAATTTGCATACGACAAGCTGGGCAAGCGGCGCTTTGGGGTGTTGTATCAGGATGACGACAACGGCCAGAACCTGCTGCAAGCCCTGGTGTCTGAACTCAAGACGCTTGGCATGGCGCCGATTGAAGCCACCAACTTCAAGCGCGGAGAGTTCGAGTTTTCGGCGCAGATTGCGCGCCTCAAGGCGGCGGATGTGGATGTGATCATCCTAGGCACTTCCGGCGCGCGCGATACCGCTGGCGCAGCCATTGAGACGAAAAAGCTGGGCTGGAACGTGGACATGATCGCCGGAGTGGGTGCATCCAACGAAACCGTCATCAGACTGGGTGGAAAAGCCGTGGAGGGCCTGTACGCCACCTTCCAATTCCTGAATTCGACCCAACCGATGACGCCAGCCTTGCGCACTGCGCTTGATCGATTCAAGACGCGTTATGGGCACGACGCGGGGGATGGCATGCTGGGCTACAACGCGGTCATGCTGTTCGCCGAAGGCGCAAAGAACGCCGGCCGCAATCTGACGCCGCAAACGCTGACGCAAGGGCTGGAGAAGATCAAGAATTTCACGACGGTGTTTGCAGGACCGGCGTTCACCTATGGCCCTGGCAATCACAATCCGCCGAATACCCCCATCATGATGAAGGTGAAGGACGGCAAGTACGTGCCTGTTCTGTAGGTGGGTGAGCGACCAAGTCGACAGTAGTGGGGTCGGGGGCGGGATCTGCCTCGCAAGGCCTTCGTCGGGGTTGCGCAGCTTGCTTTTACCCTCGACACCCGCGTGACTCAGGCCAGAACGGTCTGTGCGGGCGAGTCCATGCGGGCCAGCCCTGGCATGACAGCTAATAAATGACAGTTAATTGGAGATAACGCGATGCGATCATTTGCTAATCTAAAACCTTTACGCAGGATGCGACCTGCGGCCTGCCTGGGGTGCAAGCATGGATCGGAGCGCAGCTCCGCAGTGTGCCGATGTCAGATGGCGAATAATGTTGTGAAATTGCGGGGGACGCCATGCAGCAGGTAGCCCAACTCATTCTTGGAGGCATCGCCCAAGGTTGCATCTACGGCTTGGTTGCTCTGGGATTCGTTCTCATCTACAAGGCCACGGAGACCGTCAGCTTCGCCCAGGGCGAGTTCATGATGCTGGGGGCCTTCGGCGGCTTGGCCCTCATGGTCGGTCTTGGCTTCCCATTCTGGCTTGCGATCCTGGTCAGCACGGCGGCCGTGGCGGCTCTGGGCATGCTGCTTGAGCGCATCGTGATCCGGCCAGTTCTGGGCCAGCCGGTGTTTGCCATCTTCATGCTCACGCTCGGCCTGGGTTATGTCTTGCGCGGGCTGATCACCATGGTGCCGGTTTGGGGAATAGAGACCAACGCCTTGCCCGTGCCGTACAAGGGCCAGGTCTGGGCACTGGGGGGCCTGCATGTGAGTGCCGAACAGGCCGTGGTGATCATCGCAACGGCGGCTCTGTGCGCCCTGTTGTACGCGATGTTTCGCTTCAGCCGGATCGGCATCGCCATGCAGGCGGCGTCCCAGAACCAACTGGCGGCGTATTACATGGGAATCCCGGTAAAGCCTCTTAATGGCTTGGTCTGGGCCCTGTCGGCGGCGGTGGCGGCGATTGCCGGCATGCTGCTGGCGCCCATGACCTTCGTGCATGCCAATATGGGCTACATCGGCCTGAAAGCCTTTCCCGCCGCCATCGTGGGCGGCTTCACCAGCCTGCCCGGGGCGATTGTCGGGGGGGTGACCATCGGTATCGTTGAATCCTTGGCCGGCTTCTATCTGCCCACGGGCATCAAGGACATCGCCGCGTACATCGTGGTGTTGATCATGCTGATGATCAAGCCTAACGGCCTGTTCGGCGAAAAACTCCGCAAAAAGGTCTGACCATGCGTTTCATATTCAAAACCTCTTACGATCAAGACATTGTCTTGGCCAAGCACCCGGGTCATGTATTCTGGTACTCGGCCCTGGTCCTGTTCCTGCTGGCCGCTCCCTGGATTTTCGGCGAGTACTGGCTCTCGCAGCTCACCTTCATCCTGATTTATTCCGTCGTCGGCCTGGCCCTGATGTTGCTGGCCGGGTATACGGGGCTGCCCTCCATCGGCCATGGCGCGTTTATCGGCGTGGGTGCTTATACCCAGGCAGTGCTCAGCGCCGCAGGTTGGCCGTTCCCGCTGTCGATGATGGCAGCGGCCGTGACCTCCGCAGCGGTCGGCGTCATCGTCGGGCTGCCAGCACTGCGGGTCAAGGGCATGTATCTCGCGGTGGCAACACTGGCCTTCGGCTTCATCGTCCAGGAAGCGTTCTCGCGCTGGGAATCGGTGACCGGAGGCAACGCCGGCATGAGCGTGATGGCGCCCCACTTCATGCAGTGGAAGCTGGACTCTCCCCTGGCCTTTTACTTCCTATGCCTGGCCACGGTGGTCATTTCGACCCTGTTCATTCTGAACTTGCTGCGTTCGCCCATCGGGCGGGCTTTCGTGGCGATCCGGGATTCGGAAATATCGGCACAAAGCATGGGCATCCACCTGGCGCGCTACAAGACGCTGGCGTTTTCAATCTCCGCGGGCATGACCGGCCTGGCCGGTGCCTTGTACGCCCACAAGCTCCAGTTCATCTCCCCCGACCAGTTCGACATCGTGATGTCGATGGACCTCTTGCTCATGGTCATCATCGGTGGCTTGGGATCGGTGCATGGCGCGTTCCTGGGCGCGATCTTTCTGATCTCCATGCCCCAGATGATCGCCTTGGCCAAGGATTACCTGCCCCAGGCCGTCGCCCAGGCCAATGGCTTGCAGGGGGTGATCTTCGGCCTGGTGGTGATCGCCTTTGTCATGTTCGAGCCTCTCGGCATCTACGGTCGCTGGGTGAAGGTCCGCACTTACCTGCAGACGGTACCCTTGTACCGCAAGGGGACATTTACCCGCCAGAAAACATTCCAGAAATCGGACCGACTGAAATGAACGATATCCTTCTATCTGCGAAAGACCTGAGCGTGCGCTTCGGCGGCCTGCTGGCGGTCAACAAGGTAAGTTTCGACGTCAAGCGGGGCGAGGTCTTCACCCTGATTGGTCCCAATGGGGCTGGCAAAACGACGGTCTTTAATTTGATCAGCCGCTTCTACCAGCCCACCTCCGGCCAGATCGATTTTGAAGGCCAGAACCTCATCCATCTGGCGACGCACGAGATCGCCGCGCTGGGCATCGCCCGCACTTTTCAGAACATTGAACTGTTTGAGAATGCCACGGTGCTGCAGAACCTGCTGGTCGGGCGCCATGTGCGCCGCGGCATCGGGTTTTGGCAATCCGCCTTCTTCACGCCCAAGGCGCGCACGAATGAAATTGAAGCCCGTAAGAAGGTCGAGGATGTGATTGACCTGCTCGATTTGCAGCATCACCGAGACTCACTGGTGGCGGGCTTGCCCTATGGCGTGCGCAAGGTGGTGGAGTTGGCGCGGGCCTTGTGCATGGAACCCAAGCTGCTGCTGCTGGACGAGCCGTCGTCCGGACTCAACGTCGAGGAAACCGATGACATGGCGTTCTGGATTCAGGACATCAAAGAAGAACTCGGCATCACGGTCCTGATGGTCGAGCATGACATGTCGCTGGTCTCAAGAGTATCCGACCGGGTGCTGGCCATGAACCAGGGCGAGGTGCTCGCCATGGGCACGCCCAAGGAGGTGCAGGCGCATCCCGCGGTGATCGAGGCCTATCTGGGCGCGGCCGGAGATGAAGCTTTGTTGCGAAGGAGTGTGGCATGAATGTCAAAGTTGCAGCGGCCGAACCGCAGACGCTGCTTGAATTGCTGAACGTCGAAAGTACCTACGGGCCCATCAAGGCCATCCGAGGCGTCAGTCTGAAGGTGCGCCGGGGCGAGATTGCCACCGTGCTCGGCTCCAACGGCGCCGGCAAGTCCACCATTTTGAAGACCGTGTCAGGCATTCTTGACCCGCGCAAGGGCACGGTGCAGTTCAACAAGGAAGACATCACCGGCTGGGACCCGGCCGACATCGTGCGCCGGGGCCTGGTTCATGTGCCCGAGGGGCGCGAGGTGTTCCCCTTGCTGTCGGTGCGCGACAACCTGCTCATGGGTGCCTACACCCGGAGCGACCGGGATGCGGTCGCCAAGGACATCGAGGCCGCCTACCGTGACTTTCCGATCCTGAAGGAGCGCTCCGAGCAGAACGCCGGCTTGCTCTCGGGCGGGCAGCAGCAGATGTTGGCCATCTCGCGGGCCTTGATGGCCAGTCCTGATCTGATCCTGCTCGACGAGCCCAGTCTGGGTTTGTCGCCGAAGTTGACGCGCGAGATCTTCGAGATCGTGATTCGCATCAATCGGGAGCGGGGTACCACCATACTGGTGGTCGAGCAGAACGCCAACATGGCGCTCAACGTTGCTGATTTCGGTTATGTGCTTGAGAATGGCCGCATCGTGATGGAAGATACCTGCGCGCGCCTTCGCGAGAAGGACGACATCAAGGAGTTTTACCTGGGCATGAAGGAATCCGGCGCACGCGGTGAGCGGCGCTGGAAGAAGAAAAAAAATTGGAGATAACAGCGTGAGCAACCTCTGGAACATCAAGGAATATCCAACTGATCCTCCGATCAAGACTCCGGGCGAGACCGTCACGGCGCTCTTCTGGAACGCCGTCAAGCAGCGCGGTTCCCGGGTCTGGTTGCGGGAAAAGAAACTCGGCATCTGGGACACCTGGAGCCTTGATCGCGTGGCCGAGGCGGTGCGGGAAATCGGCAACGGTCTGCTGAGCCTCAACCTGGCGCCCCAGGAATTCGTTTCCATCCATTCCACCACCGTGGTCGAATGGGTGCTGGCGGATTTCGCGGTGCTCAGTTGCGGCGGGGTGGTGAGCGGCATCTACCCGACCGATGCGGCCAGCCAGGTGCATTACTTGTGCGAGGATTCGCGTACAACCCTGCTCTTCGTCGAGGACGATGAGCAATTGGACAAGGCCCTGGAAGTGCGCGCGCGCCTGCCATTGCTGCGCAAGATCATCGTTTTCGACATGAAGGGTCTGCGTGAACTCAATGATCCCATGGTGATCAGCCTCGCGGCCCTGCGCGAGCTCGGTCGCCAGTACGCGGCGGCTCATCCGGGCGCGCTGGATCAGCGCATCGCCGCGGCAAAGCCCGAGGACATGGCCTTGCTGGTCTATACCTCGGGCACCACGGGCCGGCCCAAGGGGGCGATGAGCAACCACGCCGGCCTGCTCGCCGGCATCCGCACCATGGACAAGGTGGCGCCCCAGGGCGAGGACGACGACCGCATGTGTTTTCTACCCCTGTGTCACATCGCGGAGAAAATAAACGGCCTGTACTTCGCTCTGTACACCGGCACCCGGCTCAACTTCGTCGAGCATCCGGAGACGGTGCCAGAGAACGTGCGGGAAATCTCGCCCAGCGCCATGTTCGCCGTGCCCCGCGTGTGGGAGAAGTTCTACTCTGGCATCATCATGTCCATCAAGGAAAGTACGCTGCTGCAGCAGAAGCTCTATGAGTGGGGGATAGGGGTGGGCCACGATGTCGCTGATCGCTTCCTCGACCATCGGCCGATCAGCAGCCTGCTCAAGTTCAAGTTCATGCTCGCGCGCTGGCTGGCTCTGAACAATGTGCGCAAGATGATCGGCATTCACAAGGCGCGCTGTCTGTACAGCTCGGCCGCGCCCATCTCCCCCTCGCTCATTCGCTGGTATTTCGCCCTGGGCATTCCCATGTTCGAAGGGTGGGGGCAGACCGAGTCCGGCGGGGTGGCGACACAGACCCGTCCTGGTCACGTCAAGCTCGGGACCATTGGCAAGGTCGTGCCTGGTATGGAGGTCAAGCTTGATCCGACCACCGGCGAGCTGTTGATTCGCGGCAAGTCCTTGTTCATGGGCTACCTGAACATGCCGGAGAAGACCGCCGAGACCGTCGATAAGGATGGCTGGTTGCACACGGGTGACGTGGGTGTGATGGACGAGGAAGGCTATTTCAAGATCACGGACCGGATGAAGGACATCATCATCACGGCCGGCGGCAAGAACATCACCCCCAGCGAGATCGAGAACGAGCTCAAGTTCTCGCCCTACATCACCGATGCTGTGGTAATCGGCGACAAGCGCCGCTTCCTCTCCGCCATCATCATGATCGAGCAGGAGAACGTGGAGAAGTTTGCCCAGGACAACGATATTCCGTTCTCCAACTACGCCAGCCTGACCCACGCGCCGCAGGTGCAACAGCTCATCCAAGGCGAAATCGATTTGGTGAACAAGAAGTTTGCCCAGGTCGAGCAAATTAGAAAATTCTTCCTGCTTGAGACTCAGCTCACGGCCGAGGACGAAGAGCTGACACCGACCATGAAGCTTAAGCGCAAGCTCGTGAATGAGAAGTACGCCAGGCAGATTGACGCCATGTACGTTGAACAGGCTTAGAGCCGGTTTGCGATCAAGTACCAGGGCATTCAGCATCCGCTCGCGGACTGCTGGATGCGCCCGCTGGCAGCGGAGACCATGATGTTCAAGGCCGCGGTGCTTCATGACGTCGGCAAGCCCTGTGGCCTGGAAGCGAACAGTACCAAGTATCTCGCGGGGGATGCCTTTTTCGAATCGGCGACGCGCGCGGTGCGCACGCACGGCGGTTTTGGTTGCGCCAAGGCGTTCCACGTCGAGCGCTATTTCCGCGAAGCCATCATCGGTCTGATTGCGCCGGTGAGCCAACAACTCATGCTGTGCCACATTGCCGAGAAGGCATTGGGCTTGCCAAAATCGTATTGATTCAACCTGATCATGCAGGTCAGGGGCGCCAAGTTGCCCCGGGACGCATAAGGCAACAAGGAGAAGACATGCAGCGATTGACGGGCCGAAGGGCAATCATCACCGGTGGCGGAAGCGGCATCGGACGGGCCAGCGCGCTGCGCTTGGCCAGCGAAGGAGCGCAGGTCCTGGTGGTCGGGCGCACCGTATCCAAGCTCGACGAAACCGTGGACCTGGTGCGCGCCGCAGGCGGCAGCGCCATTGCCATGGCAGCGGATGCCGGGGTCGAAGCCAACGTCGAGGCGATGATCGCCCGCTGCGTTTCGGAGCTTGGCGGCATGGAGATTTTTTTTGCCAATGCCATGTCGGGGATCGGTAACGTATCGGTGTTCGAGCAAACGGTCGAGCAGTGGCAGGAAGTAGCGCGAGTCAATCTGATCGGCACCTTCCTCGTTGGCAAGCACGCGGGGCGCTACATGCGCGACCAAGGCGCCGGTTCGATCATCTTCACTTCCACCGTCGCGGCCTTGCGCGCCAACGCGGGCGGCGACGCGGCCTACAGCGCCACCAAGGCCGGCATCAACAACTTCGTTTGTACGCTTGCCAACGAGCTTGCCGGCAGCGGTGTGCGAGTCAATGCCGTCATGCCCGGCATCACCGAGACGGACGCGATGAAGCCGCTCTTCGATGCCATGCGCCGGCGCGGCACCGAGCACCTGCTTGGTCAGTTCGCGCCGATGCGCCGCGCCGCGCAGCCAGAGGAGATCGCCGCAGTCGTGGCCTTCCTCGCCAGCGACGACGCCTCCTATGTGGACGGCCAGTCCATCGCCGTTGATGGCGGCTATTCGAGCACCCACGCCTTCGCTCGACGTGGGTGATAGCGACCGATTCGGCCACGATCCCGCGTCCGTGATTGTCCTTTCGGACGATGACGTTCGGCAACTAACATGAAAAGATTCACGACGACCGGGCGGGGTCGCCGGCATGGCCGGGGTTTCACCCTGCAACGCGTCATCGGCTTGGCCGATCCACTGCCATGAAGACAAGAGCGTGACCTAATCCGTCCGCGCTCAAACTGGAGAACCCGGAAAATGAATTTTTCACTCAGTGACGAGCAGCAAGCGATCGAGGACGCGATCGGCGCCATTTGCGACAAGTTCGACGACAACTTCTGGTTGAAGGCAGACAACGAGAAGAAATTTCCCTACGAATTTTCCGATGCACTGGTTCAATCCGGCTGGATGGGCGTGACCATTCCGGAGGAATATGGGGGGGCCGGCCTGGGCATCACCGAGGCGTCCATCATTCTCAAGCGCATCGGGCGCCTGGGGCTCGCCGCCGTGTCATCGGTGCATATCAACCTGTTCGGCCCCCACCCGGTGGTGGTTTTCGGCACGCCGGAACAGAAGGCGCGCATGCTGCCGCCGCTGATCGCGGGCAAGGATCGCACCTCCTTTGGCGTGACAGAACCGAACGTGGGGCTCGACACCCTGCGCATCAAGACCTTCGCCGTTCGAAAAGGCGACCGCTATATTGTCAATGGTCAGAAGGTGTGGAACTCGACGGCGCAAATCGCCAACAAGATCCTGCTCATCACCCGCACCACCAAGTACGAGGACGCGGCGAGACCGACCGACGGGCTGACCTTGTTCTACACCGACTTCGATCGCAGCAAGATTGCGGTGCGTGAAATCGCAAAGATGGGGCGCCATGCGGTTGACTCGAATGAAATTTTCATTGACAACCTAGAGATCCCGGTCGAGGACCGGATCGGCGAGGAAGGGCAGGGCTTCAAGTATTTGCTGCATGGCCTGAACCCCGAACGCATCGTCAGCGCCGCCAGCCTAGTCGGCGGTGGCCAGGCGGTCATCGACAAGGCTGCCAAATACGCTTGCGAGCGCATCGTTTTCGACCGTCCCATCGGCAAGAACCAGGGCATTCAGCATCCGTTGGCGGACTGCTGGATGCGCCTGCAGGCGGCCGAGACCATGATGTTCAAGGCTGCAGCGCTCTACGATGCCGGCAAACCCTGCGGGCTGGAAGCCAACACCGCCAAGTATCTCGCGGGGGACGCTTTTTTCGAATCGGCGACGCGCGCGGTGCGCACACACGGCGGTTTTGGTTACGCCAAGGAGTTCCACGTCGAGCGCTATTACCGCGAAGCCATCCTGGGTCTGATTGCGCCGGTGAGCCACGAACTCATACTGTGCCACATCGCCGAGAAGGCACTGGGCTTGCCCAAGTCGTATTGAATTGGCCTTTGTCATGAAGGTCAGGCCGGCGAGGTCAAATCGACGGTAGCGCTGAAATTCGTCGAACCAATATCCGGCGCGGCTTCGACTAATAAGGAATGCAGAATGCGACTACCATGACCCATCAAACCGTATCTTCACTACCGGTGGATATGACCGGAGTGCGCGTGATCATCAGTGCCGGCGCGGCCGGTATCGGTCGCGCGATGGCGGACGCTTTCGCGGCACGGGGCGGGAAGGTCTATGTATGCGACATTGACCCGAAGGCCATCGCCGAGTGTGGTCATGCAGGAATTGTGGCCGACATGGGCCGTGTCGAGGATGTCGACAGATTCATGGACGCAGCGCTGACTGCGCTCGGTGGTGTCGATGTCCTTATCAACAACGCCGGCATCGCCGGCCCGGTTGCCCCCATCGAGCGCATTCAACCGGCGGAACTTGACGCGGTCCTGAACGTCAATCTGGCCAGCCAATTCCATTGTGCCCGGAGCGCGGTTCCCGCGCTTCGCCAATCGGGGCGCGGCTGCGTCATCAACATCAGCTCTGCAGCCGGCAAGTTCGGCTTCAGTCAGCGCACCTCCTATTCGGCAACAAAATGGGGCGTTATCGGTCTAACGAGGTCGCTCGCGATCGAGCTGGGCCCAGACAAGGTCCGCGTCAATGCGATTCTCCCCGGCTTCGTGGAAGGACCGCGCGCGCGCGCCGTGATGGAAGCCAAGGCCCAGGAGGCAGGCGTCAGCGCGGAGACCTTTATGGCGCAGGCGCTGTCGAGGTTCAGCCTGCGCTGCACCGTGTCCGCGCAAGACATCTCGAACATGGCGCTGTATCTGGCGAGTCCGTTTGGCGCAACGATTACCGGGCAGGCGATCAGCGTCGATGCCGGAATGGAAAGCATGACTTAGGCTCGACGCGAGCTTTCATCAAGGCGCAAAGTCATATTCCATCAGCAGAAAGGAACTGAAATGAAACTCGCTATCGGCTTTATTGGACTGGGGGACATAGGAGCTCCCATGGCCACCCGCATCCTGATGGGGGGATTCGACCTTGTGGTTTGGAACCGGACGGCCTCGAAGATGGATCCCCTGGTTGCGGCGGGCGCAACCGTGGCGCGGTCGGCCGCTGATCTGGCCCGCCGCTGTGACATCGTTTGCCTTTGTGTCGACAGTCCGCAGGCGATTGAGGAGATCGTTTTCGGGCTCGACGGGGTGGTTGCAGGCGCCGGCCGGGCCAGGCTTCTGCTCGATAATTCCACGACACATCCGCAGCGTACGCGGGAAATGGCGCAACGACTGAAAGAGATGACAAGCATGGCTTGGCTTGATGTACCCGTGTCCGGAGGGCCGGTCGGCGCAAGAGCGGGTACCTTGGCGGCGATGGCGGGGGGCGATGCCGCCGACCTCGATTTTGCACGCCCGATCATCATGTCCTATGCCAACCGCGTCACCCTGATGGGTTCAGTTGGATGTGGTCAGGCGACCAAGGCGTGCAACCAGGTGATCAACTTTGGCACCATCGCGGCCCTCGCCGAGGCACTGACGCTCGGCGAGCGATATGGGCTGGATGTCAGCAGACTTCCAGAAGCGCTTTCTGGGGGCTTTGCCGACTCCAACATCATGAAAGAATATGACAGATGTGTCACGAATAACGACTTCACTGGCATTGGGCTGCTGGTGCGAGCCCTGGGAATGTTGTACCAAGGTGATATTCACCCCGCGCTGGGCGGGAAGCTTGGCTTGCTCATGAAAGATATTGGGATTGCACTTGAACTCGGGCACCACACCAGCAGTGCGATGCCGTTGATGGGGCTGCTCGACGCCCAGTTCCGAGTGATCCACAACCACAAACCCGTTCGCACCGAGCCTGATTCCCGGCCTTAGAAGAGAGCCCAAATGGTTAGACCGCGTCAGCAGCTTCTTGTCGTGAACAGTTTGCCGGGCAATTGCGCTACCGGATTCCATGCAGTCGATCCGGAAGCAGTTATGAACGGATGGCGCTGGCCATCGTAGGCTTACTGCGTTCATGAAAAAAATCATGTCGGAAGGGGCAAAGTGAATATCAGGAATGAGAACAAAATTGTCGCGGCCATCCAGAGCGAGTGGGCATCGGCGTTCAGACGCGGGGATTTTCAGGCTTTATGCCTTCTCTATGCGCCCGAGGCGCAGTTGTTCGGTGGCAAGCCAGATTTGTACGCCGGTGCCAACCGAGTGCGTGACTATTTTGCGGCCGTACCGGCAGGGGTTAAAGTTGTCTTTGACGACACCAATGTTGTACTCGCGTCGCCCACCACGATCCTCGCGGCAGGGTTTGCTACCTTTAGCCTTGGTGACCAGCAAGGCGTCCACCGGTTGAGTTGGACGCTGCTCGACAACGGTGCGCGCTGGGTGATTGCGAGCCATCATGCGTCTGAGACTCCAGCGTGAGCGCCGAACATCGTATGGGTGGCAGGTCTGATTGGGGCGGTGAACCAAAAACTCATCCTGTGCCACCTCGCCGGGAAATGCCTCGGCCTTCCAAAATGGAAACATGTCGCTTTGGACGCTGACGGGCGGTCGCGGGTGATCCAAAATAATTTTTGAACTGCAATTTTTCAACGTATAGGAGTCAGTATGGCTTGGGATTTTGAAACGGACCCGGAATTTCAAAAACAGTTGGATTGGGTCGAGCAATTTGTCAAGCTCGAAGTCGAGCCGCTGGAACATGTGCTGGGCAGCCCTTGGGACATCCACGATCCGCGCTTCGAAAAGCTGGTGCGGCCGTTGCAACGCGAAGTCAAGGCGCGCAAGCTGTGGGCCTGCCACCTGGGGCCGCATCTGGGGGGGCAGGGATATGGACAGAGCAAGCTGGCCTTGCTCAATGAAATCCTGGGCGGCGCGCATTTCGCGCCCATCGTATTCGGTTGCCAGGCGCCCGATACCGGCAATGCGGAGATCCTGGCTCATTACGGCACGCCCGAGCAGAAAAAGCGTTATCTCGAACCACTGCTCAATAATGAGATTGTGTCGTGCTTTGCGATGACGGAGCCGCAAGGCGGAGCGGACCCCAAGGTGTTTACCACCCGGGCCGTGCAAGACGGCAAGGACTGGGTGATCAGCGGCGAGAAGTGGTTTGCATCCAATGCGCGCTATGCCGAGTTCTACATCGTCATGGCGGTGACCGACCCCGAGGCCAAGCCCTACCATCGCATGTCGATGTTTGTTGTTCCGGCCCAGACCAAGGGCATCAAGATCATCCGCAACGTGGGTCTGGCCGACGAGCCGGTTCCCGTGCATGGCTACCTTGAGTTCGATCAGGTGCGTGTTCCCGCCGAAAACATGCTTGGCAAGCAGGGCGAGGCATTTGCGGTGGCGCAGACCCGTCTGGGCGGGGGGCGGGTGCATCACGCGATGCGCACCATAGGACAGGCGCGCAAGGCGTTTGACATGTTGTGCCAACGCGCCCTGTCTCGCACCACTCAGGGCGAACTGCTGTCGGCCAAGCAAATGGTCCAGGAAAAGATCACGGATTCTTGGCTCCAGCTGGAACAGTTCAGGCTGATCGTGCTGCGCACGGCGTGGCGCATTGATAAATACAACGACTACATGAAAGTTCGCAAGGATATTTCCGCCGTCAAGGTGCTGATGCCGAAGGTGCTTCATGATATCGCCACGCGGGCACTGGAAGTGCATGGCTCCCTGGGTGTCTCGATGGAGATGCCGTTCATGGACCAGATCGTCCTGTCGCACCACATGGGGCTCGCCGATGGGCCAACCGAGGTTCACAAGGTGACGGTTGCCAAGCAAATTTTGCGTGACTACCAGCCCGCCAAGGGCATGTTCCCCGACTACCATCGGCCGGCCCTGGTCGAGGCTGCGCGCAAAAAGTATGAAGGTTTGATTTGACATGAAAGCCGCGGTACTTGAAAAGCGCGGGGCCGAGGGCCTGCGCGTCCGTGATTTTCCCAAGCCACAACGCCAGCCCGGTGAGGCCCTGATGCGAATCCGGGCAGCGGGTGTCAATCGGGTTGACTTGTATATGCGCGACAACGGCGTCGGCATTACCCATCAACTGCCCTTGATTCTGGGCGTGGAAGGCGCGGGAGAGATCGTCGAGGCCGATCCCGACAGTGGCTTGAAGCCAGGCATGAAAGCGGTGACGTACACGCAGTTCTGCGGCCGTTGCCGTTACTGCCTGGCCGGCGAGCAGCCCCTGTGTGAGAGCCTGCGCATCGCGGGCGAGCACCGGCACGGCTTTTTCGCTGAATACATTTCGCTGCCAACGCGGTGCTTCATCCCCTTGCCCGACACAACCGACCTGGTCGAAGTCGCCGCACTGCCGAGCGCCTATCTGACGGCGTGGCGCATGCTGTTTGGCAAGCGCCAGCTGCGTCCTGACGAAACGGTTCTGATCGTGGGCATTGGCAGCGGTGTGGCGGTGGCCTGCCTGCAGCTCGCGCGCATTGCCGGTGCCCGCGCCATCGTGACGTCCTCGAGTGACGAAAAGATCCGGCGCGCGCTGGAACTGGGGGCAAGCCATGGCATCAACTACCGAACCGAACCGGTGTCCAAGTCCGTTCTGGCGCTCACCGACGGCAAGGGCGTTGACATGGTCATCGACAGCGTGGGCGAGGCGAGTTGGGGTGAATCCCTGCGTTCCCTGCGGCGTGGCGGGCGCCTCGTGACCTGCGGCGCGACCACCGGCTCCAATCCGCCCGCCGACCTGCAGCGCGTGTTTATCCGCCAGCTTGAAATCTACGGCTCCACCGGGGGCAATCTTGCTGAATTCAGGGAACTCATCGGCCTGTACAGCAGCGGCAAACTGCGCCCGGTCATCGACCGGCGTTATGCGCTCGATGACATTGATTCGGCCTTCGGCCGCCTGCAACGGGGCGAGCAGTTTGGCAAGCTGCTCATCACTATCGAGTAGGAAATCGGTGTCACTCCGTCCTCGCACGAAGCAAATTCAGTGAATCTGGGGTGAATGCTTTGGACACTGTCGCACTGATCTCGAATCCGAGGGCGGCGGAGCGCCTGGTTGGTCTCAATGGCATGGCCTGAGTCGATGCGCAGCGTTTCCTCGATTCCACCGGCACACGCGCGGGCATCTTGAAAGCCGAATTCTCCATGCATATGGGCCACGGGCTTCACTGCCCGTGGATCAGATCATGACAATGTTTGTAACCTGATGGTCCTGAGTCTCGTGCACTGATTCCGTTTCAGCGCGTGGGGTCGAGCACGACCTTCACCATGCCATCCTTGCGTGCGTTGAACATGGCGTAGGCTTCGCTCCCCTCGGACAGCCCCATGCGATGCGTGATGATCTCCGACAGCGCGCGCGAATTCAGCCGTCCGCTTTCGATCTCTCGCATCAGGACCGGCAGCTCCGCCTGCACCGAACAAACGCCAGTGTGAAACTCCAGGTTTTTCCTGAGTGCGGTCAGGATGGGAAACGCAATGCTCACTTTTTCGCTGACGCCGAGGACTGAAACCCGTCCGCCGCGGCCGACCAATTCGATGGCCAGCGCCGTCGTCACGGGTCCGCCATTGGCGTCCAGCACGACGTCCACACCAGCGCCCTTTGTTGCTTCCAGCACGGCGGCGGCCACATCGGGCGCGTCGATGGACTCGGCGCCGAGTTTCACCGCGAGTGCGCGGCGATCGGCGAGCAGGTCAATGGCCAGCACGCGCGCGGCGCCCATCGCCAGCGCGGAGGCGACGCACTGCAGGCCGACCGCCCCCAGCCCGATCACCGCCACGACGTCGCCGGGGCCTACCCTGGCGCGCCGTGCGCCATACCAAGCGGTTGCCAGGTTGTCGGTCAGCATGATGCCGACCTCGTCCGACACGCCGTCCGCAAGACGATAGAGATTGCTGTCGGCCACCGGAACCGCAATTGCCTCAGCCTGGCAGCCGCCAATACCGGGTACGCCCTGACCAAACACCCGGTGGCTCCCGTGGGTCTGGCACAGCACGACATTGCCCTGTCGGCAGGGCAGGCAAAGGCCACAGCCCAATGAAGCGGGCACCAATACGCGGTCGCCCACGGCGAAGGTCTTCACATTGCGACCCACCTCGATCACCTCGCCGACCGCCTCATGACCGATGCAGTAGCCGGAATGCCCCAGGTCCAGGTGATAGGGGTGCAAATCGCTGCCGCAGATTGAACACAAGGTGGTCTTGACGATCGCCCCGTCCTGATCAGAAAGGATTGGATCCTGCACACTTTCGCATTGAATATTTCCCGGGCCACCATAGATCAAAGCTCGCATGACAATTTCCTATTCATTATGTTTTCGATGTTCATGAGCCAGCACGCCTATCCATGGCATTGGCCGGCTCGGATACTTGAACCTCCGCGGCGTTTCAAGTATCGACTCAATTCGATGGCGCGAGGACCGATGCTTGCTTGGCAAGCCGAGATCAACTGGACAGGCCCTGGTGCGGGCATGGCTTCGGACTTAGTAAGTCACTGGACCGGTCACGGGCACGAACTTGCCACCTTTGACCTGCATGATGATGGTGCTGCGCGGCGGGGCGTGATTATCGGCTGCATAGGAAATCGGCGGGCCTTCAAACACGGTTTTGAACTCCTTGACCTTCTCCAGCCCCTGGGCCAGGGTCTGCGGCGTCAGATTGCGACCGGCGTTCTTCGCGCCTTCGGCGAACAGCATGACGTCGGTGTAGCCGAGCGCAACGCCATCCTCGGGGTCGCGGCCGAACTGTGCCTTGAAACGGTCGTGCGTGGCACGTAGCGCCGGCGTCATCTCCTGGGCCGAATGAAGGAACTGGAAGGTGATATACAGGCCTTCAACCGACGGCCCGCCAAGTTTGATCAAGGCGTTGCTCGATGCCCCCTGGCCGGCGAACATGTCCACGTTCAGGCCTTGCTTTCTTGCTTCGGCAATGGGGCCGACCGTGTCGCGGGGACCGGCGGTTCCCAGCAGCACGGCATCGACATTGGCCGCCTTCAAGCGCGCCATCTGTGACGCGAATTCAGTTTCGCCACGCTTGTACGTGGTGACTTCCACCGGCGCCAAACCGTGCGTTTTGAGCTGTGCATTGGCCGCCCGCAGAAAGGCCTGGCCGTTTTCATCGTCCTGATACAGCACGCCAAAGCGGCGCTTGCCGAGCTTTTCATACGCGAATTTCACCTCGGCCCGCGTTTGGTCGCTATACAAGGTGATGATGCCGAACTTGAGCGGGCTCAGCGGCAGGAACATGGCCTCCGAAGGACCTGACGCAAAAAGAAACGGTATGCCGCGCTCGATGGCCAGCGGCATGGAGGCCATGGAAGTGGGCGTGCCCAGTGTGCCGACCATGGCGAATACCTTGTCCAGGGTCAGCAGCTTTTGCGTCGCCAGCACTGCCTTTTTCGGATCGTATCCGCTGTCCTCGACCAGCATGCGAACCTTGCGGCCGTGGATGCCGCCCGCGGCATTGATGTCATTGACCGCGAACAACATGCCGTCGCGTATCGGCGCGCCTATCGCGGCAATCGGGCCGCTCAAGTCGACGTGCGAGCCGATCACGATTTCGGTGTCGGTGATGCCCTGAACCGTTTGTGCCAGCGCCGAGCCAGCGGTCAAGGCCACGGCCCCCGCCGCTAGAAACCAACGCAACTTCGTGGAAATGCGCTGGAGCCGTGGATGACAATACATCGTGCTTTTCCCTTATGAGTTTGGATAAACTGTTGCCGTCTCAGTTTGTATGAGGGCCTCGCGCCGCGTATCGTCCGAACTGACAGTTGCATCCCTGGTATTTACCCTAGGTTTTCACGCGGTTTGGCAGGCATGGTCGCAGCAAGGCGAAGTTTGATCGCCCGCTGCTGACCGATGAATTGTCCATTGCGACGACCCCGAGGGTGCATGCTTGCGGCGATACTCGCCACTGCGAGGCCAAGCCGACATGGTTTGATCGATTGCCCCGCGCTTCACGACGACTCAAGACAGAGGAGACGACATGCCCGACCAGATGTTCTGCGGCGTTCCCGACCTGATCCGCGCGCAGGCTGGGCAGAGACCCGCGCATCCGGCCTTGGTGCTCGATGAGCGCAGCCTCGACTACGCCTGCCTGGACGCACTGATGGACAGGGTGGCGGCCTCACTGCAACGCGATGGGCTGGTGCCGGGGGATGTGATCGCCATCAGCGCCGCGACCTCGGTCGAATACGTCCTGGTGTTCCTCGGCAGTGTGCGCGCCGGCGTCGTCGTCGCGCCGCTGGCGCCTGACTTGTCGGCGCAGGGGCTGGCGGCGCTGCTGGCCAATGCTGGGGCAAAAATGTTCTTTCTCAGCCAAGCCGTGGCCAGGTCCGTCGCTCCGGTGGCGGAAAAAATCACGGCCCGGCGGATCGCCATCGACGATTCGGACGCCGGGAGCATTTTCTCCGACTGGCTTGCTCCGCCCGGTACCTTGCCGATGGCAGTGACCGTGCAGCCGGACTGGCCGTTCAACATCATCTATTCCTCCGGCACCACCGGTACGCCCAAAGGTATCCTGCATTCCCATGCGCTGCGCCGTTCCAATGTCGACTTGTGCACGACGCTCGGCTTCGGCCCGGACACCGTGAGTCTGATCACGATCCCGCTTTACTCCAACACTACCCTGACGAATGTCCTGCCCACGCTGGCGCTGGGCGGCACGGTCGTGCTGATGGGCAAGTTCGATGTCGCTGTTTTTCTTGCGCTGTCCGAGAAACATCGCGTCACCCACACCATGCTGGTGCCGGTCCAGTACCAGAGAATCATGGCGCATCCGGATTTCGAGCGCTTTGACCTTTCGTCCTGTCGCCTGAAATTCAGCGGCGGCGCGCCGTTCTCGGCGGGGCTCAAGGCCGACGTCCTGAAGCGCTGGCCAGGCGGCTTGGTCGAAGCGTATGGCATGTCCGAGGGCGGCGGCATCTGCCTGCTGGATGCCCGCTTGTTTGCGGACAAGCTGCACACCGTGGGCCGGCCTGCGCCGGGGCACGACATGCGCTTGATCGACGAAGCGGGCCGTGAACTGGGTCCGTCCGAGACGGGCGAAGTCGTCGGCCACTCGGCGACGATGATGAGCGGCTACCACAATCTGCCGGCCCAGAGCGCCGAAGCGCAGTGGTTTGACGCGCAGGGCAAGCGCTATATCCGCAGTGGCGATATTGGTCGTTTCGACGAGGACGGTTTTTTGATCCTGGTCGACCGAAAGAAGGACATGATCATCTCGGGTGGCTTCAACATCTATCCCAGCGATCTGGAGGCGGTGCTGCGCGAACATGCCGAGGTTGCCGACGTTGCCGTGGTGGGCATGCCGTCGCAGCGCTGGGGCGAAACGCCGCTGGCCTTTGTTGTCTTGCGGCCCGGCGCCGCGACGGCGGCCGAGGCCCTGCTCGCCTGGGCCAATGGCCAGCTGGGCAAGGTGCAACGCCTCGCGGCCGTGGAGATTTTTGACAGTCTGCCGCGCAGCGATGTCGGAAAGGTGTTGAAGCGCGAACTGCGCGAGGCCTATCAGGCGGCAGGCAAGGCCGATGCAGGCTGCTAGGCCATGAGCGCCACGACGCGGGCGACAGGCCGGAATTTCTAGATAACCATGGAGAAGCGAAGCATGAAAGCAGTGGTGTGCAAGGCCTACGGGCCGCCTGAATCTCTGAGCCACGGGGAGTTTCCGATGCCAGTCGCTGGTGCCGGTCAAGTCCTGATCAAAGTCGCCGCCGCGGGCGTGAATTTTCTCGACACCCTGATCATCGAGGGCAAATACCAGGACCGGCCAGCCCTGCCTTTTGTGCCGGGCAGCGAAGCCGCCGGCGTGGTTGTCGAAGTGGGCGCCGGCGTGTCCGGTTTTGCCGTGGGCGATCGCGTGCTGGCGATGCAGGGCTGGAACGCCTACGCCGAATACATGGCGGTCAACGCCACCGGACAGGTGTTTCACCTGCCGGCGAGCATGGACTTCGTCACCGCCGCCGGCTTCGGCATCGCTTATTCGACCTCCCTCTATGGACTGCGCCAGAAGGCCCACCTCGCCGCCGGCGAGACCTTGCTGGTGCTCGCCGCGGGCAGCGGCGTCGGACTCACCGCCGTCGAACTCGGTGCCATGATGGGCGCGCGGGTGATCGCCGCCGCCAGCAGTTCCGAGAAATTGGAGCGGGCGCGACAGGCCGGGGCCAGCGAGACCATCAACTATCGCCAGGAATCGCTCAAGCCGCGCGTCATGGAGATCACCGGTGGCCGCGGGGTGGACGTCGTGTATGACCCGGTTGGTGGCGATTTTTTCGACGCCGCCGTGCGCACCCTGGCCTGGAACGGCCGCCTCCTGGTGGTGGGCTTTGCCAGCGGACGCATCCCCGCACTGCCGGCGAACCTGCTGCTGCTTAAGGGTATTTCCGCCATCGGCGTGCTGGCCGGCGGATTCCAGAAGAACGAGCCCGAGTTGCAGCAGGCCAATCTGGAGGACCTGCTGCGCTGGTACGCCCAGGGCAAGTTGCATCCGCAGGTGTCGCGCACGGCGCCGCTGGCGCAGGCCGCGCAGATGCTGACGGCGATCGCGCGCGGCGAGGTCCAGGGCAAAGTGGTATTGACCTGTTCAGAGCCGATCCGGCCTGCTGTCATGGCGCCACTTGAGACGCAAACAATGAGTGACGCGAGCAAGCTGGCGCCCGGCGAAGACGGCAACCACATCACCCACTGCCGGCTCTGCGACGCCTATTGCGGTCTTGTGGCCACCGTCAAGAAAGGCCGCATCACCAAGGTGATGCCCGACAAGGACAACGTCGTGTCCCGGGGATTCCTGTGTCCCAAGGGGCCTGCGATGGCGGCCATCGCGCACGATCCGGATCGGGTGCTTCATCCGCTCAAGCGCAGCGGCGCAGCGGGGGAATTCACGCGCGTGAGTTGGGACGAGGCCCTTGGCGACATCGCCCAGCGCCTGGGCGCGATTCACCAGGCCCAGGGTGGCGAGGCCATCGCGATGTACGTGGGCAACCCGGCGGCGGCCGCCACGTTCACCAATCACATCGCGGCGGGGCTGCTCAAGTCCCTGGGGTCGAGCCTGTATTACACGCCCGCCGCGGCCGATACCACCCAGCGCTGGGTGGCGACCGAAGCGGTCTACGGCCAGCCCGTGCTGCCCATCCCCGATCTGCCAAACTGCGATTTTCTCCTGGTCATCGCCGCCAATCCGCTGGAGTCCCATGGCTCCCTGCTGACCTCGCCGCGCATCCGCGATGACATGGATGCGATCGCGGCCCGCGGCCGGGTGGTGGTGATCGATCCGCGCAAGACCAAGACTGCTGCGCGCTACGAGCATGTGCCCATCCTGCCGAACACCGACGTCTATCTGCTGATTGGCATGTTGCGCGTGCTGTTTGGCGAACATCTCGCTGACCAGGATTTCTTGCAGAACCATGTCAAGGGTTGGGAAATCCTCAGCGCCGCGTGCACCAGCTTCAGTGTCGAGCAATGCGCCCGGTTCTGCGGCATCGAGGTGCCGACGATACGGGGGCTGGCCAGGCGCCTGGCCGCGCCGAGAGCCGTCTGTTACAGCCGCATCGGCATTTGCCGCGCCAGCTTCGGCACGCTCACCAATGTGCTGGTTGAGGCCCTCAACATCGTCGCTGGCCGCTTCGGGCAGCCCGGCGGTTGGGGTTTCGGTTTCGACCCTTATGTGCCAGCTGGCGCAAGCCCGCGGCGCAGGCGTCCCACCTACGCACGCACGCGCAGCCGCAGCGGCGGCTTTCCCAGCATTGCCGGGACGCTGCCCGCCACCGTCCTCGCCGACGACATCAGCCATGCGTCCGAGCACCCGATACGTGCCTTGATTGTTGTCGCGGGCAATCCGGCCCGCAGTTACCCGGAGGGTGACAAGCTGGAAGCGGCCTTGCAGACCCTGGATCTGCACGT
>JAUSDQ010000302.1 GCA_030650525.1 Sulfuricaulis sp.
CATTGCGGTGTTTGAGGTGGATGGCGGTGTTGTCGTACAGGTGCTGCGAGGGCATACGGATTACGTTCAGTCCGTGGCGTTTTCGCCGGATGGCGCGTTGCTGTTATCCGGCGGTCGCGATAAATCCATCCGGCTTTGGAAAGCAAAGCCGCTTTCCCCTTGAAGCCGTTGAAGAACCCCTAACAAAAAAAATTAGACAGGATTAACAGGATTCTTCAGGATTTACAGGATTAAGAATTTTAGTGGTAAGAAATCCTGTTAATCCTATCAATTTCTTATTTTTTCCCGGGCAGAAAAAGCGCAGGGTCCACACGGCTGTTATTAAGGCTCATGCTCCAGTGCAGGTGCGGGCCGGTGACGCGTCCGGACATGCCGACTTCGCCGATTTTCGCGCCCTGGATTACGCGTGCCCCGCGTTCGACCGTCATGTGGCTCAAGTGGTTGAACATGCTGATGAGCCCCTGGCCGTGGTCGATGAAAACGGTCTTGCCGTTAAAAAAATACTCTCCGGTTTCGATCACCGTTCCGGCGAATGGCGCCACCACCTTCGTGCCAACCGGCGCGGCGATATCAATGCCGCTGTGCGGCTGGCGCGGTTCATTATTGAAAAAACGCCGCAGTCCAAAGACACTGCTGATGCGTCCGCGCGCCGGCAGTCCGAATTGTAGCGACGATATCGACGTGTCGGTCCAGGCGGCGAACACCTGCCGGATGATTTCCGATTCACGCTCGATGCGCAGCAGATCCTCGGCGGAGGGATCGACCATGCGCTGGTCCGTGACCGTCAGGCGCTGTTCCGCGTATTCCTTGGGCTGAACGGTAAATGAATATTCCCGGGTCACGCCCTGGCTGTCGACGGCCTGGACGATCTGCGGGCCCGGCGCGAGTGTCAGCGGCAGGCCGACTACGGCCTGCCACCGGCCGGCGTGACGTAGCACCATGACGCGCTGGCCGTCAAAATGCACCACCGGCGCCGGCGCCGAATCCGCGGCCATCGGCACGATGGCGATACCGCCCGGTACTGGGCTTGCACGCGGTAAATCCTGCGCCTGGGCCACCGCTCCCAGGAGCAGGCCAAATAATATCCACGACTTAACTCGCACGAGTTTTTTCCACCAGACAATCCAGGTAACCGTTCGACAGGCGGGTCTGGACACGTTCCCCCGGCTTGACTGTTGTCGCGTCCGACACAATCGCACCCGTATCCGGGTGTTGCACAATGGCGTAGCCGCGTTCCAGGGTGGCCAGCGGGCTCAAGGCATGCAGGGTCTGCATGATCTGACGCAGCCGGGCATCGGCCCGTTCCAGATGGAGTTTCACGCCGGCCACGAGGCGCGCATGAAGATGACGGTTGTCGAGCGCCGCGGCTTGCAGCGACGGCAGCGGCGAGTGTCGATGCAGTCGTGCCGTCAAGGTTTGTATTTCCGTGCGCGCGTGACGCAACCGCGTAATCTGCGCCAGATTCATGCGCTGCGAAATCGCGCCGAGCCGTTGTTGCATCAGGGCAATGCGGTTGCGTGGATGCACCAGACGCGCACCCAGCCAGTCGAGATGCTGGCTGAGACTACGCAGGCGACCGCGCAGGGTGGTGACCAAGCGTGTCTCGATACGTACAAACTGGGCCAGCCACTCCTGCTGGTCGGGACTCAGCATTTCGGCCGCGGCCGTGGGGGTGGGCGCGCGCATGTCGGCGGTCATGTCAGCGATGGTGAAGTCAGTTTCGTGTCCGACCCCGCTGACGATCGGGACCGGGCAGGCATAAATCGCGCGCGCCACGATCTCTTCGTTGAACGGCCACAGGTCTTCGAGCGAGCCGCCACCGCGCGCCAGGATAAGTGCATCGCAATCTTTTCGTACGCCCGCCAATTGGATCGCGGCGGCGATTTTTTCCGCCGCGCCTTCGCCCTGCACCGGCACCGGATAAACCAGCACGGCGATGGCGGGAAAACGGCGCTGCAAAGTGGTCAGCATGTCATGCAGCACGGCGCCCGAGGTCGAGGTGATGATGCCGATGCGTCGTGGAAGCCGGGGAAGGGGTTGCTTGTGTGCCGTATCGAACAGGCCTTCTTGGGCCAGGCGCTGTTTGAGCGCATCGAAGGCACGGCGCAAGGCGCCTTCACCGGCCTCTTCAAGATATTCGACAATTATTTGAAAGTCGCCGCGCCCTTCGTACAGGCTCACGCGCGCGCGCAGCAGCACCTGCAGCCCGTCCTTGAGCACGATGCCAATCAGGCGTTGATGCTGGCGGAAAAAGGCGCAGCGTATTTGCGCGCGCGGGTCCTTGAGCGAGAAGTACACATGACCGGAAGCGGGGCGCGACAGGTTGGAAATTTCTCCCTCGATCCAGATGGGCGGGAAGCCGCCCTCGAGCAGCGCCTTGGCCTCGCGGTTCAGGCGTGAAACCGAATAGATGTCGCGAAAGGGTGCGGCGGCGGTAGCAGGTGGCTCCATGATCCGAACCATAACCTCATTCACGCCAACAAAAAAGCCGGGGGGTACCCGGCTTTTTTATGCGGTGTACGGCTGGCTTATTTTTTATAAGTGATAACGGGATTGGCGTTGTTCTTCGCCTGCTCCTGCGCCAATTGCGCCTCCTTGAGCGCTTTCTTGGCGAGCTTCATCGCCTTCTCGAGTTCATTTCGCTTCGTGCTCCTGTCGCTGGCAGTGTCGGCGGCGGCCTTGGCTTCTTTCGAGGCTTTCAGGAACTTTTCGGTATTCTGCCACAGAAAGCCGGTTTTGTTGGCAAGCTTGATTTCATTTTCAGCCTGGGTGACGAGCTGATTGTATTCGTCAGTACTTGCTGAATCGTCCCACCACCACGAACAGCCCGTGGCAGTCAGGGCAAGGGTCAGTGAGCACAACACGAGAGCTTTTTTCATCCTATTTTCCTCCTGGCTGGGTCTTTACATAGTGTAGACGGGTTCACGGTAAAACACATTCCCTATGGCGTCAACCGTACGAGCGCGCGCGCCCGGAAAAACCGGCGCGGCCGGGAATAAGCGGAGCGACTTCGGCGTCATGGCCAGTTTACGGACGATAAACCGGTACGTATAATACGGCATGCGAATCCTTCAGGAAGCCCTCACTTTTGACGATGTCCTCCTGGTTCCTGCGCATTCGACCGTCCTCCCCCGGGACGTGGACCTGAAGACCGCCCTGACGCGTACTATTACCCTGAATATCCCGTTGTTGTCCGCCGCCATGGATACCGTGACCGAGGCGCGTGCGGCCATCTGCCTGGCCCAGGAAGGCGGGCTCGGTGTGATTCACAAAAACCTCACCCCGGCACGGCAGGCGGAGGAAGTGCACCGGGTGAAGAAATTCGAGGCCGGGATCATCACCAATCCGATCACCGTGACGCCGGATACCACCGTTCGCAAGGTACTTGAGATCACGCGCGCTCAGCACATCTCCGGGGTGCCGGTGACCCAGGGCGACAAGCTCGTCGGTATCGTGACCAGCCGCGACCTGCGCTTCGAGACGCGTTACGAGGAGCCGGTTTCGCGCATCATGACGCCGCAAGAAAAACTGGTGACGGTCAAGGAAGGCGCCTCGCGCGACGAAATTCTGAAGCTGCTGCATCAGCACCGCATCGAAAAAATTCTCGTGGTGGACGACAAATTCGGCCTGAAGGGCCTGATCACGGTCAAGGACATCCAGAAATCCACCGAATATCCGCGTTCCGCCAAAGACCCCAAGGGCCGTTTGCTGGCGGGGGCCGCCGTCGGTGTCGGTCAGGGAACCGAAGAGCGTGTCGAACACCTGGTGGAAGCCGGCGTGGACGTGATCATTGTGGACACGGCGCACGGCCATTCTCAGGGCGTGCTCGATCGCGTGCGCTGGATCAAGAAACACTTTCCCGACATGCAGGTGATCGGCGGCAACATCGCCACGGCCGAGGCGGCAAAATCCTTGCGCGAGGCGGGCGCGGATGGCGTGAAAGTCGGAATCGGTCCCGGTTCGATTTGCACCACGCGCATGGTGGCCGGCGTCGGCGTGCCGCAGCTCACGGCGATAGCCAATGTCGTGGAAGCCCTGAAAGGCTCGGGTGTGCCGGTGATTGCCGATGGCGGTATTCGTTTTTCCGGCGATATCGCCAAAGCGCTCGCGGCCGGTGCCCATACGATCATGATTGGCAGCCTGCTGGCCGGCACCGACGAATCGCCCGGGCAGGTGGAAATCTATCAGGGACGTTCGTATAAATCCTATCGCGGCATGGGGTCGCTGGGCGCGATGGGCGAGGGTTCCAGCGACCGCTACTTCCAGGAAGACGCCAAGAGCGACAAGCTGGTGCCGGAAGGCGTCGAAGGCCGCGTGCCGTACAAAGGCCCGATGATCAATATCATTCATCAGCTCATGGGCGGCCTGCGTTCCAGCATGGGCTATACTGGCAGTCCCCACATTGAAGCGCTGCGCACCAAAACACATTTCGTGCGCATCACCAACGCTGGCATTCGTGAGTCGCACGTGCACGACGTGATGGTGACCAAGGAAGCGCCGAATTATCAGCGCGAATCGTGAGCCGTGAGTCGTAAGTCGTAAATCGTAAAGCGTAAAGCGCGTACCGACGGCTCACCACTCACGAATCACGATTCACGGCTCATGACCGACCCACATTCGCAGAAAATCCTGATCCTCGACTTCGGCGCGCAATACACGCAGCTGATTGCACGGCGTGTGCGCGAGGCCGGCGTCTATTGCGAGCTGTTTTCGTACGATACCCCGGTCGAGGAAATACGCCAATTCGCCCCACGCGGCATCATCCTCTCCGGCGGTCCGGAATCGGTGACGCTGGACGAGGCGCCGCGCGCGCCGCAAGAAATCTTTGACATGCAAATCCCCATCCTCGGGATTTGCTACGGCCAGCAGACCATGGCGGCGCAGCTCGGCGGGGCGGTCGCGGCCGGCGACAAGCGCGAGTTCGGTTATGCGCGGGTACGCATGCACGGACACTCGAAGCTGTTCCGCGACCTACGCGATGAGCAGGAAGCGTCCGGCGCTTCGTTCCTGCATGTATGGATGAGTCACGGCGACCGGGTCACGCAACTGCCGCCGGGCTTCAAGGTGATCGCGGAAACGTCGGCCGCGCCCTTCGCCGGCATCGCCGATGAGGCGCGCGGGTACTACGGCGTGCAGTTTCACCCCGAAGTGACGCACACCACCCAGGGCCGCGCCATCCTGCAGCGCTTCGTGCATGACATCTGCGGCTGCGGTTCGCTGTGGACGCCGGGCAATATCATCGAGAGCATGGTTCAGTCAGTACGCACCCAGGTCGGCGCGGACGAAGTCATCCTCGGTTTGTCCGGCGGCGTGGATTCTTCCGTCGTGGCGGCATTGTTGCATCGCGCCATCGGCAAGCAGCTTACCTGCATTTTCGTGGACAACGGCCTGCTGCGCTTGAACGAAGGCGATCAGGTCATGGATACCTTTGCCCGCCATATGGGCGTGAAGGTGATTCGGGTAGATGCCGTCGAGCGTTTTCTCTCGGCGCTCAAGGGTGTGGCCGATCCGGAGCAGAAGCGCAAGATCATCGGCGGTATTTTCATCGAGGTTTTCGAGGAACAGGCGGCCAAGATCAAGAACGCCCGCTGGCTGGCGCAGGGGACGATTTACCCGGACGTGATCGAATCGGCCGCGGCCAAGACCAGGAAGGCGCACGTCATCAAGTCGCACCACAATGTCGGCGGCTTGCCGGAAAAAATGAACATCAAGCTGCTCGAGCCGCTGCGGGAATTATTCAAAGACGAAGTGCGCCGCATCGGCGAGGAGCTGGGACTGCCGCACCAGATGATTTACCGTCATCCGTTCCCCGGACCGGGTCTCGGCGTGCGTATCCTGGGCGAGGTCAAAAAGGAATATGCCGAATTGTTGCGCCAGGCCGATGCCATCTACCTCGAAGAACTTTACCGCCATGATCTTTACGACAAGATCAGCCAGGCGTTTGCGGTGTTTCTGCCGGTCAAATCGGTGGCGGTGCTCGGCGATGCGCGCGCCTATGACTATGTCATCGCCTTGCGCGCGGTCGAGACGGTGGATTTCATGACCGCCACCTGGGCGCACATCCCCTACGAGGTGCTCGGCGGCATTTCCAACCGCATCATCAACGAAGTGCGCGGCATCTCGCGCGTGGTGTATGACATCTCCGGCAAACCGCCGGCGACGATTGAATGGGAATAAGTCGTGAACCATGGGGCGAGAGGCGTGAAGAGTTAGAAAGGAAAGCCGGTATATGCCCGAGTCTTACGTCTCACTCGATGAGCAATTCATGCAACGCGCCCTTGAGCTCGCGCGTTATGCCGAAGCGGCTGGTGAAGTGCCGGTAGGCGCGCTGGTGGTGTGGCACGACGAAATCATCGGTGAAGGCTGGAACCAGCCTATCGTATCCCACGACCCGACTGCCCACGCCGAGATCGTGGCCTTGCGCGCCGCCGCCGCGCACATGAAGAATTACCGTCTTCCCGATGCCATCTTTTACGTGACGCTCGAGCCCTGCGCCATGTGCGCCGGGGCCATGGTGCAGGCGCGCATCGCGCGTGTCGTGTACGGTGCCGCCGATCCGAAGTCCGGCGCTGCCGGAAGCGTGTTTAATCTCTTGGCGTCTGCGGCTCTCAATCACCGCGCGCAGATCACCGGCGGCGTGCTCGCAGAGGAGTGTGGCGGGATGTTGCGCAAATTTTTTGAATCACGGCGCTGAAAACTGTTGGGTTTCGCAAGGAGCGTGAATCGTAAGTCGTAAATCGTGATCCGTAAAATATGAAAGCCCCGACATCTTGCAACTTACGATTCACGGATCACGATTTACGGCTCACGGCGGTCAAATGGCCGGGGCCTTGAGATCAAGCGCCTGAGGCTTGTTTTTGGCTTTTGCTTCTTCATCGAGTTTTACCAGCACGTCATAATACGTGCGTACACGGTTGACGAAGATGACCGACTCCTCCCCACGGGCGTAGCCGTATTTTGTATTGGGGTACCAGGCTTCATCGGCCAGCAACGGCAGCGAGCTTTTGACATCGTTCCACTTGTTCGGATCGCGCCCCTGCTTCTGAGCGATGATGCGCGCATCCTCCAGGTGGCTGAACCCGAGATTGTATGCCGCCAGCGCCATCCATAGCCGGTCAGGCCCGGTGACGCCGGGAGGCAGGCGGTTGATCAAGCCCTGAATATAGCGCGTGCCGCCGTCAACGCTCTGGGTCGCATCCAACCGGTCGGTAATGCCGAGTTGATCGGCGGTTTCCTCGGTCAACATCATCATGCCGCGCACCCCGGTCGGCGAGGTGGCCGTCGGATTCCAAAAGGATTCCTGGTAGCCGATCGCGGCGAGCAGCCGCCAGTCGAGGCCGTATTGTTTACCCGCTTTCTCGAATATCAGCTGGTACGGCGACAAACGGCTGCGTGTACGCACCTTGAAAACACTGATATTGATAAAATTCGAGCGACCGGCCGGACCGTAATAGCGGTCGATCAATTGCGCCAGCTCTCCCGATGCCCGGCTTTTTTCCAGAAACTCGGCGGCGGCGGCGTGCAGACTTCGATCCTCGACCAGGGGGAAGGCCCAAGCCAAGGACTCCGGTTTGTGTATGGTAAAGGCGACTTGCAGTTCAGGAAAATATTGCAGGTTGACCGCCACGATATTCGAGTCAGCGATGCTGAATTCCAGGAGTCCTTCCCAGACGATCTGCAATAATTCCTCGGTTTCCTTGTCCACCTCGGTCCATTTCAGCTCCGGGTACTCCTGCTTGAGTTCGTTGAGACGCTCGACGTAGCTCGTGCCTTTTTGCACTTCGATCTGCCGTCCGATCAATGCCGGGACATTGGCGGGCCGGTCGGTGCCCAATCGATATACGACCTGTTGACGAATTTCCTGATAGGGCGGCCCGAATCTGATGACTTTGCTGCGTGCCTCCGTTACGGTGATGCCGGCGGCGGCCATGTCTGCCTCGGCCTTGACGAGGCGGGGAATGATGTCGCTGAATTTCTCGACGACGACGAAACGCGCCTTCACGCCGAGATAGCCGGCGAAACTCTTCGCCAGATCGTATTCGAAACCGGCCGGTCCTTCCGGTGTCTCGTAATAGGTGGTCGGGCTGGTGCGCGTCAGTATCACCAGTTCGCCGGCGGACTTGATCGCCCGCAGCTTGTTGTTATCGAAAAAAGAGCAGGAGAGCGTCACGGGAAGCAACAACAAACCCAGCAGGGCGGGACGGCAGATTTGCCGCGCGACGTGAATTATTCGCGCTCGTTGCTCGGGGACGATACGGTCCATAGGCATAAACTAGTGCAGTGGCAAGCGCTTGTCACGGATATCAT
>JAUSDQ010000306.1 GCA_030650525.1 Sulfuricaulis sp.
TCCTGCCCAGGCCATCGGGCCACTCGCGTTCTTGGCCAAGGACCTCGTGAAGGGCATCGTCAGGAACTTCGTCGAAGGACAGATTGACAAAATGCTCGCGAATGCCGGACCGTGCGGCTTGCCGATCGCAGGCCCCGGCGCGTCCGGGTTAACCGGCATGTTGGGCGGGCGCGGGACAATGCCTGGCGTCCGATCGATACCGGGCGTGGGCAAGATGCCTCTCAAGGGTGCTGCCGGCGCGGCCAAAGGCACGCTCCCCTCCATGCCCGGTATGGGCAGCAACATGGCGATTCCGCCGGGCATGGAAGGAATGATGAAAGACCAGATGGCGCAGGCTCAGGCAATGATGGCGAAAGAACAGGCCAAACACGACACCGATGCGGGAGACAAAGAAAGTCTCGGGAAGCCGGGCGCCATGCCAGACATGGCGAAAACCATGCAGGCCATACAGGAGGGCCCGCCGCTGACCCGTGCCGAAGTCGATGAGCTGGCTACGCTGCTGGAACGCATGTCGACCGCGATGCCTGCCGCCACGCCCCAGTGCAAACCGGGAGAACTAAAGACGGTGCTGCAGCAGGCCTCGGACTCGCCGATGACCGGCGGGGTGCTGCGCATGATGCTGGAACCGATGCGCGACATGCAGAAGAAACTCGACGAAGCGCGCGCCACGTTCGCGAAGATGCCCGAAGCGGAGCGCAGCGAATACGTGGAAACCATGGCCGCCGAGTTTCGCGGCTGGGACAAGGACAACAAGCAGGCCTTGCTCGGGATGGTAGAGACCAACTTTCTCGGCATGCCCGACACGATGAAGACGCAGTTACTCGCACGCCTGAAGCAGGCGAAATAGAGCGCCTGTTTCGAGCAGGGGAGCAAATGTAGGGCGCGTACCACGCGCCAAATTCTTACTTCTAGCTCGCCTTAACTTCCCGAAAGAATTCCCGTGCCAACTTTTAACGACAAACTCAAAGCCGCCGAAAAACATCTTGCCCGCGTCGATCGCACCATGGCGCGGCTGATCCGCGACATCGGTCCGTGCGCGCTTCGCCCGCTTCGGCGGTCTCCCTACGAAAGCTTGACGCGCGCCATCGCGCACCAGCAACTCAACGGCCGCGCCGCCAACACGATTCTCGGCCGCTTCGTCGCGCTCTATCCGGGCAAGCGCTTCCCCGAACCGCACGAGGTGCTGGCAACGCATTTTGCGCGCCTGCGCTCGGTCGGTTTCTCGCGCAACAAAGTCACCGCCATCCGCGACATCGCCGCCAAGGCGCGTGAAGGAATTGTCCCGACCCGCGCAGGCACGGCGCCTCGACGACGAAGAATTGATCCTCCGCCTCGTCGAGATTTACGGTGTCGGACGCTGGACGGTCGAGATGCTGCTGATCTTCACACTCGGTAGATTGGATGTACTACCGGTCGACGACTTCGGTATCCAGAGCGGCTTCAGGGCCGCCTATCATCTCCGCCGCCGACCCACCAAAACCGATTTTCAGAGAGTGACTGATTGCTGGCAGCCGTTCCGATCGGTCGGATCGTGGTATCTCTGGCGGCATGCCGACGGATTAAAGAAACGTTAGTTATCACACTAGGTATGAAAT
>JAUSDQ010000313.1 GCA_030650525.1 Sulfuricaulis sp.
ATGTCCTATGGCCCGGCATTCCGTAATACAATGCATCATTACGATTTACACTCACGAGAACTACATGGCACGCATCGTTCGCTGCGCAGTACTGAAACGCGAGACCGAAGGTCTGGAGCGCCCGCCGCATCCGGGGCCCTTGGGTCAGCGCATTTTCGAAAACGTATCGAAAGAAGGTTGGAAGCAGTGGTTGCAACGCCTGGCCACGATCATCAACGAGAACAAACTCAGCACCGCCGACCCGGGGAGCATCAAGGTCATCGAGCAGCACATGCTTGGGTTCCTGTTCGGCGAAGGCGATATGGGCAAGCTCCCGGCCGGCTTTCAATCCGCCGGCGGTAAAAAGTAACCGGGTTGAGAAAGAATCTTTGCCGCAGAGTTTAGTAGGGTGTGCTGAGCGTTAGCGAAGCGCACCAAATATAAGTATAAGCTGACGGTGCGCAACGCTTCGCTTTTGCGCACCCTACAAAACATGCGTCCACTGGTATGAAAGTCGTCCTGATTAATCCCTACGAAATCGGCCGCCAGCCGTTCGGCCTGGCCGAACCGGCCGCCTGGCTCGCGCGCGCCGGTTGCGAGGTGCATTGCCTCGATCTCACCCTGCAACGCCTGGAGCCCGAGGTGCTGCGCGATGCGCGCGTGGTGGCGATCTATGTCGCCATGCACACCGCCACGCGCATCGCGCTGGAGGCGATACCGCGGGTGCGGGCCATTGCACCCGAGGCGCATCTGTGTGTGTACGGCCTATACGCGCCGATGAATGAAAAGCTGTTGCGCGACTTGGGCGTAAACACCGTGCTGGGTGGCGAAGTCGAGCCGGCCCTGGTGTCGCTGGTGGAACGGCTGCGCGCCGGTGACGGCCGGGTGCAAACTGAGCCGGTGGTTAATCTTTCCAAAATAGAATTTCTCACACCCGACCGCCACGCGCTGCCGCCACTCGCGCGCTACGCGCATTTGCAATTGCCGGACGGCGGCCGCAAGACCGTCGGCTTCGCGGAAGGCAGCCGCGGCTGCAAGCATCTGTGCCGCCATTGCCCGGTGGTGCCGGTGTATCACGGCATGTTCCGTGTGATTCCGGTAGAGGTGGCGATGGCCGACGTGCGCCAGCAAGTCGCGGCTGGCGCGCAACATATTTCCTTCGGCGATCCGGATTTCCTGAACGGCCCGACCCATGCGCTCAAACTGGTGAATGCCTTGCACGCCGAATTTCCGGATATCAGCTACGACGCCACCATCAAAATCCAGCATCTCATCAACCACGCCGACATGCTGCCGGTCTTGAAAGCCACCGGTTGTTTGTTCATCACCGCCGCCGTGGAATCGATCGACGATCATGTGCTCGATCTGCTCGCCAAGAATCATACGAACAGCGATTTCGCGCGCGCCGTGGCACTGTGTCGCGCGGCCGGCATCGCGCTCGCGCCGACCTTCGTGGCGTTCACGCCCTGGACCACGCTGGAGGGCTACATCGCGCTGCTCGAACGCCTGCTCGAACTCGATCTGGTCGAGAGCGTGCCGCCGATTCAGTTGGCGATCCGCCTGCTGATCCCGCAGGGTTCGCTGTTGTTGGAGCTGCCGGGCTTTCAAGCGCAGATTGGCGACTTTGATCCCAAGCTCCTGGGCTTCCCGTGGAAAAATTCCGACCCGCGCGTCGATCGTTTGCAGCTCGCGGTGCAGGAGTGGGTGGGGCAGGCCGAGACTCAAGGCTTGAGCCGGCGCGAGATTTTCGCGCGCGTTTGGGAATTGGCGCATGCGGCGCTGGGCGTGGATGCGCC
>JAUSDQ010000346.1 GCA_030650525.1 Sulfuricaulis sp.
TATTATGGCAGGAATCCCCAGCGTTCACCCCGGAACCATTGAAGAATTCGTCCCACAGATGGCCAATCTCGAGGCCGTCGGCGGCGTCAATTTCAAGAAAGGCTGCTACCCGGGACAGGAAATCGTGGCGCGCATGCAATATCTCGGCAAGCTCAAACAGCGCATGTACCGTGCCCATGTCGCGGGTGACGTCGTGCCGCGTCCGGGTGATTCCATTTTTGCGCCGGATTTTCCCGGCCAATCGGCAGGCACGGTCGTCGACGCGCAAGCGGCGCCCGATAACGGCTACGATCTGCTCGCCGTGATCCAAATCAGCAGCGCCGCCGCGGGGAAATTGCATCTCGCCAGTGAAACCGGTGCGCGCCTAACGCTTCAGTCCTTGCCTTACTCCATTCCCGCCAGCGGTTAGCGCGGAATAAAAATTTTCACCCGCCGTCTTGCTGTTTGTCTGATGCACGTAGCTTGTCTGTGCCGGGTGCTTGTGCTTGAATGTTTTTGCCCAAGTCAGAATATAAGCGAATTCTAATAAACTGCTTCGGCATAATTAATCACTATAATCTGTTAGGAGTAGTCACAAGCAGAAAACCAAGTGGCCCAAGGAGACAAAACAGATGGCATAACGCTGCCCTTGCATTTCTTACCCGACTGGCATCAGAAGTAAACCGGTGTATCAACAGATTAAGCGTTCTATGGAGGAACAACTATGAGTGATACAGGTTTTTTTCGAAAATTGCCTAGCGCCATTCCCGGCCTGGCCCTGATCGTTATCACCTTGGTGCTTATCCGCGGTTACCCCGGGATGGACATCGGCGGTTTCAAGGGGCTCGAAGCGTGGATGGGCGCACAGGTGCTGTTCGATCAGAAGGGATGGTTGGTCAAGGTGCTGCATCTGAACTATATCCTTCTGGGCATTATCTGTGGAATGCTTTATCGCAACTTGATCTTCGGCGGAGAAATTCCGGCAATCTTTAGCGACGGATTCAAGCTCTCCCGCCTCATGATCAAGACCGGCATTATCCTGCTCGGCTCGCTCTATACCGTACAGGCCATCGTGCAACTCGGCGCTTTCGCCATTTTTCTGATCGGCGGCTTCGTGCTCCTGACCATCGTGATGGTGTTGTGGCTTGGCAAGGTATTCGGGATTGACCGTTCCATGACGGGTGTACTGGCGAATGCGCTCAGCATTTGCGGCGTCAGTGCGGCGGTGGCCACGGCTCCGGCGGTGGAAGGCAAGGCATCGCAGGTCGCCTATGCCATCGCCACCATTCTGGGCTTCGGCGTCCTGACCATGTTTATCAGCCCCTTCATCGGTCACTCGCTGGGTCTAACCGACCTGCAATACGGCGCCTGGATCGGTACCGGCATTCTGAACTCCGGTCAGGTGCTCGCCGCGGCGCTGGCGTTTAACCCCAAAGTAGAACCGGGCTCCGCAGTTTCGGTCGCGGAAATCTGGAATATCATGCGCGTGATCTCCATCCCATTCGCCGTGTTTATCGTGACGGTGTGGTACTGGACCGGCAAGGAAGCGAAAGAGAGCAAGACTGCACGCAAAGGCCTGGGGACGCTATTGGTGGAAAAGTTCCCGGTGTTCGTGATCGGCTTCATGGTCGTGGTGCTGCTCACGAGCCTTGGCGCTTTCGGCGATGTCGGCCTCAAAGGCGGACCGCCGGCCTCCGCGACGATCAAAATGCTGCGTGACTGGATGCAGTGGATCTTCGGCTTCGGCCTCGTGGGTCTTGGTGGCTACATCAGCTTCCGGGAACTCAGTCAAGCCGGTGGCGCGCCGTTCAAGATCGGGCTCATCGTGGGCGTGACCAAATACGCTTTGGCGCTGATTGTGGTCCTGATTATCAAGGACTACCTGGTATCCATTTAACACCTGAGGAGAAACGAATATGGCTAAAACAGGAAGCGAGACAGTCGGCGCCGCGGGTGAAAAAAGCAAGATGACGCTGTTCAAGGACGACCGTGCCGAGGATATCGGCGCGATCGTGCTCGCAACGATCGTCATCGCCATCATCATGCTGGCGACCATGGGCAAGGTAACCCCTCCCACTGCGCAAACCCCGGCGGCTCCCGCAGCCGCCATGGCGCCCGCCCCGGCGGCGCCGGCCGCTGTTCCGGCACCGGCACCCCCCGCGACAAAATAACCGCATCATTGGGTGGAGGCAGCACACATTGTTGTGGTGGTAGACGGTTCAGCGGCCTCGCAGGCGGCCCTGAACCAGGCAGTGAATCTCGCCCGTCAGAGTCAGACCGCTCTGACGGGCGTTTTTGTTATCGATAGCGAATGGCCGGATTACATCGGCAATGACTGGCAATCCTCCAAGGGCTCGCGCCAGGGATTTCTCGACTACATCAGGGAAGAACAGGAACAGCAGGCCGTGGCGGCACGTCAGCAGTTCGAGATTGCCGCGGACGGCATGCCGAGAGCGAGTTTTTCGCTCAAAGTGGGCGATCCGGCCGGAGTGCTGATCGAATTGGCCAAGGACGAATCGACGCAGATTCTGATATTAGGCCGGCAGGTATTTCAGATCAGCGGCCGGCCCAGTCTTAAAACGCTCGGCGAAAGACTGGCCAAAAAAGCGACCAGGCCGTTACTGTTGTACCCGTAAACAGACGGCAGGCCGTCGGTGGCCGGATCAGCGCTGGGGTTTGTCAGCCAGCGGCGACTTACCGCTGGGCTGTTCAATCACCCGATAAAACACCTCGCCCTTTTTGACCATTCCCAGTTCAGCGCGCGCACGCTCCTCGATTGCCTCCAGCCCCTGCTTGAGGTCGTTGACGTCGGCTTCAAGCGCCTGGTTGCGGTCCTTCAGCCGGGCGTTTTCCTGGTCCTGAGCGGCAATCTCGCGGTTGAGGCGCCAGATCGTAATGACACCGCCGCTTCCGAACCACAACGGGTATTGCAGCAGCACAAGAATCCCGAGCAGGACATAAGTAGCGATTTTCACGAACTTCATTTTAGTTTCAAACCGCGAATAAACGCGGATAAACGTCGATTTGAAAATCCGGATTTGCCAAATCCCATTTAATCCTAATTACTACCGGGAACAGATAAAAATTCTCACCAACCCTCTCCCGGAGGGAGAGGGAATGAAACATGGAACAATTTACAGCTCCGAGTAATAATCCGATTAATCGGCGACTCCAAATTCTTAATTCCCCTGCCTGGGAAAGGCACGCCGTCCGGGATAGACAGCCGCGGAACCCAGCTCTTCCTCGATGCCCAGCAACCGGTTGTATTTGGCGACACGATCGGAGCGCGACAGTGATCCGGTTTTTATCTGACCGGTGCCAGTGGCGACCGCCAGATCGGCGATGAACGTGTCCTCGGTCTCGCCCGAGCGGTGCGAGATGACCGCGGTGTAACCGGCCTGGCGCGCCATGGCGATGGCCGCCAGGGTCTCGCTCAGGGTGCCGATCTGATTGACCTTGATGAGAATGGAATTCGCGACGCCCCTCCTGATGCCTTCCTGCAGAATGGTCGTGTTGGTGACGAAAATATCGTCGCCCACGATCTGAATCTTTTTGCCGAGCTTTTTCGTCATCAGCTCCCACCCGGCCCAGTCACCCTCGCCACAACCGTCCTCGATGGTGATGATCGGATACCGAGCGACCCAATCGCCCAGTTTATCGATGAGCTGCTCGGCCGTCAGACTGGCATGCTCCGATCCAAGCTCATATTTTCCGTTTTTATTGAATTCGGAGCTGGCCACATCGATACCGAGACACACATCGGCGCCTGGTTTATATCCGGCTTTCTCGATACCCTGCAGGATCACCTGCAACGCCGCTTCGTTGGATTGGAGGTCCGGGGCAAACCCACCCTCATCGCCTACGGCGGTGTTGAGCTTCATGGCGTGCAGCACTTTTTTCAGCGCATGAAACACCTCAGCGCCGCAGCGCAGCGCCTCGGCAAATGTCGCGGCGCTCACCGGCAGAATCATGAATTCCTGGAAATCGATGTTGTTGTCGGCATGCACGCCGCCATTGACGATGTTCATCATCGGTACCGGCAACTGCATCGGCACGCCTCCCGCCAGGCCGTTGAGGTAGCGGTAGAGCGGCTGCTTGGCTTCGGCGGCCGCCGCGCGCGCGCACGCGAGCGACACCGCTATCATGGCATTGGCGCCGAGACGGGATTTGTTTTCCGTG
>JAUSDQ010000354.1 GCA_030650525.1 Sulfuricaulis sp.
TTGGATTCGCGCACCAGCGCCGCGATGCCGCTGAACTGCTGCGAGGTGACCGGAACCGACAACGCGGCCACCAGTTGGCCACCAGCGCCCGGCAAGGTCGCTTCCATTTCCTTGCGTATGCACTGGCCCATCAGATCATCGAGGTATACCAGCGTCAAGCGCTTCAGGCCGCGCTCCTTGACCAAGTAGGGGACGAGGGCCTTGACGTCGTAATTCACCAGCGGGATCACATTCCAGAAATACGGACCGAGTTCCGCCAGGTCGGTACCCGTGCCACCGCCGTTGACGGTGACCGTCTTGGTACGCTGCGAGATCGGCGAGATCGCCTTCGATACGCCGGTATAGGCGGTCAACACATACGGCACCTTGTCGACATTGACCAGTTTGTTCATCGCAATCACGCCACGTTGCGGCGTCGCCTGGCTGTCTTCGAGGATGATCGACAGCTTGTCCGACAGCATGCGGTCCGCATTCACGTGTTCGACCGCCAGATTGGCGCCGGCGGTCATCAAGTCGCCGAGCGCGCTTTGCGTGCCACTCAGTGCAAATATCGCGCCAATGCGGATGTCTTGCGCGTGAGCCGCCGCGCCAATAGTGAGAACTGCGCTCAGCAATCCTTTGATACAAAAGTTTTGAAAAATTGACATCTTAGTCTCCTCGTATGTTGTGAAAAAATTGTCTCTTTGTCGAGTTCTGTCTGCAGGTGTTTGTGCGTCAGGCGAAATTAACCAGAAAGGAAAAGGCAATGGACGGTCAGCGCAGTTCGGCGCGTCCGTTGTTCAGCACCACGATGTCGCGTTCGACGGCGCGGGCGCGAAAGGAAACGACCTTGCCGTCGACCCAAAGCTCGGTGCGTATCGTCTCGCCGGGATAGACCGGTGACGAAAAGCGCACGTTGAGTGATTGCACGGCGGCCGGGTCGCCGCCGCACACCTGCTTGACGACGGCCCATCCCGCGATGCCGTAGGTGGCCAGACCGTGCAGGATGGGCTGCTTGAAGCCGGCGGCGCTGGCCACCGCGGGTTCGGCATGCAGCGGGTTGTAGTCGCCCGAGAGCCGGTAGATCAGCGCGGCGCGCGGCTGGGTGGCGAAAT
>JAUSDQ010000004.1 GCA_030650525.1 Sulfuricaulis sp.
GGCGATGGCCGCGATCACGCGCGACAGCCGAATGATCTCCTGCTGCAACGGTGACAGGGGCGTGCCCGCCGTCTGGGTGAGGTGCGCAATTTTACCGAACTCGGTGCGCATGCCGGTGGCGAAGACCGCCACCTTCGCTTCACCGGAGACGAGCGAAGTGCCGGCCAGAAGAATATTGCGGCTGTGCAGGATATCTTCGGTTGCGGAAGGCAACGCGTCGCGTGGCAGCGGAACCGATTCCCCGGTGATGGTGGCGTTGTTCACCCGCACGCCGTAGGCCTCGATCACGCGGCAGTCGGCGGGAACGTCATCGCCGCCTTCAAGCAGCACGATATCGCCGGGGGCAAGCTCGACGGCGGGTAGCGTGGCGAGCGCACCGCCGCGCATGACCTTGACCTGATGCGGCAGCAGGCGCGTGAGCGCCTCCAGCGCCTGTTCCGCGCGGTACTCCTGCCAGAAGGAGAACAGCCCGTTGATCAGGATCACACCGAGGATCGCCACGCCCAGTAACGCCATGCCGTGACCGGGGTCCTGGAATTCGGCGAAGAAGGCGAGCGCGGCGGCGATCCAGAGTATCAGCGCGAGAAAATGGGTGAAGCCCTTGAGGAAGCGCGTGATCCGTCTTTCCCCGCGCACGCGCTCGACACGATTGGGTCCGAATTCGGTCAGCCGTCGCGTGACTTCGTCATCCGTCAGCCCTTCGGCGCGGGTGTGCAGACTGCCGAGGGCTTCGTCGGCCGTGAGGCGATGAATCTTCATGCCCTGATTCTACGCCTTACCGCGTGGCGGCAGTCGCCCGGTCCGCCGCGCGCACAGGGAAAGCTAGCCTGCGTAGGGCGCAATAGCGCAGCGTATTGCGCCGCATGCACTGGGCAACTTAAGGCGGCGTTAGCTTGGCAGTAACCGCGCGAAGAACGCCTTGAGGTAGCCAGTTTCTGGAATCGCTGGGTGCATCGGGTGATCCGGCCCCTGATGGCCTTCCTCGATGATTTCGAGGAAACGATCGATGTGCCGGCTGCCTTTGAGCAAAATCTCGCGCAGGACATCGCGGTGCAGGTGATACGAACAGGAACAGGAAACCAGGATGCCATCCCTGGAAAGCACCTGCATCGCCATCTGATTCAGACGCTGGTAGGCCTGGGTTCCTTCTTTAATATCTTTTTTACGCTTGATAAAAGCCGGCGGGTCGAGCACCACGACGTCGAAGTGCTCGCGCGCGGCGCGCAACCGGCGCAGGACATCGAAGGCGTCTTCGCGTTCCACCGTGACCTTCGCGCCCACGCCGTTCAATTCGGCGTTGTGGCCTATGCCTTCGACGGCCTTGGGTGAGCTGTCCACGCACAGCACCGACTCGGCGCCGGCGGCCGCCGCCTGCACCCCCCAGGCGCCGAGGTAGCTGAACACATCCAGCACACGCAGTCCTTTTATATAGTGTCGGAAGCGCGCGCGGTTCGGCCGCTGGTCGTAGAACCAGCCGGTTTTCTGGCCGGTGTGCAGCGGCACGGCGAATTTCACGCCGTTTTCCTCGAGCGTGATGGATTCCGGGATCTCGCCCAGCGCGGTTTCGACGTAGCTCGTCAGACCTTCCAGTTCACGGCTGGCGCTGTCGTTGCGAAACAGGATGGCGCTCGGGTGAATGGTTTTTTGCAGCGCCGCGACGATCTCGGCCTTGAGCTTTTCCATGCCGGCGGTGGTGATCTGGGCCACGAGTATGTCGCCGTAGCGGTCCACCACCAGCCCCGGCAGGCCGTCGCTGTCGCCGAAGGCGAGCCGGTAGTAAGGAGTGTCGAACAAGCGTTCGCGCAGCGACAGCGCGATATTGAGCCGGTGGGTCAGGAGCGACTGATCGAGCGTGTATTTCGGATCGCGCGACACCAGCCGCGCGCAGATGAGCGCATGCGGGTTCACATAGCCCGAGCCGAGCACGTGACCCGCCGCGTCCTCGATCAGCACCGGCTGGCCGGGTTCGAACTGCGTGAGCGGAGTGAGCTTGGTATCCACCTCGTTGCTGAAGACCCACACGTGGCCCGCGCGCAGGCGACGCTCTTCGTTTTTGTTAAGACGCAATGGGGCGAGAGTCATGGTGGCAATCCTTTTGGGGCGGCAAGCATAGGGGAATTCCCGGCAAATGGGAATTGCGCATATTCATAGCAGCCACGAATCGGCGAAGCTTGAAAGGAAACGATCCCGACGGGATCGGGACGGCTTATTTGGCAGAGGCGGCCCGGTAGAACTGATGCGAACCATCGTTGTTTTTCATCAATAAATCCACCTGGGTGCGCTTGCCAAACGCAACTTTCAAATCGATGCTACCGCGGCTTGTCTCTTATTCCGTCAGTAAAGTTGCGCTGACGAGTTGAATTCGCCTAGTATATTAATTAATAAAAATTTCAGAGAACAATTGTTTCTAATTTAGGCCTTTGAATAATTCGATGTAGAGTGAGGCGGGGTTTCGATGCGCGCCATTCTTAGCGTGCGCCCTGTGGGGCGTGCTAAAGCGCGTCCAATTTCGCTCTCGGCAAAATTGTCGTGAACACACTTATGTAGCTCTACATCGCTCGTCTTGTCATTCATCAACGTAGTTCTCTGACACCGTGTTTCGTAAGGGAGCCGCCATGAAAAAATGGATGTGTAATTTTAATCTCGTCACACAAACCAATACAAAAAAAGATCTCACGCTGACACCTTCGCTGCATCGGGCCGCCGAGGCAAACGAGTTGCAAGGACTGTTGCAGCAAGAGCAGGAAATCATTGCGCAGCGAAAACGCGCGGCGCAGAGCGCGGAAAAGGCCGTGGTCGGTCTGGCACTCTCGGGTGGTGGTATTCGGAGCGCAACGTTTTGCTTCGGCATACTGCAGGTGTTCGAGCGCAGGCGTTTGATGAAGCACGTAGACTTTTTATCGACGGTTTCGGGTGGCGGCTATACCGGCGCGGCCTACAGCGCCTGGCGGCTGCGCCAAACGCTGGCGCAAGCAGCGGCACAAGCGCCGGCACACGATGCCATCACCGTTAAAAAAAATCCGCCGGGAAGCTGGGAAGAACTGCTGCCGCATCTGCGCAAGTTCAGCAATTATCTCTCTCCCAGTCTCGGTATCGGCTCGCCCGGCACATGGCGCATTGTGGCGACGATGGTGCGCAATCTCACGATTCATTGGCTGGCGTTGATTTCCGCCATCGTGCTGGTATTCGCGGCGCTGTTAGTGTCGCTGCGCTTTCTTTGGAGCGTGAGCGTGGTGTTTGCATTCGTGGGACTGGTGTTTATTGCCTTGGGGCTGGTACAAGAAGGCGCGGGCAAGGAGTATGTGCGTGATTGTCAGAATGGCGGCACTAAGCGGCTTGGCACGCGCTTGTGGCAATGGGCGGCGCAAGCTTTCCGCAATCCCGACGCTGCCGCGGCGGTGGAGGCGGCGCGCAAGCGCTGTGAGGTTTTGGCGCGCAAAGTGCAAAACCTATTGCAATCGCCGCGTCCCGCCATATTCACCGGTTTGGTTTTTTACGCTTTGGGCACGGCGATAGGTTTTGTATTCTCAACCTATCCGCAGTTTCCGGAGATAACATTGCCACTGCCGGAATGGCTGCATGGGGGTACGCTGTACAGCGTATTTCCTTCTTACTTTTCACCGGATTTTCGCCTGGGCTCGCGCTTTTGGGCCGCGGTGACGCTGGTAGCCATTAGCGCCCTGTTGGTCTTCATCGTCGGCTTCGCATCGGAATGGCGCTGGCGCCCGCGCCGCAATTTTTCCCCGAAGCCCTCCTGGATCGGATTTTTATTGGTGGCGCTCATGTTATTGGTGACGTGGGTCAGTTTGGCGCATCACAACGGCGGGCTGTCATCGACAATCAATCGGGAGTCGGTTGAGCTAGTGGATATTCTTCCGCGTTCGGTCACGTGGTCGCTGGCGCTGGCGTGGTCTTACGCGTGGCAAACCGGCGTGGCACTGCTTTTGTTTGCGTTGTTGGCCAGCGTCACCATCGCCGTGTTCAACGATCAAATGGATCGCGAAGAACGCGAATGGTCCACGCGCATCGTGAGCGTATGCCTGGTCGCCGCGATCGCCTGGACGGGATTGGCGGCGCTGACGCTGGGCAGCACCAAGCTCGCAGAAGTCGTATTTAGCGGTTCGCTGTCGGGCAATTATCAGCTCGGCGGCGCTGGTTTAACCGGCGTGTGGTTGCTGTTATCGACATGGGTGGCGCGTCTTGGCAAAACCGAGGCCTTGCAGTCGGTGGCGCGGACATACTGGAAGCGCCTGGCAATTACCTTCGGCCCGTGGTTTTTTCTTGCCGGCCTGATAGTTCTCGCGTGTTTCGGCGCGGTGTTACTGCTGCTGATGCTAAGCAGCAAAGTTGCGCCCATCGATACGCTTTCCGAAGAGTACATCGCCAACGCGGTGTTATGGAGCGGCTGGTACGTATTCGCGCTGCTCGTGGCGGCCGCGGTTATTTTTATGGTTTCCGGTTTTATCCTCGATCCCAATGAATATTCATTGCATGGGTTTTACCGCGACCGTTTGGTGCGCAGCTATCTCGGCGCCAGCAACGCCGACACACCCGCGCCCGACTCTATTTGGAATATTCGCACTGACGATCTGCCGCTCGCCGATACGCTTACGGCGGTGAAGGCCGAACGCTCCGGCGCGCCATTTCACATTGTTAACACGGCGGTTAATTTATTTGGCAGCAAAGACCTGCGCGTGCAACAACGGCATTGCGACAGCTTTGTGTTCACGCCGCTGTATTGCGGTTCCTGGGCCACGAATTACGCCACCACGCCGCCGCGGCTTTATCTGGGCACGGTGCTGGCAATTTCCGGCGCCGCCATTTCCTCCAACGCCGGCATGGCAACGCATGGCGCCGCGATTGCCGCGCTGATGACATTTTTCAATATGCGGCTGGGGTATTGGTTCGGCAATCCGCGCTTCGCCTGTGTGCAATCGAGCAAGCGCCCGCCGTTTGCACCGAAGTATTTATTCGCCGAGGGCTTTTCCATGACGAATGAGGATCGGCCCTTCGTTAATTTGTCCGACGGCGGACATTTCGACAATCTCGGCTTGTATGAGTTGATTCGCCGGCGCTGTCGCTACATTATCGTGGTCGATGCCGAATGCGATCCCACCTATAGCTTCTCGGCGCTCGCGCAGGCGATTCGCATGGCGCGCATCGACTTCGATGTCAGCATCAAGATCGACGTGGAATCGCTGGCGCCATTACCCGGCGAGCGCTGCGCCCGCGGGCATTGGACGATAGGAACCATCGTTTATAAAGATCCCGACAAAGACGCCAACATACCGTTCCCCGATCGCGGGTTACGCAAAAACGGCGAGACCGAAGGCAAGTTACTCTATATTAAGAGTAGCTTCCTGGCCGATAACGAAAATGGACACATCAGCGCCGATGTCATCGAGTACGCCAAACGCCATTCGAGCTTTCCGCACGACGACACCTCGGATCAGTTTTTTACCGAGCAGCAGTTTGAGTCGTATCGCAAGCTGGCCGAATGCATCGCCACCAAAATGCTCGCCGATGCGCCGCCGATACGCGATATCGAATCCTTGTTCGAGTACTTGCAGCAGCAACGCACTATTGGTTTGAATAGCTGATCTAAAATTGGCCGCTGGCGGGTTTCTTCAAAACACCCTCTCCCTGCGGGAGAGGAGGGTGTTCGTATTGTAATAAGCATTTTTTTCATAGGATTATTCAGAGACTTCCCTAAGTCTGGTCCGGCTTCCCCGCCGCACTCAATCGTGCTTGAAATCCATAAGCGTTAGCGCTAGGGTACAGCCTCGCGCTCGTATGTCGCGCATAAAATTATAATTGCATCACCCATCAAGGAGGAAAGGGCATGGCTTGGTCACCGCTCATCCGCTGTTTGTCGTTTTTTTTCGTTGCCTCTCTTTGGTTTAGTGTAACCGCCTTCGCGGCTTCGCCCGCGCCGAGTCCTTATACCGATGCCGGTTTTTATACCGCGGAGTCGGGCTTAACGCCGTCGGAACGCGCCGGGCGTGAAATCTGGTTCAAGGCGACGGCGGGTAACGATCGTTTTCATACCTATGTGTTTCAACAACGTCTCGGCGTATCGATCGATTGGTATCGCGTGCTAAACAGCGACGCGCGCGGCGAACGTTTTGCCACGTGGGGATTAATCAACGACCCCGGATGTTGCGCGCCCGGCAGCAAAAATTGCCCGGCCAAAAGTTTGGAAGAAACTTTTGGCTTCGATTGGTGTCCCGGCGACGATGAATTGCTGAAGTTTGTCGGCAACCGCGGCTATCGCGACCCCGCGTGCGATTTTAAAGATGCGCCGGTAGACGCTAATGACCCACATGGCCCGACGGATAAACGTCAATCCTCGTGCGATCTGGCCTTCGGCACTTCCACCGGCGCATTGGGCTTGCGCAAATTTCCGAATCCCAAGTTCGACGCGGCGCCATGGCGCCAATTGAACGGCAAGCTCGGCAGTTGGGAAGGGTTTAATCGTCGTGTCAGCGGCAATGAAGCCGTCTCCGATTCGCAAATCAGCCGTTTAGCCGATGCTTCGGTCGAGCCGCCGTTTTTAATCGGCATGGCCTGCGGCGCGTGTCACATCGCTTTCGATCCTTTACGTCCGCCCAAAGATCCGGCGCATCCGCAGTGGGAAAATATCCGCGGCGCGATCGGCAATCAGTACACGCGCATGTCGGAGATCATGGTTTCGGGCATGTCCAGGAATAGTTTGGAATGGCAAACCTTTGCGCACGCGCGCCCCGGGACCACCGATACCTCCGCGGTGCCAAACGATCAAGTCAGCAATCCCGGCACCATGAATGCGCTGGTCAATCTAAAACAGCGACCGATGTTCACCGATGAGGTCGTCAATAAATGGCGCGCGGTCGCCAGTTGCAAATCGGACAAGGACTGTTGGTGCGAAAAAGCAGGCAAGTGTTGGGTTAAGGGCACGCAAAAGGAAACGGTGCATCACATCTTAAAGGATGGCGGCGACAGCATCGGTGCGCGCGAGGCCCTGCAGCGTGTTTATATCAATATCGGATCCTGTTCCGAGCAGTGTTGGGTCAATCACCTAACCGATTTACGTCAGCTCGACCCGGAACAACGCAACTTCGGCCAGACGCCGGTCAACATCGGCCAATGCCGGCGCGATTGCCCCAACTTCCGCGCGGTGGAAGACCGTCTGGGCGATGTGTTTAATTTCTTAATCTCGCGCGAAGCGCAGGCGACCGATCTATACCGTGCCCGCGGGCTAAAAAACGTTACCGAGTTGAACGCGCAGCTCGATAAAGAATTCGGCCAAGGCAAAGTCGCGCGCGGTCATGCCGTCTATGCGGAGAATTGCGCGCGTTGTCATTCCAGTCAAGCGGCGCCGTTTCAAGGTCGCGACTTCTTGCAAGCCGCGGATGACGGTTTACGGCTCGATTGGTTAGGCAACGATCGAGCCACCCCGGCATCCGAGGTCGGCACCTTTCCTTGCCGCGCGTTGCACTCAAATCATATGGCTGGGCACGTGTGGCAAGAGTACGCATCGGAAACGTATCGCGCCCGCGCGCCCGATGCGAACTTGACGGAGGCCACCGGCGGCGGACGCGGCTATTATCGCAACGTTTCTTTGGTAAACGCGTGGGCGCATGCGCCATTCATGCACAACAATGCCATAGGACCGGAAATCTGCGGCCAACCCCAGGACGCCAAGAATCAGTTTTATCGCTCACCTTATTCGGACAGCCAGGGTAAGCCGCTCAAGGATGCGCCGGCGTGCATGCCTTACGACCCGAGCGTGGCAGGGCGCTATAAGCTCTATAAGGCTTCCATGGGAGAGTTGCTCAATCCTAAAAACCGCGTGCCTAAAGTTACCCGGCTGGATGAGCCTATTCGTATCGACATTGGGCCGCGTTACTGGGATGGTGAACGCGAATCCAAGCTTACGAGCTTCGTGCTGGAAATCCCCGCCGGCGTTGGCGCGGGTCTGCTCGGCAGCTTGCAACACAAAGAATTGTTCCGCGATTTGGTGTTGTCGAAGACCGATACCGCCAAGCTCAAGGCGCGTTTGACCGAACGCGTGGGCGCCAAAGCGGCGGACGAAGCCGCGGTGGTAATTACCGAGATGGCAGACGAAGTGCTGCGCAATCCTAAACAGATTATTGGTGCCGCCGGCAAGCGTTTACCGGTGTTGCTGACTTTATATAGCACTTGCCGCGCTGAGGTAGAAAATGCCGGCCATCCCTTCGGCGAGAATCTCTCACCGGAAGATAAGCAGGCCTTGATCGCCTTTATGGCGACGTTATAACCATAAGGAATCACGCTATGAAGGCATGGAATCGAGGATTTATTGCGCTGGCCTGTGTGTGCGCGGCGCTGAGCAGCTGTAGCAAAAAGCCGGATATCAAATTTGCGCCGCACGCGGAAGCGTACGCAAGCAAAACCGATTTCGCCGAAGTCGAACACGCCTTTCCGCTTACGCCAAAACAGCGCGATACACTCACGCCTGAGAATCTCGCGCGCTTTAGCCAAGAAGAGCTGGATCAGATCTACGCACGCCTGACCGCCGGGCCCATACCCAACGGTGAATTTTCCGGCACGTTTTTCTTTGCCGATGGCGGCGGCATCAAGCGCATTTCGGAAGTGCTGGGCGGCTTAAAAGGCATCGCCGTGGATATCAAATTGAAAAAGATGGAACGGCTCGGTGAAGCCTTGTGGAAAGGCAAGGTGTTTTATAAAGATCGAAAAATACTGCGCAACATGATTCGCGACCGCGAATATTTAAAACTCATCATCGATGGCGATCCGGATACATTACCCAAGACTAAGATCAACGGCGTCGATACGTGGTTGTTGTTTCCCGCCAAACTCTATTGCGGCCAAAGCCTGCTCGATGCGCGCCGCGAGTCGGTCATTATCGATTACGCTTTCACCGACGACATCGAAGGCTATCGCGAACGCCCCGATTTTCTCGCCGGCCGTCGCGGCCTGCAGGTGCGCGATGAGATTCGCATGATCCGCCCTGGCTTTTATCTGGGGCGCGCGTATATGGGCCGCATATTTGTGCTGAACTTCACGCTGTATAACCCGAGCATCGCGGATCGCGACCGCGGCAGTTTCCTGCAAGCCGGCAAAATTCAAGAGGAATGCTGGCCCGGCACGCAACAGATAACGACAACCGCGTCATTGAAGTAGGCGCGAATCGATGCGCGGATGGGCGCGAGCCGGAGCCGCGATCATTGTGTTTTTTCTGATGGCTGGAGGGACAAGCTTGTTTATCCGCTATGCCATGAACCCGGCGCCGGTTACTCCCCTAAAAGATAAAGCACCGGAGTGGGCCACCGACCCGCGCGTGCCGGGAGCCAACACGCCGCCGCAGGGACGTTCATTGTTCGACTTTCTTGTGAGCGAACATGACAGCAGCGGCGCACATTACGCTGTTCCATTTCCTTTTTCCGAGCTAGTTGCACGTATCGAGCGCGAACTCGCGGCGCAAACGCCATCCGGTGTCAAGCGCGTATTGATTCCCTTAGGCCGTTCGTTACAACGCAACGCCGCGACACCGGAGTATTTCAAATTCCCGCGCGCGGTGTTGGCGGTCGATGGCGAACCCGCGGCACAGGCGCGCATGCTGCTCAAGGATCGCTTGTACCTCGGCTATCAAGAAAAGGCCGGGATCATCGAGGTGATCAGCTATAACGAATCAGCGGGGCGCTTTGAATTTCAATTGGTGAAAGATTATCGCGCCGACGGCGCCCGTCAAGTCTTTTATGCCGATCGCGCGCTGTGTATCGCTTGTCATCAAAGCGCCAGCCCGATTTTTTCGCGTCCATTATGGGATGAAACCAATGCCAATCCGCTGATTGCCGCGCGTTTGGCGAAAGAAAAGCGCAGTTACTATGGTTTCCCAATCGAACCGGCCAGCGATACGGCCTATGCCATCGACAACGCCGGTGACCGCGCCAACTTATATAGCGCGTATCAGCGAATTTGGCAGGAAGCTTGTGCTTCGCCGGGCGCTTTGCCGGCAGCGGATGGCGCCGCTTTCCAATGTCGCGCGGACATCTTGCGGGCGGCCTTGCAATATCGCCTGACAGGCTTGCGCGGTTTCGATAGCGCCTCGCTGCGTTATCGCCAGCACTTAGCGCAATTACGTATTAATTGGCAAACGCGCTGGCCCGAGGGCCTCGCGATTCCTGACAACGATCTTCCTAATCGCAATCCGTTTATGAAAGCCGTCACCGGCGCGCTAACGGCGCAGCCCTTGCCGGCGCTTAACGCGCTGACGATGGAGCGTGGCAGCGAAGCCTCAGCGGAAATTCCTGCGCAGCTGGAACCATTAAAGTTGCGCGCACCGGGCCAAATCTGGTCGGCCGCGCGCACCGACGATCTCACGCGCGTCGTCGGCGGTGTGGCGGAGTTCTTTAGCGAAAGAGATATCGACGCGCTTGATTCCGCGTTGGGTGCAACCACCGCTGCGGTACAGCGGCAGTCGCTCCCTTGTGAAATTGTTACGCAGGATAAGGCCGTTATGGATATCCGTTGCGGCCGACATCCGGGCATGTTTTTCTCCGCCCGCCTGAAACGGCGCGCACAGACAGTCGCTATCGATGCCCCTGCGTGGGTATGGTCCGACAATGCCACGTGGACCTATCTCGATGCTCAGGCGGTGCATGTCACTCACAGCGCTGCCGCGACGCAAATACAGTTCCGTTTGCGCGACACCGTCAGCCAGCGCCGCTTGCGCGATGTCGCGGGCAATGCGCTGGCCGGTTTAACGCTCAGTTGGGATAAACGCACGCCTACGCGCGGCACGCTCACAACAACGATTGCGCAAGATTCCGCGCGCATCGAGCGTGCCCTGGAACAAACAATCGTGCAGACTCAGCAAGGCAATAGCGATGTCTTGACGCAGCGACCGTTTCGCCGCGCGGCGGTAATGCCTGCGCTTTTGCAGGCATTCGATGCCGGTATACCGACGGCGTGGTGTTGTTTGGAAGATAAGTTATTGCCGGCTATGCAAATCGATGTAGCTAAGACAGAACAAGCAAGCGCCAACGCTGACATCCAGCTATTTCAACATTACTGTGCGCGTTGTCACGATACACAAGGGGCGTTCCCGCCGAACTTCCTGCATGGCGCGCCGGCACAAGTAGCGACGCAGATCGGGCAGTGCGCGGATCGAATTCTGTTTCGCTTATCGATGCCGGAGCACGCCGCCGATACGCGCGCCAAGACGCCGATGCCGCCCGGGTATGCGCTCGCGGGAATGCATATCGCCGAGGTTGACTGGATTACGCACGCCGATCGCGCACGTCTTAAGCGTTATGCCGCGGCACACGCGAGCATGCCCGCGGCGGCACTGATGCAACGACCTTACGAAAGTTTAGGTCCGTGCCTGACGGCGCATCCAGGCCAATATCATTAGCAGGTTGCTAAAAAAGTCATTTTCCTTCTCCCTCCGGGAGAAGGCCAGAGCCTGCCCCCGCGAAGGCGGGGGATGAGAGGGGTATTAAAAAGAATGTTTATAAAAATAAGATCACCCTCACCCCCGCCATTCCCGCCGGGGCGCAGAAGAATCGTCTGCGCCCGTTCGGCGGGGAAAAGGTCCACGGGACCTTTTCCGTTTTCCGCCTCACCTCCCGGTGGGAGAGGGGGTTTTCAAAAAACCGTTGGGAGTGAATAGCGACATGGGGAAAAAAACATTCACCGGTATTGGCATCACCGCCGCCCGCCCGCTGTGCACGCGGATTTTATTGGGGTTCGCGATAGTTTTTATCATTGCGATGGTGTCCCTGGCGGTGCGTTTCACGCGCGATACACCGGTCGATTATGCCGATCCCATTGAGCATTTCAAATATGGTTCGGTCGGCAGCGAGCACGAGTTCGGCGTGCCTTATTGGTTATGGCAGGTGTTGCCGGTGCTGTTTGCCGATAAATTGCCGGGCCAAGGTTATGCGTCGTTGGGATTTATCTACGAAGACGGCCGCGATCTCCCGGTCGGTATGTCCAAACGCCGTTATCGCGGTTTCGACGTGGTGTGGCTGAATTGCGCGTTTTGCCATACCGGCACCGTGCGCGATACGCCCGATGCGAAACCGCGCGTCATCGTCGGCATGCCGGCGAATACTTTCGACTTCCGTGCGTTTACGCGCTTCTTTATGTCGGTCGGCATGGACCCGCGCTTTACCCCGCAGCGCGTGTTGCTGGAGATGGACCGGATCGGCGCGAATCTCAGCTGGGTCGACCGTGCGCTCATGCGTTATTACATCGTTTATTTTGCGCGCGAACGCATGTTGTCGCTGAAGGGCCGGCTCGCGTTTTTAGATCGACAACCGCCGTGGGGGCCGGGCCGGGTCGATACATTCAATCCGCTCAAGGCGTATTTCAATTTCCCTATGGACAAATTGCCTGCGCGCGAATTGATCGGCACCGCGGATTTTCCCTCGATCTGGAATGTGCGCCAGCGCGAAGGCATGCAATTGCATTGGGACGGCAACAATACCTCGCTGGAGGAGCGCAATAAGAGCGCGGCTTTGGGTGCCGGGGTCACGCCACCCACAATCGACCGCGCGCGTATCAAGCGCGTCGAGGACTGGCTGCTGGACAGCAAACCGCCGGCGTATCCGTATCCCATCGATCAACAGCTTGCCGCCGCCGGGAAATCGTTGTATGCGCAAAACTGCGCGAGTTGCCACGGCGTGGATGGGCAAAACTTCGCCGGCGAGTACGTCGGCAAGGTCGAGCCGATTGAAAAAATCGGCACCGATCGTCATCGTCTCGATTCGTATACCCTCGGCGTGAACGCCAACCAAAACACGCTCTATGCCGGTTATCCGTGGCGCTTCAAGAATTTCCGCAAGACCTTCGGTTACGCCAATATGCCGCTGGATGGCCTGTGGTTGCGCGCGCCGTATCTGCATAACGGCTCGGTGCCGAACATGCGCGATTTACTGGAACCGAGCTGGCGCCGTCCGAAAGTATTTTATCGCGGTAATGATTTATACGACCGTGGCCGCATGGGGTTTGTCGGCAACGTGGCCGAGGAAAATGGCCGTCATTATTTCCGCTTCGACACCGCCGTACCGGGTAATAGCAATCAAGGTCACGAAGGCGCGCGCTACGGCACGACATTATCCGCGCAACAAAAAGACGCATTAGTCGAATATCTCAAAACATTTTAAGCGAGAACGGGACCATGGCGAAAATGAAAAAGAAATATAGACGTATTAGCTGGTGGAAGCCATTGCTCGGCGTCGCCATTGTCCTGGCCTTGTGGGGCGGATCGGTCACCTGGTATAAATTCTTTCGTGAAGAACCGCAGCCGCCGTTTGCCAGCGAGGCGAAACGATTCATGTACGGTTCTTTAGGCGCGGAAAATGACCGTGGTTTGCCGTACTGGGTTTGGCTGGTGTTACCGCGCATGTTCCCCGAACACCTGCCTGGCCCGGGCGGTTACAAGTCGTTGGGCATGGTGTGGGAGCCGGGCGAGGAATTGCCCGCGGGGTTTAGTAAAAAGACCGTCGGCTTTCCGCGCGTAGCCAATAATTGCGCCGCGTGTCATACCGCGAGCGTGCGCACCGCGGAAAATGCCGCCACGCAATTTTACCCCGCCGGTCCCGCGCATACCTCGAACGTGCAGGGCTATTTCCGGTTTCTGTTCGCGGTTGCGCACGACCCGCGGTTTAACGCCGACGACATCATGCGCGAGATCGCCTTGGTGTATGACTTGCCGTGGTTCGATCGCGTGCTCTATCGCTACATCGTTATTCCCTTCACTAAAAAGGCGTTGCTGAAGCAGGAGCAGCAATTTGGCTGGATGAATCGTCCCGGCATACCCGACTGGGGCGTGGGGCGCGACGATCCGATGAATCTCACAAAATATTTCATGACGGAGTTAGCCTACGACAACAGCACCGGCAATGCCGATTTCCCTTCGATATGGAATTTGCAAGCGCGCGCCGGGCAATCGCTGAATTGGGACGGGGCCACGCCGTCGACGCGTTCGGTCATTATCGATTCGGCTTTGGGGCTCGGTGCGCGATCGGGCACGCCGTTTTTGAAGCGTATGCAGGAATTAGAGGGCTGGCTGTCGACCTTAGCGCCGCCGCCATACCCTTATCCGGTCAATAAGCCACTCGCCGCCACCGGCAAACGTATGTATGCGGAGTATTGCGCCGAATGTCATGAACCGGGCCAAGCGCGCGCAGGCAAGGTGATCCCCATCGAAGAAATTGCCACCGACCGCGAACGCCTCGATACCTGGACGCAAGCCGGCGCCGATGCCGCCAACGCCAAGGTTAAAAGCATGGGCATCGATCGCATCCCCATGGTCAAAACCAACGGTTATGTCGGCGAGCCGCTCGACGGCCTGTGGTTACGCGCGCCGTATTTGCATAATGGCTCGGTGCCGAATCTGCGCGATTTATTAGAGCCGCAAGCCAAACGCACGCAAGTGTTTTATCGCGGTTACGATGTTTACGATCCGAAAAATGTCGGCTTCATCAGCCAAGGCGAGGCGGCGCAACGCGAGGGCTGGCGTTTCGATACCGCCGTACGCGGCAACGGCAATCAAGGACATCGTTACGGCACCGACTTATCGGCGTTCAGGAAGGCCGCGTTACTGGAATATTTAAAAACGCTCTAGCACATTGCTATCGAGGAAAATCGCATGCGCCGCAATCCGATATGGCTCCTTATTTTAATCATCCCGATACTATCGGCCTGCGCGCCGAATGTTCAATACCGCACCGAAATCGCACCGTGTAAAACCGATACGGACGTGAAGGCGTGCGCGCAATACAGCATCGAAGAGAATGCCAAGTACGCCTTAGGCGTCGTCGAGTTCGACGACCAAGGGTGGTTCTGGGACCGGAAACAGATGTGGACGTTGATCGATCGTTTGAGCGAGGAAGCGAACCGCCAGGATTTATTAATGGTGGTGTTTGCCCACGGCTGGCAGCATAACGCCTCCGTGTGCGACGGCAACATGAGTTGTTTCCGCGAAGCGCTAAGCCAAGTGCACGATCTCGAAGTTGCCGCCGCCAATGCGCAGAAGCGTAAACCACGCAAGATATTCGGCGTTTATCTCGGCTGGCGCGGTTTGTCGCTACAGGGTAGTTTGCTAACCAACCTGACTTTTTGGGAACGCAAGAATACCGCGCATCAAGTCGGCTCCAGCGCGGTCACGGAATTATTAGTCCGGCTTAACAGCATTCGTTACATCAAGCGCAACGTGACCGCTGAAGTGAAGCCGTCTTCGACGCAGCTTGTGATCATCGGCCACAGTTTCGGCGGTGCCGTGATTTATTCCGCTGTATCGCAGCTCTTGATCGACCGCTTTATCGATTATCGGGGCGAAGGCGCGCCCCCGGAGCCGTTCGGCGACTTGGTTATTCTTATTAATCCGGCCTTCGAGGCCAAGCGCTACGAACCCTTGCATCAAATGGCGCTGGAACGTTCCTACTTAGCGGGTCAGGCGCCGATCATGGCCATCATTACCTCGCAAGGCGACGATGCCACTAAAAAAGCCTTTCCCATCGGTCGCTGGTTATCGACCTTGTTCGATAAACACCGCGATGCCGATCAGAAAGCGGCGAATCGCACCGCTGTCGGTCACTTTGCGCGTTATCGCACCCATACGTTAAGAGCGGTTAACCGGGACGCGGCGCCAAAGAAACCCGCACGCACCGATGTGGCATGTGGTTGTCCCTATATGCAAGGCACGTCGGCGCTCAGCGCCGACAATTTGGAATTACTTGCCACCTTTCGTAAGCAATGGAGTAAGGGATTATTCAAGGCGGGTTGGTCGCAAAGTTTTCCCGGCTCGGTGCTGACGCATGACCCTTACGAAAAAAAGTCGCATCCGCTAAATCCTTTTTTTATTATCTCTGCCGATAATGAAATCATAAACGGGCATAACGACATCTACCGGCCGGTGTTTGTCGATTTCATGCGTTACTTCATACAGCTGTCCGTTCCGAGCGGGACATGAGCGGGTACCGCGGCTTTCCACAAACACCCGGCACACAACCCTTTATGTAAGGATCAATTCCTGGGGCCGCTATGGTGCGGCCTGATTTGCACCCATCGCCAGAATCCGGCCGTGGCAAGAAAAGCCAGTCCGCTGGAAACCAGAAACGCGGTTTTGACGCCATAGAAACTCCACAGCCCGCCGATCAGCAATCCTGCCGGAATTGCGGCCATGCCCACGAGCATGTGAAACCAGCCGAACGCCGTGCCGCGCTCGGCAGGCACCGCGAGGTCGCGCACCAGCGCGCGTTCCGCGCCTTCGGTCAGTCCGAAGTAGAAACCGAGCGCCAGGCTCCAGCCCCAGAGCATCAGCGGCTGGGTCACGAAGGCCAGCGCGAATAATGTGATGGCATAAACCATCCAGCCGGTCAGGATCAGCGGCCGGCGCCCGATGCGGTCGGTATGCTGGCCGGCCTGTCCGGACACGGTGGCCTTTACCACGTGCATCGCCGCCCACAGCAGCAGCAGTTCGACCACCGGCATGCCCAGCTCGTGGCCGCGCAGCAGCAGGAAGGTTTCGGGAATTTTTCCGAGCGTGAAAAACGCCAAGACCGCGAGATAGCGCCGCGTGATCGGGCTCAAGCGCGACCAGCTCAGCGGCGCGCGCTCGGCGGAAATGTTATCTGTACGCGGTGATTCCTTGATGCCGAAGACGACGAGACTCACGGCCAGCAGCCCAGGAATGGTGGACAGCGCGATCACGACATCGAGCCGCGGCGTGCCCCAGTA
>JAUSDQ010000005.1 GCA_030650525.1 Sulfuricaulis sp.
AACGCTCATTACCCATCGCGGGGTGTACAAACCCGGAGCCGAAGTTTACATGGATAACAGTTACCGGTTGTACAAAATCACACCCACCGCGCTCATCGAGGCCAGCCACTCGTTCGAGCAATTCAGTTTCGATATCCTGAACACCTGAATACCTGTCACGCCGCCGGACGCTTGCGGCGCCACTGGCGCACGGCCTGCGGGCGATTCCACTCGGGGAGCGTCGCGGTCACCACGGCCCCCAACAGAATGACCGTCCATGACAGGTAAATCCAGATCAGAAACACCGGCAGCGCCGCCACCGCGCCATAGATCGTCGCGTAGTTCGTAAAGCGAACCACGAAGAATCCGAAGCCGTGCTTGGCGATCTCGAACAGCACCGTGGCCATCAGACTCCCGGTCAGGGCATGGCCAAGCCGCACGCGATAATTCGGCACCACGGTGTACAACAGCCAGAACGCCAGACACTCAAAAACCACCGGGGCCACTGCCAGCATAAACGCCCGCAGTCCGCTCAAGGGGGAGTGGCGCGAAAACAGCGGCAACGAGACCAGGTAGGAGGTGAACGACAGACTGATGCCGATCAACACCGGACCGAGAATCAGCAACGCCCCGTAACTCAGGTAACGGTGCAAACGCTTACGGGTCTGCGGCACGTGCCAGATATCGTTGAACACACGTTCGATCGTGGCCATCACCATGAGCGAGGTGATGACAAGAAACAGCAGGCCCCAGGCCGTGAGCTTGCCGGCGTTAGCGGCGAACTTGCGCAGGTATTGGCTCACCACCTCGCCCGAGGCCGGGACAAAATTACCGTAGATGAATTCCTGCGCCAGCGTCATCCACGATTCAAATGTCTCAAAGCGCGAGAACAAGGCGAACATGACCGCCGTCAGCGGCACCAGCGCCAGCAGCGTGGTGAAGGAAAGCGCGCCGGCCACGCGCGAACAACGATCCTCGATAAACCGCCGCACGACCTTGTGCGCCAGCGGCCCGATTCCCCGAAAATGCTTCATGGCCTTATGTTACCCGAATCGTGCCCGTGAAGACTTGCGGTACGTGAAGCCAACGGCCAAAATCGGCCGGCGATCCACCACCCGACGATAACCCGGAGGCCATATATTATGACAGGACGAACGAGCGCAGCGAGTAGGGCTTCATTAATGTCTGTCACGATCTACCACAATCCCCGCTGCTCCAAATCGCGCCAAGCGTTGGCGCTGATCGAGCAACGCGGAATCAAGCCGCAAGTCATCGAATACCTTGCCACTC
>JAUSDQ010000007.1 GCA_030650525.1 Sulfuricaulis sp.
CGCGATGCGGTGCTTTCCGAGTTCAAGAAGGCGCTCGCGCTTGACCGCACCCGCATGACCGTGAACGGCTTCACCCAGCTCGGCCTGGTGGAGATGACCCGCAAGCGCACCCGCGAAAGCCTGGCGCATGTATTGTGCGAACCATGCCCGACTTGCAAGGGGCGAGGAGAAGTGAAAACTGCGCAGACCGTGTGCTATGAAATCCTGCGTGAAATTGTCCGTGAAGCACGCCAGTTCACTGCGCGTGAATACCGCATCCTGGCTTCGCAGCAGGTCATAGATTTATTTCTGGAAGAGGAATCTCAAGCACTTGCGCAACTTTCCGACTTCATCGGCAAGCCCATCTCGATGCAAGTAGAGACTATCTACACGCAGGAACAATACGACGTCATCCTGATGTAAGAACGTGTTTTAAAAATTACTGCACGCCCGAATTGCGGCGGTGCGCGGTGCTCGGAATCCTCATGTACTCAATTACGAACTAACCTGCGTCTGCGCCTCAGTACCCTGGCGGGGACGAATTGCGCCGATGATCGTGGCGGATTCCCCGGCGGCGTTGAGCTGGGCCAGTGCCGCATCCGCATCGTTCCTGTCCACGATCACCACCATGCCGATACCGCAATTGAAGGTACGGTACATCTCCTGCTGCGCGACGTTGCCCATCTCGCGCAGCCAGTCGAACAATACCGGAGTGCGCCATGCCTTGCCGTCCAGTTGCGCGACAACATTTTCCGGCAGCACGCGCGGCACGTTTTCCAGCAGGCCACCGCCGGTGATATGCGCCATGCCTTTCACGGTAAGGGACTGCATCAGCGCCAGCAACGGCTTCACGTAGATGCGCGTCGGGGCCATGATGCAATCGGCCAGCGTGCGCTCGCCGTCGAATTTCGCATCGAGGTCGGTGTCGGAGAGTTCGATGATCTTGCGCACCAGCGAATAGCCGTTGGAGTGCGCGCCGTTCGAGGCGAGGCCGATTACCGTATCGCCCGCCTTGATGTTCGCGCCGCTGATAATGTTGGCTTTTTCCACCACGCCGACCGCAAAACCGGCCAAGTCGTATTCGCCCACCGGATACATGCCGGGCATCTCGGCAGTCTCGCCGCCGATCAGCGCGCACCCGGCCTGTTCGCAACCGTAGGCGATGCCCTTGATGACCTCGGTCGCGGCATCCACATCGAGCTTGCCGCACGCGAAATAATCGAGGAAGAACAGCGGCTCCGCGCCCTGCACCAGTATGTCGTTGACGCTCATACCTACCAGATCGATGCCGACCGTGTCGTGGCGGTTCAGTTCGAAGGCGAGTTTGAGTTTGGTGCCGACCCCGTCGGTGCCGGATACCAGTACCGGTTCGCGGTATTTTTTGGAAATCTCCACCAGCGCACCGAAGCCGCCGATGCCGTTGAGCACCTCGGGGCGCATGGTGCGCTTGGCAAACGGTTTGATGTTCTCGACCAGGCGGTCGCCCGCATCGATATCGACACCGGCATCCCGGTAAGACAGTGAATTGGACTGGCTCAAGTTGAGTTCTCGCTTCCTTAAAGGTAAAGTGCTGCACGTTTTCCCGCGAATTTTACCCGAAATGACTCTATCCCGCTTTGCCGCCGCGCAGTGGCTGTCCCTCGCCGTAGTCATTGCCCTGCTGCTGTATCTGCTCAACCCGATACTCACGCCGTTCGTCGCGGCGGGTATCCTCGCCTATATCTGCAACCCGCTGGTGCAGCGACTGACTACCCGAAAAGTGCCGCGTACACTTTCTGTTGCGCTGGTGATGGGCGGCTTGCTGCTACTGTTTGGCTTACTGCTGCTGATCATGCTGCCGCTGCTGGAAAAGGAGATCGGCCTGTTCGTGACGCGCCTGCCGGACTGGATCGAGGCGGCGCGCACGCATCTGCTGCCTCAGTTCCAGCAATGGTTCGGCGTCAGCGTTGAATGGGACAGCCAGGCGCTGAAAAACCTGCTGCTCAGCCACTGGCAAAGCGCGGGAGGGATTGCAGGCAAATTGCTGCCGTGGCTGGGTAGCAGCGGCGGCGCAATCGTGGCGATGTTGGTCAACCTGCTGCTGATCCCGCTGGCGATGTTTTACCTGCTGCGCGACTGGGATGCGCTGGTCGCGTGGCTCGACGAGATGATCCCGCGCCACTGGCACGCCAAGGTGCGCGAAATCGCAGGCGAAGTGGATGGCGTGCTGGCGGAATTTCTGCGCGGGCAAATTTCGGTGATGCTGTTGATGAGCCTCTATTACGTTGTGGCGTTGTGGCTGGCCGGGTTGGAGTTCGCACTGCCCATCGGCATCCTCGCCGGAATGCTGGTGTTCGTGCCTTATCTCGGCATGATCCTCGGCCTGTCGCTCGCGACACTCGCGGCAGTGATGCAATTCCCAAGTTTCGGCGGCGTACTGTGGGTGTGGGTGGCATTCGGCGCGGGGCAGTTGCTGGAAGGCATGGCGGTCACCCCGTGGCTGGTCGGCGACCGCATCGGCTTGCATCCGCTGGCGGTGATCTTCGCGCTGCTCGCTTTCGGCCAGATGTTCGGCTTCTTCGGCCTGCTGCTGGCGCTGCCGCTGTCCGCCATCCTGCTGGTGGCGTTGCGCCACGGCAAGGGGTGGTATCTCGCCAGCGAGATGTATCGTAAACCGTGAGCCAGTTACTTCTAGATATTGCTCCCGATAGCCAGCCGACCCTCGACAACTTCGTGGCGGTGCGCAACCTCGAATTGCTGTCGGCCTTACGCCACGCGCTGGCGGGAAGCAGCAGCGAGCGCAGCTTTTACCTGTGGGGTGAAACCGGCAGCGGCAAGAGCCATCTGCTGCAAGCCTGCGTGCGCGCCGCATCGGACGCGCGGCGCAACACAACCTATGCGCAGGGCAGCGTGCCGCAGTTTGCCGAAGTAGCGGCGGTCGACGATGTCGAACGCCTCGACGATGCCGCGCAAATCGGGTTGTTCGACCTCTACAACCGGATGCGCGACAGCGGCGGCATGTTGCTGGTCAGCGGCAAACAGGCGCCGCTGCATCTCAAACTGCGCGACGACCTGCGCACCCGCCTCGGCTGGGGGCTGGTGTATCAGGTGCATGGCCTGAACGATGCAGAGAAAGCAGAGGCGCTGTCACAACATGCGCAGGCGAAAGGATTCTCACTGCCGCCTGAAGTTACACAATATCTGTTGCGCCACGGAAACCGCGATCTGCCCAGTCTGATGGCAGCGCTGGATGCGCTGGATGAACATTCGCTACGCCTGCATCGCGCCCCGTCGGTGCCGCTGCTCAAGGAAGTCCTGCAATATATATCAGGCTCGAAAACGTAGGCTTCCGAAAACAGGCTATGCGGTAATGTTTACCCTGCGCCCGAGCCGGGCGCCATACTCTGCCGATAAATGATAGGCATTTGACTGAACATTCTTTTCGCCCACAGCATCGTTTCGGGTGTTTTTTTGCACATGCTTCTCCTTGCTCCGGCTATGTTTGCGCCCGCCGAACCATTTCTCTATATATTTGATGCTTCCTATCAAGTCCATGATTTGCTCCCATGTTATGGGCAATATCGGCAAACCCGTTAATTTCTTTAAGCGTGATGCTGGTGGCCTGCCTGGCTTAAAGGGAGCCGATTGGAAATATGCCCAGAAGCGGATACTGTTAAGGGGAAATGTGCATTTAGCACATGAGAACTTCGAGCTGTTTTTTAATGCCGTATCGGCGATACGCATAACCAATGACTTAGTTGGCGTAGTTTGCCAACTATGGAGTCGGCCATTAAACAGATTAAAAAGATCGCTATGCGTAGGCTGGGGTTCGCGTTGCTCACCACCAGCCTACAAAACTATTTAATGGCCGACTCTATAAGTCAGATGGCCAGCTGTTTCATCAGTAGTTGAGAAGAGGTTTTTAATGATATTTTTTACTTAACTCATGCACCGCCGCCGCCAGTGCCGCAGCATGCTCCGGATTGGTATGCTGCGAGATGCCGTGACCGAGATTGAATACATGGCCACTGCCGTAGCCGTAACTGCCGAGCACGCGCTCCACTTCCGTGCGAATCGCTTCGGGCGAGGCAAACAACACCGCCGGATCGAGGTTGCCTTGCAGCGCGACCTTGTTGCCGACCTTTTGCCGGGCGATGCCGAGATCCATGGTCCAGTCCAGGCCGACCGCGTCGCAGCCGGTGTTGGCGATGCTTTCAATCCACAGACCGCCACCCTTTGTGAATACGATGCTAGGTATGCGCACACCGTCTTTTTCCTTGATCAGCCCATCTATGATGCGATGCGTGTAGGCCAGCGAGAATTCGTGGAACGCCGCATGCGACAACACGCCACCCCAGGAATCGAAAACCATCACGGCCTGCGCGCCCGCTTCAATTTGCGCGTTCAGGTAAGCGATCACCGCCTGCGTGGTCACTTCGAGGATGTGGTGCATCAGCTTCGGCTCGTTATACATCAGGGTTTTCACCTTGGCGTAGTCTTCGCTGCCGCCGCCTTCGACCATGTAGCATGACAGCGTGAACGGGCTGCCGGAGAAGCCGATCAGCGGCACGCGACCATCCAGTGTCTTGCGGATCTGTGTCACGGCATCGGTCACGTATTTCAGGTCTTTGCCGATATCCGGCACGCGCAACGCCTTGATCGCCGCTTCGTCGCGCAATGGATGCTTAAACTTCGGCCCTTCGCCATCGGAGAAATACAGCCCCAGGCCCATTGCATCCGGCACGGTAAGGATGTCGGAGAACAGGATCGCGGCATCCAGCGGAAAACGATCCAGCGGTTGCATCGTCACTTCTGTGGCGAAGTCCGGGCTCTTGCACAGGCCGAGGAAGCTGCCCGCGCGTTTGCGCGTCTCGCGGTATTCCGGCAGGTAGCGGCCAGCCTGACGCATCATCCACAGCGGCGTGTAGTCGGTCGGCTGGCGCAGCAGCGCGCGCAGGAAGGTGTCGTTTTTCAGTTTGAAGTTCATGGTTAACCTATAAAAAAATCAGTCCGCAGATTACACAGATTTACGCAGATTTGAATCCGTTTAATCTGCGTAATCTGCGGATAAAGGGTTTTGTGTTTAGCGCGGCAGCACCGACGAGCCCATCAAGAACTCGTCCACCGCCCGGGCACACTGGCGGCCTTCGCGGATCGCCCAGACCACCAGAGACTGGCCTCGGCGCATATCGCCTGCGGTGAATACCTTGTCCACGCTGGTCTTGTAGCAACCTGCGCCATCGGTCGTTGCCTTGACGTTGCCGCGCGCATCCTTTTCCACGCCGAACGCATCGAGCACTTTTTGCGCCGGGCTGACGAAACCCATCGCCAGCAACACCAGATCGGCTTTCAGTTCGAACTCGCTGCCCGCAACTTCGTTCATCTTGCCGTCTTTCCATTCGACGCGCACCGCGCGCAGTTTTTCAACCTTGCCGTTCTTGCCGACAAACTCTTTGGTGGCGATCGCCCAGTCGCGTTGACAGCCCTCGTCATGCGAACTGGAAGTGCGCAGCTTCATCGGCCAGTTCGGCCACACCAGCGGCTTGTTTTCTGTTTCCGGCGGGCGCGGCATCACTTCGATCTGGGTGACCGAAGCCGCGCCGTGGCGGTTGGAAGTGCCCACGCAATCGGAGCCGGTGTCGCCGCCGCCGATCACCACCACATGCTTGCCCTTGGCATTGATCGGGTTCTTGCCATCACCCGCTATCTCCCTGTTCTGCGGGATCAGGAGCTCCAACGCATAATGCACACCCTTCAATTCACGCCCCGGGACGGGCAAGTCGCGCGGTTGTTCCGCGCCGCCAGCCAGGATCACGGCGTCAAATTTATTCAGCAACTCTTTTGGCGCGATGGTCTTTTGCGCATCGTTAGCCACGCTCTTGTCCAGCTCTTTGCCGATAAATACGGAGGTTTGAAAGATCACACCCTCGGCCTGCAACTGCGCCATGCGCCAATCGATCAGGCGCTTATCGAGCTTAAAATCGGGGATGCCATAACGCAGCAAGCCGCCAATACGGCTGTTCTTCTCGAACACCGTCACGCTGTGGCCGGCACGCGCCAGTTGCTGCGCCGCCGCCAGCCCGGCGGGGCCGGAGCCGACTACGGCAACCTTCTTGCCGGTCTTCTTCGCCGCGGACTGCGGCAACACCCAGCCATTCTCGCCGCCCTTGTCGATAATCGCATGTTCAATGGATTTGATGCCCACCGCCAGGTCGTTGATGTTCAGTGTGCAGGCCGCCTCGCACGGTGCGGGACAGATGCGACCGGTGACTTCGGGGAAGTTGTTGGTGGAATGCAGCACGTCCAGCGCCTCGCGCCAGTTGCCGCGGTACACCAGGTCGTTCCAGTCCGGGACGATGTTGTTGACCGGACAGCCGCTGGTGCAAAACGGGATGCCGCAATCCATGCAGCGTGCGCCCTGTATTTTGGCCTGCTCGTCGGTCAGGTGCAGCGTGAACTCGCAGTAATTTTTCAGCCGCTTCGCCACGGGCAGGCTGGCTTCGTTCTGCCGCTGGAATTCGATGAATCCGGTGATCTTGCCCATTATGCGGCCTCCTTCTGCTGCGCCGCGATTTCCTGCAACGCGCGACGGTATTCGGTCGGCATCACCTTGACGAACTTCGGCAGGTATTGCGCCCAGTGCTCCAGGATGTCCCTGGCACGCACGCTGCCGGTATGCTGCCAGTGGTTTCGGATGAACTCGCGCAGCACCTGCTCGTCCGCCTTGTTCAGGTGGTTAAAATGCACGCGGCCATGCGCTTCCACTTCGCCGGTTTCGCTGGCCTCGGCTTCGGCAGGAACAGGTTCGATCTCCACCATCGCCAGGTTGCAGCGTTTCTCGAAACCGCCGTCTTCATCCAGCACGAAGGCCACGCCGCCGGACATGCCCGCGGCAAAGTTGCGCCCGGTTTGCCCCAGCACGATGACCATGCCGCCGGTCATGTATTCGCAGCCGTGGTCGCCCACGCCTTCCACCACCGCGACGGCGCCTGAGTTGCGCACCGCGAAGCGTTCGCCGGCCACGCCGCTGAAATAGCATTCGCCGGAAGTTGCGCCATACAGTACGGTGTTGCCGACGATGATGTTCTCGTGCGCGACCAGTCTGGAATCCGGCGGCGGCATGATGGCGATGCGCCCGCCGCACAGCCCCTTGCCGACATAGTCGTTGCCTTCGCCGCGCAACTCGAATGAAATGCCGTGCGCGAGAAACGCGCCGAAACTTTGCCCCGCTGTACCGCTGAATTTCACGCTGATGGTATCGGTAGGCAACCCAATCTGGCCATAACGCCTGGCGACTTCATGCGACAGCATCGTGCCGACGGTGCGGTTGACGTTGCTGATCCTGCTCTCGATAGCCACCGGTTTTCGGTCGTTCAGCGCGCCCTGCGCCTGGGCGATCAGGGTATTGTCCAGCGCCTTCTCCAACCCGTGATCCTGCTGTTCGGCATGGCGGCGCGCCACGCTGGCCGGCATGTCCGGCTGGTGGAAGATTCTTGAGAAATCCAGTCCCTGCGACTTCCAGTGCGCGATGCCCTGTTTGACATCGAGCAGGTCGCTACGCCCGATCAGGTCGTCGAACTTGCGGATACCGAGTTGCGCCATGTACTCGCGCACCTCTTCGGCGATGAAGAAGAAGAAGTTCACCACATGCTCTGGCTGGCCGGTAAATTTCTTGCGCAACTCGGGGTCTTGCGTCGCCACGCCCACCGGGCAGGTATTGAGGTGGCACTTGCGCATCATGATGCAGCCTTCCACTACCAGCGGGGCGGTGGCGAAACCGAATTCGTCCGCGCCCAATAACGCGCCGATCAGCACGTCGCGCCCGGTCTTGAGCTGGCCGTCCACTTGCAGGAGAACGCGGCCGCGCAACTGGTTCAGCACCAGCGTCTGCTGCGCTTCGGACAAACCCAGTTCCCACGGTGCGCCGGCGTGCTTGATCGAGGAAATCGGCGATGCACCTGTGCCCCCGTCAAAACCGGATATGACGATGTGATCCGCCTTGGTCTTGGCCACACCGGCCGCGACCGTACCCACCCCCACTTCGGAAACCAGCTTGACCGAAATCGAGGCGGACGGGTTGGCATTCTTCATGTCGTGGATGAGCTGCGCCAGATCCTCGATCGAATAGATGTCGTGATGCGGCGGCGGCGAAATCAGCCCCACACCCGGCACCGAGAAACGCAACTTGGCGATATATTCGGTCACCTTGTGGCCGGGCAACTGCCCGCCTTCGCCGGGCTTGGCGCCCTGCGCCATCTTGATCTGGATCTGGTCGGCGCTGGTAAGGTATTCGGCAGTCACGCCGAAACGGCCTGCTGCCACCTGCTTGACGCGCGAACGCAACGAATCGCCCGCCTTGAGCTCGCGATCTTTTGCGATACGTCCCTTGCCGATGATATCGGACAGCATTTCGCCGCCATTGATCTTCCGGTAGCGCGCCGCATCCTCGCCGCCTTCGCCGGTATTGGATTTGCCGCCGATCCGGTTCATCGCAAGCGCCAGCGTGGTATGCGCCTCTGTGGAAATCGAACCGAGCGACATCGCGCCGGTGACGAAACGCTTGACGATCTCCCTGGCCGGTTCGACCTCTTCCAGCGGCACTGCTGTTCCTGCCGGCTTGATGTCGAACAGGCCGCGCAAAGTTTTCAGCTTCGTGCTTTGCTCGTTGATCAGTTTTGCATATTTCTTGAAGGTCGCTGCATTGTTGGTACGCGTGGCGTTCTGCAGTTTCGCGATGGTATCCGGCGTCCACATGTGCTCTTCGCCGCGCGTGCGCCAAGCATACTCGCCGCCCGCGTCCAGCGCATTGGCCAGCAACGGGTCGGCGCCGAAAGCGCTGCGGTGGGTGCGCACCGCCTCTTCGGCCACTTCGCGCAGGCCGATGCCTTCGATCTGGGTCGCCGTGCCGGTGAAATATCGGGCGACGAATTCCGCATTCAGGCCGATCGCCTCGAAAATTTGCGCGCCGCAATAAGACTGGTAAGTGGAAATGCCCATCTTGGACATCACCTTCATCAAGCCCTTGTTGATCGCCTTGATAAAGCGCTTCTTGGCCTGCTTGGCATCGGTTTTCGCGGGCAGGCTAATCGCCATGATGGTTTCGTAAGCCAGCCACGGGCACACCGCCTCTGCGCCGTAGCCGGCCAGCAACGCAAAATGATGCACTTCGCGCGCCGAACCGGTGTCCACCACCAGCCCGGTGCTGGTGCGCTTGCCTTCGCGGATCAGGTGATGATGCACCGCCGCGCAAGCCAGCAGCGCGGGAATGGCGACGCGCTTGCCCGATACCGCGCGGTCGGACAGGATCAGCACGTTGTAGCCATCCGTCACCGCCTTGTCGGTTGCGGCGCACAGCGCGTCGATTGCTGCCTCGCAACCTTGCGCACCCTTGCCGGCGGGGTAGGTGATGTCCAGCACCAGCGACTGGTACTGGTTCTTCGTCAGCTTGGCGATGTTGTGCAACTTCGCGATGTCGTCATTCGACAACACCGGCTGATGCACCTCGAGACGCAATGGCGGTTCGGTTTCGTCGATGCCGAGCAGGTTCGGTTTCGGGCCGATGAACGAGGTCAGCGACATAACGATTTCTTCGCGTATCGGGTCGATCGGCGGGTTGGTCACCTGCGCAAACAACTGCTGGAAATAATCATAGAGCGAGCGGTTTTTATTCGACAGTACCGGCAAGGCGGCATCCGCGCCCATCGAACCGATGGGCTCCTCGCCGCTATTGACCATCGGCGTCAGGATGAACTTGAGGTCTTCCTGCGAATAACCGAATGCCTGCTGCATATCCAGCAGGGCGGTAGGAGTGCGACTCGTCGCGCCCTGGCTGTCGGCCACCGGCAAATCATCCAGAAAATAGCGCGACTGATCGATCCATTGGCGATAAGGCTTGGCGCTAGCGAGTTGCTGCTTCAACTCGTCATCCTCCACGATGCGCCCGGCCTGCATATCGATCAGGAACATCTTGCCCGGCTGCAAACGCCACTTCTTGACGATCTTGTGTTGCGGAATATCCAGCACGCCCATTTCCGACGCCATCAGCACCATGTCGTCGTCGGTGATCAGGTAGCGCGCCGGGCGCAAGCCGTTGCGATCCAGCGTCGCGCCGATCATGCGGCCATCGGTGAACGCCACCGCCGCCGGGCCGTCCCACGGCTCCATCAGCGCGGCATGGTATTCGTAAAAAGCGCGCCGCTCTTCATTCATCAGCGGGTTGCCCGCCCACGCCTCCGGGATCAGCAGCATCATCGCATGCGGCAGCGAATAGCCGCCCATCACCAGCAATTCCAGCGCGTTGTCGAAACAGGCAGAATCGGATTGGCCTTCCACGATCAGCGGCCAGAGCTTATCCAGGTCTTCGCCGAACACCTTGGAAGACATTGCGGCATGGCGCGCAGCCATCCAGTTCACGTTGCCGCGCACCGTGTTGATCTCGCCGT
>JAUSDQ010000013.1 GCA_030650525.1 Sulfuricaulis sp.
AACGCGTTTCCGTCCCAACGATCGTCTACTCGGTTTCCTTCGCAGCCTGTAAAATGTTCCGGACTATGCCGGGTGCGCGACGTCGCTTTCAGAGCGTGGAAGTCACGCCACCCGGCATAGTCGGGGACCCGGCATAGTCCCCAAGCCGGGTGGCCCGAGGAAAAGTGCGTCGGTGGCCTCGGTGATGAACTTACCCGCGGCGAGCTCGAAGATCTCCTTTTTCGGGAGCTTGGGATTGAAACGCCAATCGAAGTCTTCGAGTGTTTTGAGGCCGCGGAATTGGGCCAGACGCTTGCGGTTCTCGAGCAGCCGCTGTTGGCGGACGTTCAGTTCGTCCTGGAGGATGAGTTCCAGGAACTCACCATGGCCGAGACGACTGGCGGCCGCTTCCTGCAGGCGGACTGAAAGGCTGCGGCCAAGGCCGGAAAGCCGAAGTTGACGCAAGGTGGAATCGAGTTGGGCAGTGGTCATAGAGGAAAGGCAACGCGGTAGGCCGAGAGATCGCGGATGAGCGGATGGGCCTGGAGGAAATCGAGCTGAACGACGTTGTCCTTCACGGTGAGCAGCGCTCTGAGATCGCGCAGACGCCAGCAGGCATGCGCCAACGCCCGCACCGCCGCCTGTTCCAGCGTGTGGACAGGATGCTGCTTCGCCAGGTGCAAGAGGCCCTGCAGAGTGCGGATACCGTAAACGCCGCGATGCCGATACATCGCCTCGGCCCACGCGCCGCAACCGGGCCCCAGCCGACGACAGCGGCCGAGGAGATACTCGGGGCCGCGTTCCATCAGCGACTGTTTGTGGGGATGGATATGCGCGGCGTCGGTGGCGAACCGTCCGGGTTCGACCCGGGCGTGAACGCCGATCTGATCCATCCGGGTGTTGAAAAGGCGCACCAGTCGCGAATCCGCCCGGACCCAGACTTTGCGCCCAGCATACTCCGGCGGCGCGGAGTAATAGGCCTTGCCGAACTCGACGTGGCCGTCGCGATGGACGGAACGCGGAGCCTCCTCAAAGCTGGGGAAAAGCATTGCGGGCAAGGGTCGCAGCGCCGGCCGCTCGACCGTGAGAAAGCGTTTTAACACCTGCTCCCGAATGGTGCCGTGTATCCGGGTATCGGCGACCGATCGTTCCCAGTCTTCCAGAAACTGGTTTTGCTCCGCCAGGCTATTGAACTGGCGGCCTCGGAGCGCGTTTTCCTGGACGTAATCGACCCCGCGCTCGACCTTGCCCTTATGCCGGGGCATCCCCGGCTTGGTCGGCATGAGCACCGTCCCGTAGTAAGTGCAAAACTCCAGGAGCTTGGGGTTAAGCTCCGGATCGAACCAGTCCGCTTGAATCACGCCGGCCTTGAGGTTGTCGATGACCGTGCGCGCGACCACGCCGCCAAAGTGCCGGAACGCATTTTCTGTACAGCGGATAAAACTGTCGGTCGTTTGGCGCCAGACCGCTTCGGT
>JAUSDQ010000026.1 GCA_030650525.1 Sulfuricaulis sp.
TTGCGCATAACTGGTAGGAGGATCTATGACCATCGAAGACACGCAGGAATTATTCGCCGCTCTTGCCGGCATCCTTATAGTCTGGGGACCACTGGTAGCGGCGCTGACTGAAGCGGTCAAGCGGATTCGGCCGGCGCTGCCGACTGAGGCGTACCCGCTAATTGCGATCGTCTTCGGCATGGCGGCTGGGCTGCTCTATATCGCGCCGGGTGATGCGCGCATGGGGGCCCTGTACGGTATCGCCGTGGCGCTGACGTCGGCTGGGTTGTACTCGGGTGCTAAGGCAGCGGTGGGGCGGTCGTGAGCGGACTTCTTGGCATTGGTTTATATGAGAATCGCCCCGAGCTTGCCGCCGATGCGAACGCAATCAAGGCATCGACCGTGCTGCTCTTCGACAGGGCGCTTGCCCTCACCGACCGAATAGCGCCCGGTATCGAGATCATTGGGAGGGAATACTGGTCGACCAAAGACCAAGACGACATGTTGCAGAATATCAACCTCGAGGGTCTTAGGGTGAAGGGTTGGTGGCGCGCTGATAACCTGTGCCAAATGTTCCCGCGCGTCGATTGCTGGCAGGGGCTTAACGAGGTGATGCGATCAGGCAACCTAGACTGGCTGCAACGCCAAGTGGCCTTCGAGCTCGGCTTCGCCGAGGGCTGCCAGACGCACCGCAAGACGATGTGCGCCATCAACGCGCCGCCCGGCGTGGAACCGCTTCGGGGCGAAGCGTTTTTTGCTGTCTATGCCGAGACGATCCGGCCGTTGATGGCCCATCCCGCCGTCAAGTACTGGGGGCGACACGTCTACAGCAAGTGGCGAACGGCGCACCTGTGGGTTGACCCGGACTACTATGCACTTCGGCATAGGTCGATAGTCTTGGGATTACGCCAAGCCGGTGTGCGGGTGCCACCCATCGTCGTGACTGAGCTAGGCTGGGCGGATGGTTGGCGGGCGACCGGCATGGCGGACTACCAAGCGGCCGACGACGTCGAGTGGTACGCGAATCAGGTACGCGCTGATACCGACGTGCACAGCGTACACATATTCTGTGTTGGTGATTCCGGGGGATGGCACGATCACGACGTACACGCCACGGGGATTATTGGCCGAGCGGCGGCGTGGAATGCGGCGAATCCAACGAGCGAGCAACAACCGGAGGAGATACCAGTGATGCCAACCTACACACTAGGCTTCAAGACATTTCACGATGCCCACCCTGAGTCCGGCGACGCTATTTCCGGTCTCAGTTACGATGACCAAGGAAAT
>JAUSDQ010000044.1 GCA_030650525.1 Sulfuricaulis sp.
CGTGACTGCGAGAAATGCCACTCCCAGGCCGGCAGTGTTGCCAGCGATGACTCAGGTATTCTGGCCGGCCAGTGGACACCCTATCTGAAGCACCAATTCTTAGCGTTCTATGCCGAGAAGCGCACGTTGGCTGATAAGATGAAGCCGAAGTTTAACAAACTCGACAAAACGGAAATGGAAGCGCTTCTGAATTACTACGCGAGTTTCAAATAGACTGGGTGGAAAAAATCTGCTCGAGTAAATCTCAAACCTGCTAGACCGGGCGGCATGTCTGCTGGTGTAAATCTCGAACCTGCACCTAGAACGATTTAAGATTTAAGGGGGATAAGGTATGTCTGAACCCACAGAAAACGAAAAGCCCGTCGAGCGACGCTGGCCTAAGTTATGGCACCCGCCGTATAAGTGGTACCTGCTGTGGATCCCGTCGGGCGGCTTACTGATGTTCGTGGCAGGTATCATTTTCTGGGGCGGGTTCAACACGGTTCTGGAGGCGACCAACACGGAGGCTTTCTGTACCTCGTGTCACGAAATGCATGACTACGTCTACCAAGAGTACCAGCAGACGATCCACTTCAAGAACCGCACAGGCGTTCGGGCAACGTGCCCGGACTGTCACGTTCCCAGGCCGTGGATCTACAAGATAGCCCGCAAGATCCGCGCCACGAACGAGTTGTTCCACAAAATGGCCGGCACCATCGACACCCGGGAGAAATTCGAAGCCCATCGTTTGGAACTCGCCGAAACCGTGTGGGCGACCATGAAGTCAACGGATTCGCGCGAATGCCGCAATTGCCACACGCTGATTTCTATGGACCTGGCGAAGCAGGATCCAAGTGCCCAGAAGAAACATACCATCGAGTCTGTGCGCGCGAGTGGCAAAACTTGCATCGACTGTCATAAGGGAATAGCGCACGAGCTGCCCAAGGGCTATGAGTAAAAAAGACCAGGCTTAACTGACCAGAGTTCGAACGGGGGTCCGCCCCCCCCCTCCGTCCCCTCTCCCACGGCCACGTTTCGATTTGCAACCACGAGCGGCCGCAGGCAGGTTCAAAAGAGGCTTTAGCTAAAAGCCCTTGATAGGAATACGTGTACTCTTGTTCGTTCGGGCTATTTCAAGAATGTTGACCCTGATCAAATTTCCGATTGCGATATATCAATTACATTAAGCACAATTGCGTGTAAGTATGCGACTAAGATTGGTGGACGGAATGGTTACTTTTTTGTGGCTACGGTAACGGTGAAGATGAAAGAATGATGATAGGGGGTTAAAATGAAATTCATGCGGCAAGCAGTAGTGGTCTTGTGCGCGCTCATCGGTGGCCTCGGGGGAATCTCTACCGCGCTGGCGGCGGATCTTCCAACACTGGGTGAAGGGAAAGAAAAATCCGCGTTGGGAGCCAAGGATCTTGTTCTCAGGGGCGATGCCAAGTGTACGCGCTGCCATGATGAGACCGACAGCCCCAAGCTGCTTTCGATAGGCAAGACCAAGCATGGCGCCACGGCAGACGGTCGCACGCCGACCTGCACAAGCTGCCATGGGAAAAGCGAGGCTCATATGGTGAATGTCCCCGCGGGCCAGCCACAGCCGAAACCCGACCGCGTGTTCAGCAAGAACTCAGCCACGCCCGTCGTGGCACGCAACGACGCCTGCCTCACCTGCCACGAGAACGGTCTGCGCATGCACTGGAAAGGCAGTCAACACGAGATCGAAAATCTTGCCTGTGCCTCGTGTCACACCATCCACGCCGGCAAGGACCCGGTCTTGGTCAAGCAGACACAGCCCGAGGTCTGTTTCAACTGCCACAAGGAAAAGCGGGCGGAAATCCTGTTGCCATCGTCGCATCCGATCCGGGATGGCAAGGTTGCCTGTAGCGACTGCCACAACCCGCACGGCTCCACCGGGCCGAAGATGCTGGTGAAGGGTACGGTCAATGAGACCTGCTATACCTGCCACGCGGAAAAGCGCGGCCCCTTCCTGTGGGAGCACGCGCCGGTGCGCGAGGACTGCACCATCTGCCATAAGCCGCACGGCTCGGTGCATGCGTCGCTGCTCAAACAGCGCGGCCCGTGGCTGTGCCAGCAGTGCCACCTGGTGCAGTACCATCCGAGCACCGCCTACAGCGGCACCGGTCTGCCGGGGGCGGCGCCGGCTCAGCAGTTGCTCGGCAAGAACTGCCTGAACTGCCATTCGCAGGTACACGGGTCGAATCACCCGTCAGGGGTACGCAAGACGCGATAAGCGCGGATACAAACTTTATAAACGAGGTGCGCCATGAATGCCATACGGATGAAGTGCAATGACGGGATTTTCAGAAAGAACGTCCTGGCGGTGGCCATCGCCGCGATCTGGTTGTTGCCCGTGGCGGCGGTCGCCCAGGAAGACGAGGCCGAGACGGTGCGCGACCTGACCCATGTGCGGAGCGAAATCGAGGTCGGCGCCATGAACGTCAGCGGCGACAGCTCGTTCAAGTTCGGCAAGTACACCGGGCTGGACAAGAAAGGAACGTATGGCGTACTGAACGTCGACATCAGGCAACGCGGCGACAGCGACAGCGCGGCGTACACGGAAATCAGCGGGTCCAACCTGGGGCTGAGCTCACGCGATGCCAGGGTCGAAACCGGCGTTCAGGGCAATTACAAAGTATTCCTCGAGTATGACCAGATACCGGCCTTGCGCAGCGATTCGGCCAAGACAATCTTCTATGGCGTGGGAGGCGCCAATCTGACCTTGCCCGGCGGATGGACCGCGGGGACCACGACGGCCAGCATGCCCCAGCTCCTGCCGAGCCTGAAGACCGTCGATATCGACACCGAACGCAAGCGCGTGACAGTGGGGGCGGGCAAGTCGCTTTCGGACCATTGGGACTTCAAAACAAGCTACCGGCAAGAGAGAAAGGAAGGCTTGAAAACTCTCGGCGCGGTCATTGGCAACTCCGGCGGCAATCCCCGCGCAGTAATCCTGCCGGAGCCGGTCGACTACGTGACCGACCAATTCGATGCCATGTTGAGCTATGCCGATGACAAAAAGCAGTTTCAGTTCGGCTATTCCATGTCGCTGTTCAAGGACGAGAACAACTCGCTGACCTGGCAGAATCCGTACGCGGCCATTGCCGGCTGGGATGCCTCGGCCGGTTACGCGGCGGGCGGCCAGGGCCAGATGGGACTGCCGCCGGACAATAACTTCCACCAACTCAGCGCATCGGGGGGCTTTAATTTTACCGACCAGACGCGCTTGATGGCGGATCTCGCCATCGGCCGGATGCTACAGGACGAGACTTTTTTACCTTATACGGTCAACCCGACGCTGGCGGCGAGCATCACACAAGGTCTGCCGGCCTCGTCGCTGCAAGGCCGGATCGATACCACGCTGCTGAACCTGACGCTGGCCTCCCGACCGACACCGAAATTCAACTGGAGCACCGCCTGGCGCTACGATGACCGCGACAACAAAACCCCGCGGAAGGAATACGTCTATATCGGCGGTGATTCCCAGACCCAGAATACCGCCGCAACCAGCGATCGGCGGCGCTTTAACGAGCCTTACAGCTACAGGGAGAATCAGGTGAAGGTTGACCTGGGCTATCAAATCACCCACCGCACCGATGTGACGGGCGGGGTCGAGCGCAGCAAGATCGAGCGTACCTACTCGGAACGAGAGGAAACCGACGAGAGGACCTTCAAACTTGGGCTCAAGAGCGCGTTTGCGGACAGCGTCAGCGGCGGTATCCGGCTGTCACGCGCGGATCGAACGGGCTCAACCTATGTCGGCGAACATCCGTTCCTGTCGGGCTACGCGCCGGCTTACACGGCCACCGTGGCCGGAGGGTGGGAGAATTACCCGGGTCTGCGCAAGTACATGCTCGCTGACCGTGTGCGAGACAAGGTGGCGTTGTTTGCCAACGTCATGCCGGGCGAGAGAGTCAACATCGGTCTTTCCGCGGCATATCTCGGCGACAACTATACAAACTCAGACAAGGGATTGACCGAGAGCAACATGAACAATTACACGCTGGATGCCACCTTCATCCCGTCCGAGAGGATGACGCTCTATGCCTTCTATACGTACGAATACATGAGGTCGGATCAGGACGGCAGATCGTTTTCAGGCGGTGCCGTGAAATTAACGCAGGCGGCGGATCCGACGCGCGATTGGCATGCCAAGCACAGTGATCATGTCGACACCGTGGGTCTTGGCTTCAAGCGGACGATTCTGAAGAATCGCTTCGATGTCGGCGCGGATTACGTGTACGCCAGAACCCAGGGGCGCGTGGAGGTCGACACCGGCTCGGCGCTGACCTCGGCCCCGCTGCCGCTGCTCAAGACCCAGCTCGGCAGTATCAGCCTCTACGCCAACTATAAGATGAAGACCGACACCTCTCTCAAGGTGCGCTACATGATTGAAAGCTACAAATCGAGCGACTGGGCAGTCGACAACGTCGACGCCAATACCCTGGCCAACGTCATTACCCTGGGCGAGGATAGCCCAGACTATACCGTGCACGTTATCTCGGCATCGCTGTCCCACCGTTTCTAGGGATATTGTGTGCGTGACCGTGGTGCTGGATGACGGCAATGTGAAGGGAGCGACGGCCCGCTAGTTGCCGGGCAGCTGCCACGACGACGTCATGGGTATGGCGTGTGAGTTCGCGGGCAAGATGGTCTCTTCGAGCCACTTCCGATCGAGGATGCGGATAAAGCCTTTTCCGTTGCCGATGATTTTCTTGCGGGCGAAGTCGGCCATGACGCGGCTCACGGTCTCTTCCGTCAGGCCGAGCATCTCGGCGATTTCGCGTCGCGACAGCCGCTGCGCGCCACGGAGCGCAAAGCGAAGGTGCGAGGGAGACTGGGCAATCCCGTTACGCATACCGAGGGCGCGGCGCACGCTTGTGCCGCGCAAGAACCGTGCTGATAACCTCTCGGAAATCCCTCGTGACCGCAAAATCGCGACCCTGGCACAGATTTTCTTGTCTGCACTATGCTGGACGTCAGCGCCTGGTACATGACCAAGCTGTATGCATGGTTCGCTTGGGTGGCGATAATCTCCGGCACCTTCGCAGGTGGCCGAGAGGGAGGGCGGCGATATTGGCTGACCGCAAGCCGGATAGAACCCTTGACCTGCCGGTTAACTTATCGCAGCCGGGCCAAATGTAACATACAGTAGAAGTGTACTAAGCAATCTTAAAGTGCACCCAACTGAAAGGAAATTGACATGAACCTCGCGGTGATCACGATTACAAGCTTGGCGGTGCTGATCAGCATTGGGCAGGCATCCGCCGCCGATGGCAAGGCGGTGTTCGAAAAAACCTGCTTTCCTTGCCACAATCTGATGTCTCCGAAATTGAAAGGCGAGATGGCGAATTGGCAACCTCGTTTGAAGCAGGGTAACGATGCGCTGGCCGCCTCGGTGATCAAAGGCAAGGGGGCGATGCCACCGAAGGGCGGTAATGCTTCCCTTGCCGATGCCGACGTCAAGGCCGCGGTCGAATACTTGGTGACTCAAATCAAGTAGCGCCCCCGAACCGAGCTTCGTTTCTCTGGGCGTGGTGTACGACTGCCGGGCGATGCCTTTACCCAAGTGCAGGTTCGCTATTTGCCCCCGTGTCCAGATTTCCGGGTCCACTTCTCCATTCACCCAGTACTTGCCGGATTGATCTGCATCAACGTTTTAGCTGGTTAAGTTGGCTAATTTATTCGATACTTCAGCTCACACATCTAAGGAGGAGATTCTCAATGGACAAGAACAAGCGGTTCAAACAAATTCTGGCACTATCCGCTCTCTGTGTGGCATTTGCCGTTCCCACCGAAAGTCAGGCGACCGCCGGTTTTTCCCGCCAGACGGGCAGCGCCTGCGCCACCTGTCACTTTCAGCATTACCCGGCGCTCAATGAAACCGGCCGGGCTTTCAAGGCAGGCGGCTATACCCTGATGGGCAAGCAGGGCAAAGTTGAGGGCGAGAACCTGTCTCTCCCGGAAATCCTGAATGCCGGCCTGGTCATGAAGGCGCGGTACCAGAAAACCAACGGGGCCACGGTCGCCGGTACCCACAACAAGAACAACGGCCAACTGCAATTCTTCGATGAGATGCTCCTGATGATGGGAGGGCGGGTCAGCGAAAATATCGGCGCCCAGGTTGAATTGAACTTGCAGGCTAAAGGTGATCCCGTAGTGGAAAACTTCAAAATGCCTTTCGTATTCGACATGGGCGGCGTCAAGGCGGGTGTGATTCCCTTCACCACGGCAGGTCAAGGCGTGGCGTATGGATTTGAGTTGCTGAATACGGGCGCGGTGCGGGGTCAGCGGATCATGGAGCACCGCGAGGACATATCCGCGCAGCAGTACATCGGCACGGGCACCGACGCGGAAGGCTTTGCCGCTATCGCTTACACGCCGCAGTTTTTTGCCAACCTGAGCAAGTGGTCGCCACGCTCTGTGAAACAGCAATCTGGTAGCCCAACGGCGAACTATCTCCGGCTGGCGGCGACCCCAAAGGTTGGAAGTTGGGACTTGGGCGCGGGCATTCAGTCTTGGAGTGGTACCGCGACCGATCCGAGTATCGTAAAGTTCGATACCAAGGCGTGGGCCATCGACGGCCAGGCGCAAGGCGCGATCGGGGCCATGCCGCTGGGCATTTATCTGTCCCATGCCAACGCCAGTGGCACGGCAGCCGGCAGCACTACCACGAACTTTTTCAACTCCAATCCGAACGACAAAACCGCCACGGCGATCGCGGCCGAGCTTGGCGTTGTGCCCCGCAAGGCGACACTCATGCTCGCCTATCGCAAGGGAGATAACGGCGCGGCCACCAAAAACGGTGCCAATGCTTTGACGCTGGCCGGCACCTATCAAATTGTGCAAAACATGCAGCTTCAGTTGAACTATTCGAAATATTCCGGAAGCGCCTATGACCCGCTGCCAGCCAGCGGCGACCAGCTCGTGACGCTCATGCTGTTCGGCGCATTCTGAAAAGACCGCTCCCGGTTGCCGGGAAAGCATAGCCTCTGGTGCGGGGGAAAGCCGATGCCGGCTTTCCCCCTTTTTTTGATGGGAAGCTCCGGATCCGGGGAAAACAGAAGATGCATGGAACCATGAAGACTAACCGACTCCTGGGGAAAGTCGGCGGCCTTTTCCGCTACGGTATTTACGGCGTGGTATGGCTTGGGGTGGCGGGCTGCACAAGCATGCCGTCCTTCGGCCCCGCTCCGGCCGCCCTGCAATTGGACATCGCCCCCCAACTCGCGTCCAGCCAAATTGTCCACCCCAAACGCCCCATCGTGCTGCGCTTGTCAGAATATACCGACGCCAGGCCTGCTGCCCCTTCCAGGAAAATCGGCGACATCAAGGCCACGGTCCTTGACATGCATGGCACGGAGTTGGTTATGGAGAACCTTTCCAGCACGGTAACCGCCGCGATGGAAAACCAGTTCAGCGCCAGCGGGTTCCAAACGGTGACCGAGGGCGGCAAGGCCGCCGCCGGGAGCGCGGATTTTGAGATATTCGGGGTCATTCGGGAATTCAGCATGAATATCGGCGGACGGGATGAAGTATCCATCGTGGTGGAAACCACGTTACGC